>NZ_JQNA01000002.1:5637341-5950526 GCF_000745015.1 Burkholderia sp. 9120 | reverse complement strand
ACGGAGACGAGCGGCGAGGAGAGCCCGGCGGCGTCGGTGGCGACGATCACGAACGGCGCGGTCAGGCCCTTCACGGCGATCGTGTACGCGCCCTGCGCGCCGCTGGTCGTGCTGACCTTCGTGCCGGTCGCGTCGATGAGCGTGACGTTGGCCCCGACGAGCGGACTGCCGGAGGCGACCGTGCCGCTGACCGAGCCGGCGGTGACAGTCTGCGTGCCCGACGAGGCGGTGCTGGAACCGCCGCCGCCGCTGCAACCGCTGAGCTGGAAAAGGGCCAAAGCTGCGGCGGCCGCGAGAGCGGTGCGCACTGACGATCGATACATGAGGTTCCCCGATGCTCTGATTATTGGAGTCGTTTGTTTTTGCCGGCCGACTTTAACGAGTTCGGAGAATACTTCAAAGCGTCGTTACCGTGTCGCATGGCAAAAGTAAATCCCTATGCGCCGCGGATATTACGAGTCCTCGTAAAGGCCACGAGCGGCTGCGGTTCCCGTGCCGGATGGGGTTTGCCGGAGTCTTTCACGCTTGTTAGACTGGCTGCCCACACTCGCCGCAAGCGCGACCTTTGCCGCCATCCGTCTGCCGGGCGTTCATGCCGGCGGGGCGATTAATCGGAGACGCCATGTCTTACATGCTGCTCATCGTCGAACCCACCAATCAGCGCGTCGAACGCGGTGAAGCCGCTGGGCGCGAAGTCTACGATCAGATGGTGCGTTACGCCACGAACCTGAAAGAGCGCGGCAAATTGCTGGCGGTCGAATCGCTCACGTCGTTGAACGACGCCGTGCGCGTCCAGGTGCGCGACGGCCAGCCGAAACTGCTCGACGGCCCATTCGCCGAAGCCAAGGAAATGATCGGCGGCTTCTTCCTGCTCAATTGCGACACCCGCGAAGAAGCCGTGGCGATCGCCGAGGCCTGCCCGGCGGCCTCGTGGTGCACGGTTGAGGTCCGCAAGCTCGGGCCGTGCTTCATGTAGGCGATTCGCCTCGCTGCCGTTCTTTGGTTTGGGGTTTTCCCTGGCATGCCGGTTCGTCTGTCGATCCGGTGGCGGGTTACTCGTCGTGTGAGTAAGGAGCCGCCGCCCATTTGCGCGGCTCCGTTTCTCACCACGCACAAGGAGAACGGCATGCGATTCATGATTCTGGTTAAGGCAACGGCTGCCAGCGAAGCCGGCGTGATGCCGGAGGCGTCCCTGATGGCGGCAATGGGCGCCTATCACGAAGAGCTGGCCAAGGCCGGCGTGCTGCTCGACGCCACCGGCCTGCAAGCGAGTTCGAAGGGCTGGCGCGTTCGCTACAGCGGCGGCAAGCGGACCGTGGTCGACGGCCCATTCGCCGAAACCAAAGAACTGATTGCCGGCTATACGCTGATTCAGGTGCGCTCGCGCGAAGAAGCCATGGAGTGGGCGCGGCGCTATCCGGCGCCGTTCGGCGAACATGCCGACGGTGAAATCGAAGTGCGGCAACTGTTCGAACTCGACGACTTCGAGCCCAACGCGGAACTGGCGCGGCTTCGCGATCTGGAAGCGAACCGGCGCTGAGCGTTTGCCTCCCGTCCGATAACCATGATTCATGGATGCCATCATGCATAAGCAGATTTACGTCAATCTCGCCGTCGACGACCTTGAACGCTCGAAAGCGTTTTTCAGCACCATCGGTTTCAGCTTCGATCCGCAGTTCACCAACGAGCAGGCCGCCTGTCTGATCCTCGGCGAAAACCTCTATGCGATGCTGCTGGTCAAGGCGCTGTTCAAGTCCTTCACGCGCAAGCCGCTGTGCAATCCGAAGGAGAGCACCGAGGCGTTGGTGGGGTTGTCGTGCGAGAGCCGCGGCGAGGTGGATGCCCTCGTGGCGAAGGCACGCGCCGCCGGTGGTGCCGTGCCGCGCGCACCGCAGGACTATGGCTTCATGTACGGCCACGGTTTCGAAGATATCGACGGACATATCTGGGAGCTGATCTACATGGATCCGAACGGCAAGGCAGCGGGCTGACGCTGTGACGATACCGGCCACCCATCGTGCCATCGAGGCAGTCTGGCGGATCGAATCCGCCAAGGTCATCGCCCACGTCGCCCGGATCGTGCGTGACGTGGGGCTCGCCGAAGAGCTGGCGCAAGACGCGCTGGTGGCCGCGCTCGAGCATTGGCCCGAGGCGGGCGTCCCCGACAATCCGGGAGCGTGGCTAATGGCGACCGCGAAAAACCGTGCGCTCGACCGCTTGCGGCAGGAAACGCTGCATGCGCGCAAGCGTGAAGAACTGGGCCATGACCTCGACGCATTGGAGGCGCATCTCGTGCCGGATTTCGTCGATGCTCTCGATGCCGCCCGTGCCGACGATATCGGCGACGATCTGTTGCGGCTGGTGTTCACCGCGTGTCACCCGGTGCTGTCCACCGACGCCCGCGTCGCGCTCACGCTACGCCTGCTCGGCGGTCTCACCACGGACGAAATCGCGCGTGCGTTCCTGGTGCCCGAGCCGACCGTCGCGCAGCGCATTGTGCGAGCCAAACGCACGCTGACGGCGGCCAAGGTGCCGTTCGAAGTGCCGCAAGCGGACGCGCGCGCGTCGCGGCTCGCGTCGGTGCTGCAGGTGATCTATCTGATCTTCAACGAAGGCTATTCGGCCACGGCCGGCGACGACTGGATGCGTCCGGCGCTCTGCGAGGAAGCGCTGCGACTGGGCCGCGTGCTCAGCGGCCTCGTGCCGGACGAAAGCGAAGTGCATGGCCTGGTCGCGTTGATGGAGATTCAGGCGTCGCGTACCCATGCGCGTACCGACGCACAGGGCCGCCCGGTGTTGTTGCTCGATCAGGACCGTAGCCGCTGGGACCCGCTGCTGATTCGGCGCGGGCTGGCCGCGCTCGACGCCGCGCACGCGCTGGGCGGCGCGAGCGGCACCTACGCGCTGCAGGCCGCGCTGGCGGCGTGTCACGCTCGCGCCCGCCGCGCGGAAGACACGGACTGGGCGCAGATCGTCGCGTTATACGACGCGTTGGCGCAGGTCGCGCCTTCGCCGGTGGTCGAGTTGAATCGGGCGGTGGCCGTGGGCATGGCGTTCGGTCCGGCGGCGGGGCTGGAGATCGTCGACGCGCTCGCCGCCGATGCCTCGCTCGCGAACTATCAGTGGCTGCCGAGCGTGCGTGGCGATCTGCTGGCGAAACTCGGCCGCGTGAGTGAGGCGCGCGCGGAATTCGAGCGCGCGGCGGCGATGACGCGCAACGCGCGCGAACGGGAGTTGTTGCTCGAACGTGCTCGTGGCATGGCGTCTTGAGTGGAGCGCGATGCGCCGCGAGCATGTGCGTTGCGTGCCGCGATTTCACACAGCAACGGCCCGCAGCAGATAGAACTCACGCTGCCCGGTGTCCTGCGGCGGATCGGCTAACGGTTCGAGATAACGGGTGATGCCGATATCGTCGAAGTCCGCTTCCACGCACGCTGCTTCTAACGTTGCCGCATCATGCACGGCGAAGCCGTAATCCGCGAATGGCATTTCAACCGCGGCTTCCGGCGTGATGGCCGCGATCACCAGCGTGCCGTCCACGCGCAGCGCGCGGCGCATGCTCTTCAGACCGGCCGTGAGCTTGGGCCAGAAATACGTGCTGTTGATCGTGATCGCCTTGTCGAACGATGCGGTTGAAAAGGGCATGGCGATGACGTCGGCGGTTTCGAGCGTCACGATACCGTCGCGGACATAGGCCGCATTGCGGCAACGTGCCACGGCGATCATGGTGGGTGAGATATCGACGCCGGTGTAATGCACCCCGGCGGCTTGGTCCAGCACGAACGGAACATGTGCGCCGTTGCCGAGACCCACTTCGAGAATGCGTTCGTTGGCGTGCAGATCGAGCAGTTCGAACGACGCTTCGATGACGGCGCGATTCGAATGCTCCAGCATATCGCCGACCGCGATGCCGATGCTGCCCGCCGGACAGCCGAGTTGCGGCAGCAGAATGCTTTCGTCGAGATGGGCAACGCCCGCGCCGGTTAGCTCAGTGGTTTTGCTCACGGTGATTCCTCCATGACGGATTGCGCCGGACTTCACGATTGCATGGACATTCGCCTCCGCATTCGTGTGTGAATTAATCCGGCATCCTTAATTTATGTCATGAGGTGGGGTGAGCGGGTATCTCTTTAAAGGCCAACTGGTTCTGGAGCAGTAAGGACGTGCGACGCGACACGCTGTCATGCGCGTCGCGCGGCCTTGAAACCGGCCGCGCGACATTTGCGCACGTCAGGCCGATAGAAGCGCCATGGCGCCGGTGATCACGCCCGCCGCCGCAACCACGAACGACAGATTGCGCAGCCATTTCTTGCGGGTCAGCAACGTGATCGCGCACAGCGCGATAGCCACCTGAATCAGCGTGGTGGCTTGCGCCCAGCGATGATGTCCGTGCAACAGCGCTTCGCTTTTAGCGTCGTTATCCACGACGTCTTTTTCGATCGCTTCGGCCTTCGCGCGGATCGGTTCTTTCTGCGACTTGTATTTGTCGACGTCGGCGAGGAATTTCGTGTGAGCGTCGCTATTGCCGGTGGACAACGCCGCGCCGAGTTCAGCGAGATTCTGTTTCTCGCCCTTGGCCTGATAGTAGTTCCATTGGTTCGACGCTTCGGTCTTTTTAATCGCGGCTTCGTTCTTGTAGTACAGCGCGAGATTTTCGCTGTTGCCGCTTTGATAGGCGCACAGCGCGCCGATCGTCGCGAGGATCGCCGTCATCACGGCCATACGACTCGCGAACGGGTCTTCGTCGTGGTGACCGGCGTGTTCCACTGCATGATCGTGCGGACCATGCACTTCAAACTCTTCAGACATCTGATTCTCCGAGGCAATGCTTTCTTGTCGTCTTCGGGCGGCGCGCCGGATGGTAGCGCGCGCTGAGCGCGCGCCGCAAAGTGGCGCGTGAGCCCGGCGGGCTCAATCTTAGCGTGTGACGCCCGAGGATGGGAAAGGTGCCCAGCGCGATCAATGCAGACCTGCTGCCAGCCAGGTGCGCACGAGCGGAATCACGTGTTCGCCGCCCAGCATGCCGAGCAGTCCGACCAGTGCGATGGTCGGCGGCGCCGGCGACTTCACGTTCATCACGCTGTAGATCAATCCGACCACCACACCGGCGGCCAGCGAGACCAGATACGCTTTCATGTTGGTTGTTCCTGTTATGAGCGACGCGAGCCGGGCGGCTGTCACGCCGCCGCGCTCGCGGCAGCCGTTACATCGTGATGACGACCCGGCCGCGTGTGCCGCCGGCCACGGCGGCATAGGCTTCGCGCGCCTGGGCGAGCGGGAAGGTCTGCGCGATGGCCGGGCCGGTCAACTGGCCGCTTTCGAAGCCTTCGACCAAGGCCGTCATCAACGGCGCCGATTCCGCGACGCCGAGCTTGGCGCTATCCACGCCGAGCAGTTGTGTCTCGTTGTGATAGAAGTCGATCAGATCGAACTCGACCCGGCGCTTGCCCGTGCCGCTGATTTCAAGCACCCGGCCGCGACGTTTGACGAGGCTCAGCGCGGTCTCGAATGCCACGCCGCCCACGGTGTCGTACACCACGTCCGCGCCTGCGCCGCCGGTCAATGCGCGCACGCGTTCGGCGGCCTGGTCGTCGAACGGCACGTAGTCATCGATCAAACGGCCTGCGGGCGTTTCCGGATCCAGCGGATGACGATCCACCCCAATGACGCGCGCACCGCGCGCCTTCGCGATCTGCACCACCGCACCGCCTACGCCTCCGCCCGCGCCGATCACCGCTATGGTTTCGCCCGCCTGCAGATGCGCATATTCGACGGTGCCCAGCCACGCGACGACGAAGTTCACACCGATCGCGGAGGCTTCTGCGTGGCTCAGCGTTTTGGGTTTGCGCGACAACGCGGCGAGCGGAATCTTGATGAACTCGGCATGCGTGCCGTCGCGGGTGAAGCCGATATCGCCGCCGGTGCCCCAGACCTCGGCGCCGATCCAGGCCTCTGGGCCGTCCACCACCACGCCGCTGAAGTCGCGCCCCGGCGTGCGCGGCAACACCGTGTGTTCGAAATGGCCGGAGACGTTCTTGACGTCGCTCGGGTTCACCGAGGCGGCCTTGACCTGCACGACCACGTTGTCCGCATCGGCTTGCAAGGCGGGCAGATCGGTGTGTTCGAGTACTTCCGGGTTGCCGAAGGACTTGAATTGAATGGCTTTCATCGCGTGTCGCTCCTGTTGGGTCTCGGGCTGCATGAGCAGCGGATTGAGGCTAGTGTAGATGGCCGGAAGAGCGGCATCATGACAAACACTTTCGAATTTCGGACAAGACGCGGAGCGAGGGATGCGGCATCAGAGGCCGCACGCGGAGTCTTCAATACGCGCGTTGCGCTACGCATTGCGGGCTAGCTTTCAGCGCCGCTCGGATTTCACCTGCTCGGGCTCCGCCGCCGCTACCGAAGCCGCCGTCGCTTCTCCCAGCGTGCCGCCCGGATCGAAGCCGGTAGGCGGCGCGCCCAACTCGCGCCGGAACATGTCGCTGAAGCTGCTCGGCTGGAAACCGAGTTCACGCGCGATGCTGCTCACCGGGCGTCCTTCGGCGAGCCCGGAAACGGCGACCGCCAGTTGCACCTGCCGTCGCCATTCGGCGAAGCCCACACCCAGTTCGCGCGTGAAGAGCCGCGCCAGGGTCCGCACGCTCGCGCCGACCGACGCCGCATGCTGCTCGAAGCTGATCGAGATCGACGGGTTCCCGATCACTGCGCGGCAGAGCGCTTCGAGACGCCGGTCCGACGCGTCGGGCAGCGCGATGCGCAGCGACGAACGCGGCGCGCGTCCCAACTCCAGCACGGCGAGACGATAGGCGGCTTCGAGATAGGCCTCATCGCCTGTTTGCGTGCGCTCGTGTTCCGCGATCGACGTGATCAGCTCGCGCAGCAGACCGTTCACTTCGAACACGTCGCTGCGGCGGCTCAAATGGCCGACATTGCGCTCGTGGAAGTAGAGGTTGCGCATCTCCACGTCGCTCATCATGTGAATGGAATGCGGCGTGCCGCCCGGCAGCCAGACCGCGCGTTGCGGCGGCACGACCAGCGCTTCCCGGCCGACTTCGACCCACATCACGCCCGACATCGCATACAGCACTTGCGCCCACGAGTGCGAGTGCGGCTCGATGCGCAGCCCGCGCGGATAGTGGCGCGCGAGCGCGCCGGCGCCGGCGGCATCGCGGAGTTCAGGAGGGCGGGCTTTGGGCACGGTGGTGGCAGGCGGCTCGGGTCGCGCTTCGCGAATGAGGATCGCGGACCGTGGCGGTCCGTGGCCGAAGCATAGCGCGCGGCGCGGCTTGCGTCAGGTGCGGTGCCCCATCAACAGCAGCAGCGCCGACAGCGTGATCACGGAGCCGGCCGTGGACATCAAAATGGTCCGCGACGTGATGTGCGCCTCGCGCTCGTAGAACTCGGCGAGCATGAACGGGCCGGTGCCGGTGGGCAGCGCGGCCAGCACCACGGCCATTTCGACCAGCGTGGGCGACAGCCCGAAGACCCGCGCCGCCAGCCACCAGGTCAGCGCCGGTTGCGCCACCAGCTTGACGCCGGTCAGCAGCAGCGCAACGCCGCGTGCGCCGGTCTCCGACGGCCGCTTTTCGGCGAGGAACAAGCCGAGGCTCACCAGCGCGCACGGACTCGCCGCGCCGCTCAGCAACTTCAGAAACGTCTCCGCGCTGGCCGGCATGGCGACGTGAAAGCTCGCCAGCAGCATGCCCGCAATCGGCGACACGATCAGCGGATTGCGCGCCAGCGCGCGCAGTACTTTTAGACCCAGCTTGTGCGGCGCACGCTCGGTCTGCAGGCCAATTTCGATTAGCACGATCGCGAACGCGAACAGCACGCAGGCGACGAGGATCGTCGCGATCGTGGTCGGCGTCAGGCTGGCGGGACCAAACGCGATCAGCGCCAGAGGAAAGCCGATATAGCCCGTGTTCGGATACGACGCCGCGATCGCGTCGACGCTGGCATCGGCGAGATGCCTGCCGTTCATCAGACGCAGTGCGAGGATCAGCAGGAACACGGCGACGCACGCAATCGAGAAGGTCGCGACGAAGGCCGGCTGATACAACTGCTGCCAGGTGGCGCGAGCCATCGTATCGAACAGCAGCGCCGGCAGCGCGAGCCAGACCACGAATCGATTCAGCTCCGACGCGGAGTTCGGTCCGAGCACGCCGCGCCGGCGACATGCGAAGCCCGCGAAAATCAAACCGAAAACGGGAAGCAGAATTTCGAGGGTGGCTAACATCGGGGCGAACGGCTTTGAAAAAAGGACGATCCGCCAGCGTAGTGGCTTGCGTTGATACAATCCAATACTGTTTTTCAAGTCCGACGATACCTTTTTAGCATCGTCATTCTGGGTAGATGCATCGTGATTGATTTCAAGCCGCTACGCTACTTCGTGACGCTGGCCGAGACGCGCCATTTTGGCCGCGCCGCGGCGCGTCTGAATCTGTCGCAGCCGCCATTGAGCCGGCAACTGGCGGCGCTGGAGGCGAACCTCGGCGTTGTGCTGATCGAGCGCAGTCCGCGCAGCGTGACGTTGACTGCGGCGGGTGAGCGGTTTTACGCCGACGCGAAGGCGATTCTGGCCTCGCTCGATCAGGCGGTGAACAACGCGCAAGCGGCGGCGCATGGCGACGCCGGCAAGCTCGCGATCGGCTTCACGATGTGCGCGGCGTACAGCGTTGTGCCGGGTTATGCACGCGTGTTCGGCGCGGCGTTTCCCGACGTGGCGTTGAATCTGCGTGAAGTCGTATCGAACGATCTGGCCGCGCAGGTGCTGGCGGGACAGATCGACGCGGCCATCATGTTTCCGAACCTGCCGGACAAAGGGTTGGCCACGCGCACGATCCTGAGCGAACCGTTGTGCGTTGCGCTGTCGCGCGGGCATCCACGGGCGCGTGCCCGGCGGCTGAAGATTGCGCAACTGGCGGGGGAACCGTTCGTGCTCGCTTCGTCGGAAGTCGCGCCGGGTTTGCGTGCCGCGATTCTCGATCATTGCCGGTCGGGCGGTTTCGAACCGGATATTCGTTTTGAGGTGCAGTTGCAGCAGACCGTGTTGAGTCTCGTCGATGAAGGCGTGGGCGTGGCCCTGGTGCCGGCTTCGATGCGCAAGGCGCAACTCGCGGGCGTGGTGTTCCGGCCGTTGGTCGACGCGCCTTTGATCGAGCAGGTGCTGGCGTGGTCGCCGGCGAATCGCAATCCGTGTCTGGCGCGTTTTCTCGAGTTGGCGTGAGCGCGTGATTTATGAATTGGCGAGCGGCGGCGTGGCTGGGGTGACGGCGTTGTCCGCGTAGCGCAGCGCATCCTGCCTGATGCGCCGGCGGCACCAGAACGTCCACACCGTTAGCGCGGCATAGACGCCGTAGCGCACGGCTTCCGAAGCCATCGCCGAGCGCGGGTCGTTCGGCCATTGCCAGACGATCAGCGTGCGCACCATGTTCTCGCCGATCATGCCGAGGCCCCAGACGAGCGTCATCAGGCGGATATACGCGGCGAGCGTGGGGCGCTCGCGCCAGTGCTTTTCAAAGTTCTCGGCGTCGCGGTGACCTTCGCGCATCATCGTCGAACGGGCGAGATAGAACACCAGCGGCCGCCGCAGCGCGAGCGATACGAGAAACAGCGCGCCGATCATGGCTAGCACCATGGGGTCTTCGAGCGCGCGTATTTTTGGGCTGCTGCCGAAAGCGGCAGCGAGACTCGACAGTGCAATGCCCACTAGCACGAGCGCGCTGAGCGCGTCGAAATGACGACGGTGCAGCAGGTCCCAACTCATCCACGCGATCAACGGCAGCGCCGACGCGGCCAGCGCGCCGAGTTGGCCCCAGTGCGGGAACGCGAGCCGGTAGGCGAGCCAAGGTAAGGCGACGTTGATGACGAGGGCGCTGAGGTAGCGCAGGCGGGGGTTCATGATGCGCGGTTGTTTCCGACGGATCGCCTATGAACGTTTGCCTTCGAATGCTCTGAGTAGCGGGCTGTCGGGCGCAATACGAATAAAGAACTGCGGAGGCTGGAATCCCTCCGACGCTTCTCTCAACTCGGTCAGCGAAACGGTGCCGGGAAGGCGCTGCGCATCATGCAATCCCAAGGCGAAGCCCTTGGCAATTCCGTCGAAGTAGTCGAAGAATTCTCGACGCGTGATACCGCACACATCGGCAAACTGCCGCCATAACGCAGCGGGTGCAAGCGAATGTGCACCGCTCACTCTTGCGCAACCGATCACGCGGCCAACGGGCAGCTTGACGTAAATCCAGACGACGGTGCCTGCCTTGACGTTCATCGTGCGGCGCCGCAGTTCGACATGCTTGGTGCCCGCAAATATGTTTTCGGCGTGCCGCTCTTCAAGCGAAATGAGTACGTGTTCGGGATGTTCCATGGGCAAACCCTTCCTCGAGGATTCCTTGAAGCTGTGTGTTATTGATTGCGCGAGTGGTCAGCAGGTTGGTCGGACTGCCGCAGCCGAGGCGCTGCAGTGTCGAAAGTGGTACTGGACGTTCGAGGCGAATGATGTTGTCGAACACGGTCACCGTTTTCGTTTTGGACCGACCGATCGCTTCGAGCCCCGCGGAGTCGAGCACCGACGGATCGAGGTCCGCATTGTCCAACGCCTGCTGGGATTTCAGGTAGGCATGTTGTACGCGCGCGATCGCGACAATGGCGCCAAGCCCCCGGTTCTTCGCTGACTCGTAGAAGAGAATGAGGTTACCACGCTTGAATTGCTTCAGCGTGGCGACGCCGCTGAAATAGTGCCGCTCTTTGTAGAGCTTGGCGCGAGCATGAGGGAGCAGACTCTTCTGAGGAGAATGCGCTAACAGATGATCGGCAAACGCTCGCCGGAGCGGCGTAATGACCGCCGGTCGTCCGGGCAGACAGAAGAGCGCGGGAGAAAGCAAGGTTTCCAATGCCATCAAGGAGATATGTCCGACATTGCCGTCAGGTCTGCCAAGGCGAATCTGTTGATCGATTTCCCAATGCGGCGGTGGCAAAACAGGCAGGCGCACCCGGCTAGCCAGATAAATATCGTCTGCGCGATCGGCCCAATTCGACATCGTAACGATGCCTCCCAATGCAAGCTTGGTCAGCGATGTTTGTCCCGCCAATCCGCCAAAGCCGAGCGTCGAAGCAATTTCACGTAGTTGCGCCTGTTGCGGGGGAAACGCAAGCCTGATTTGCGACGTACTCGCCACGGTGGCTTGCTCGATCAGATGGTTAAGGAGAATGCCGGCGGCGTGCAACGCTCCCGGTTGCGTTTCGTCTACGGCCACGTGCGCGCTGATATCGTTGGGTGTCATGGTCTTGGGCCACGTCAGGTATCCCGCTAGACGGTCGTTTGACCAGACGCCGTACCGATTGCAAATCCGCTCATTCGAATCGACCGCGGCCCACTCCGTGACCACCGCCGATTTGCGCACGCCGAGTCGGGATAAAAGCTGAAGCACTTCCGCTTCATCGGACCGATCGAGGCGGGCGATCGAAAGGGAATCGTTCGCCCCCGTTTCGAATCTCTCCTCTCTGGCGGTTCCCGTGTTCAGATCCTTGAAAGCACCGGGCGAAATAACGTGAATACCGTATTTTTCATTGAGCCTTGCTGCGGCGTTGAGGATGGATCCGTCGTTGGTGACCAGTCCGGCGAGCCTGTGCTGAATGGCCGTGGCTAAATGCCGTAGGTCGGAGATATCGTTCCTGCTGAGCGCGTTGGCGCGATGCCGCTCCGGAAAGACGATGGAGGCGAGCTCTGGCGCCAGCGCGTCCCACTCGTGTGCCAACGGGGTAGGGAATGACGGGAAGATGCGGGCATAGGCCAGCATGGGATCCGTGATGCCGACGCTCGCCGTGCGCGTAAGCTCGGCGGTGATCTCCGTGCTGAGTGCGAATTGACAGGAGCCGGCGCGCTCAAGCCTGAACAGATCCAGGATTTCCTCGTTTCTGCTTCTGCGCGGCCCCAGGTCGAAGAGCACATTGAGGTCCAGAAGGAAAAGCGGAATCTCCGCCATTTGGGTCGAATTGAGCCCGAGCGGATCGGCAGCGCTGACGCCACTAGGGGCAAACAATTGCGGCGTGTCCAGTTCGTGACTGCGGACGAGGATTGTTCGATTTCTTGTCTCGCCACCTTTGACGACGCGCTGAACGTAGAAGCCCTGGTTTTCCCAGAAGCGGTTGGCCTCACTCATATCCTGTCCGACTCGCGCGTACATGGAGATGAAAGCGTGATCTGTCAGGTGTTGCTTGAGGTGACTCAACAGGCGAGCTGCAACGCCACGTTTTCTGAAGGCAGGGACGACGAACATTTGCAGCACGCGCCCTTTTGGATGCCTCGCTTCAAATAGCAGGTGACCCGCATAAAACAAGCCGTCCGCACGCCGCTCGACCGCCACCAGGAGTTGCTCTTTTCGCGCAAAGTCCGCAAAGACACGGGCGGGGAAAAATCCAAGGGCATTTTTATCGCTGTCCGCTGCCTCGATAACGGATGAAACGAATGGCGCAATGTCGCCATGATTATCCAGAATGGATATAAAGGGGTTCTCGACGATCATCGCGATGCCTGGCCTCTCAGCATGTCGCCGCAGGCGTGCCTTTCCCCACGAAGCGGTTTCGCATGGACGGCCGTTGCGGGCTGGTTAGATTGGACGGCCCCTGGAAGACGTGCATGAAGCACGGCAAGGGCAGACGCGCAAATTTACCATCGTTTAGGTAAACGTAATAACGGGACGGGCAGAGAAATATTCGATGCTTGCAAGAGCGCTTGCAAACTATCCGCTTTCCGGTTTTCCGCAGTCCCCGCTAACCCATCGAGCGCCAAATCTGAGAAGATCGAACGTCCGACTTCTGAACTCATCAAGCCGATTCCCATGCCCACCCAACCCACCCTCACCACCGACCGCCTGACCCTGAGCCCGCACACCACCAACGACTTCCTCGACAGCCACGCGATGTGGTCCGATTCCGAGGTGATCCGCTACATCGGCGGCAAGCCGTTCACGCGCGAAGAAGTCTGGGCGCGTCTGCTGCGTTACGCCGGGCATTGGGCGATGCTGGGCTATGGCTACTGGGTGGTGCGGGAAAAGCAGAGCGGCCGGTTTGTCGGCGAAGTCGGGCTGGCCGACTATCACCGTGAGATCGAGCCGTCGTTGCTGGGCACGCCTGAAATTGGCTGGGCGTTGAACCCGGCGCTGCATGGCCGCGGTTATGCGACCGAAGCCGTGCGCGCCGCGCTCGATTGGGCCGATGCGCAATGGCCGGACAAGGACACCGTGTGCCTGATTTCGCCGGAAAACACGGCGTCGTTGAGTGTCGCGCGTAAGTGCGGCTACCGCGAACGGTTGCGCACGCCCTACAAAGGCAGTCCGACCATCATCCTGCGCCGCGCACCGAAGGCGGGTTAAGCCGTCCGCTGCTGCGCGATCAGATGCGCTAGCCGTTCGATCTGCTTGCCCTGTGCATCGAAATTGCCGGCGTCGAGCCAGCGTGCATAGCTCGCACGCAGCGCGGGCCATTCACCGTCGAGCACTGAAAACCACGCGGTATCGCGATTGCGCTGGTGATACACGATCGCCTGCCGGAAGATCCCTTCGAACGTGAAGCCGTAACGCAACGCGGCGGCGCGCGACGGCGCGTTCAGCGAGTCGCACTTCCATTCGAAGCGGCGATAACCCAGCCCGTCGAAAACCTGCGTCATTACCAGGAACATGGCGTCGGTGGCAATGCGCGTCTGCTTCAGGCGCGGCGAATACGTGACATGGCCTACTTCGATCACGCCGTTCACCCGGTCGATCCGCATGAGCGCCAGCGTGCCGACCGCCTTGCCGGTCGCGAGATCGATCACCGTGTGGTGCAGCGGATCCGGCGACGCGGCCATGCGCGTCAAATGCTCGCGATAAGCGGCGAGACTCTCGAACGGACCGACGTTCAGATAGGTCCAGTCGCGCGCATCGGCGGCCGAACTGTACGCGTCGTACAGGTCCGCGGCGTGACGTTCCACATCAACCGGTTCGATCCGGCAATAGCGGCCCGTCAGCGGCGCGCGGCCGGGCGCCTCGGCGCCTTTCCAGTCCGGCACGGGCACGCCGATCGGCTGCTCGAACTCGTTGTGTCTGGGTTCCATCGCTGTTCTCCTGTTGTTGCGGCGTCAATGATCGTCGGCGGCTGCCGTTCATCAGGAACGATACGGCAAACGTGGTATGTTCAAAAGATCCACGTGAAACCCATTTCATAGGTCCAGCCGCAATGATGGAAATCATTGGTCCGCTCGCCAATCCGGCTGCGGCGCGTGCCGCGAGTGCCGCCGACAAACCCCCGTCGCTGCAAAGACAGCTGATCGAGCGTTTGCAGCAGGCGATTCTCGCCGGACGGCTGCCGGCGGGCTCGCTGCTGCCTTCGTCGCGTCTGCTGGCGGCGGAAATGGGCGTGTCGCGCAACACGGTGGTGATCGCCTATGAACATCTGGTCGCGACCGGTTACGTGGTGGCCGACAAGAAGGGCACCCGCGTAAGCCCGCTGTCCAGCCCGGCCGCACGCGGCGAGCCGGCGGCGCCGTCCGCTGCGCCCGAGGTGGCTTACGCGGCGCGCGTCGGCCAGTTCGCGGCCACCCGCACGCACGCCGACAACACTTTTCCGATGACGCCCGGCACGCCCGCGCTGGACCGTTTTCCGCTGAGCGCCTGGCGGCGCGCGCTCGAACGGTCGATCGAGCGCGCGTTGCCCTTCACGCTCGGCTACGGCACGCCGGCCGGCGAACCGGGGCTGCGCGACGCGATCGCCGCCCATTTGAGGATTGCGCGCGGTGTGCGCTGCGATGGTTCGCAGGTGGTCATCACCGAGGGCGCGCAGGAGGCGCTGAACCTGTGCGTGCGGCTGCTGACCAATCCCGGCGACGTCGCGTGGGTCGAGGATCCCGGTTATCGCGGCGCGAAGGCCGCCTTCAACGTCGGCGATCTGACCACGTTGCCCATGCCGGTCGACGCCGAAGGCATCGCCGTGCCCGCCGACGCGTGGCGCACGCATCCACCGAAGCTGATCTATACGTCGCCCGCGCATCAGTATCCGACCGGGGCGGTGTTGTCGGTGGCGCGCCGTCTGGAGTTGATCGCGCAGGCGCGCCGCTGCGGCGCGTGGCTGATCGAGGACGACTACGACGGCGAGTTTCGCCACACCGGCGAGCCGATTGCCAGCATGCAGGGGCTCGTCGCCGACGCACCGGTGCTGTACGTCGGCTCATTCAGCAAGACCATGTTCCCGGCGCTGCGCATCGGTTTCGTGGTGCTGCCGCGCGCGATCGTCGAGGAATCGGCGGTGGCGTTGCAGGAGATGCTGCGCGGCGGGCATCGGCTGGAGCAGATGGCGCTGGCGCATTTCATCGAAAGTGGCGAGTTCGGGCGGCATCTGGGGCGGATGCGGCGGGTGTACCGCGAGCGCCAGCAGGCGTTGCGCGACGCGCTCACGGTCCATTTCGCGCCGGCGCAGATTCTGGGCGGCAACTGCGGCATGCATTTGACGCTGCGCTTGCCGCCGACCATCGACGACCGCGCCTTAGCCGCGCGGGCCGTCGCCAGGGGGCTCAATCCGCGCGCGCTGTCCGGGTTCGCGCTGCAGCCGGATGGGCAGACGAATGGGCTCGTGATCGGCTACGGCAGTACGCCGGCGGAGCAACTGGCGGCCGCCGCCCATGTGCTGGCCATGCTAGCGCGCGAGCTGGAGGGTAACCCAACAAGCGGGGCAACAAGTAGGCCGAGAAGTGGGCCAACAAGCAGCCCAACAAGCAGCCCAACAAGCAAGCCAACCAGCAAAGCAAAAAAAGCAATCGCCTCCCAGTCTGACGTGTAAGTTTTTGCGTTTGTCCGCGCGGCCCATGTCGCGCTATCGTGTCGCTTATGCGCGGCGAAATCGACAGACGCAACGTCGACGGATCGCCCCGCAGCTCATGCCCAGCGCGCCGCACTGCAACATCGCGCACCAGGCGGAGCGCGCCCGCCGGGCCGCTGTCGAGCCCGGGCATGAAGAATGCCTTTGTTGTGGTTATCTATGACGATCTATCCGACCGGAGACGACATGAAGGAAATCGAACCGACCCCGTGGTTTGAGCTGGCCGCCCACACACCCGCACGCGAAGGCTGGTATGAGGTGCAATTGACGAGCGGGGACACGGCTTTCGCCAAATTCGGCGAAGGCATCTGGACTGAAAAACCGTTGCTGGTATTTACGCACTGGCGCGGGCTCTCCGCCGATCCATCGAAGGCCGGTGAAGGCGAAACCGAATCGATCGCCGCCGAAGCCACCGCCGCCGAAGGGGTGCGCGCCGCATGGAACGCGTTCTTCCCCGGACTCGGCGAAGAACAGCACAAGCCGCTGGACGCGGTGCCCAACGGTAAAGCGCCTCACTGATACGCAGCGTTGCGCGGCGGCGCTGACCGGCCGCCGCCTTCGCTGACCTTCGCGCGTACTGCTTTCGTTTCTAAATCGGCTTGCGCCGAACGAAGCAGTTCGTGCTTACTCCACACCCTCGGCAAACGCCTTGAGCGCGTCGCCCGCCAGCCGGTAACGCACCCACTCGCTTTGCGCGCTCGCGCCGATCGCTTCATAAAAGCCGATTGCCGGCTCGTTCCAGTCGAGCACACTCCATTCGAAACGCCCGCAGCCGCTTTCGCAGGCAATCTGCGCGAGGTGGCGCAGCATTCGTTTGCCCGCGCCGCTGCCGCGCGCGGCCGGCGACACATACAGGTCTTCCAGATACAGCCCGTGTTTGCCGAGCCACGTGGAGTACGAGTGGAAATAGACGCAAAAGCCGATGGGCTCGCCGTCCATTTCGCAGATCAACGCTTTCGCGGTGGCGGTCGCGGAAAACAGGCTCGTTTCGACGTCTTCGACGGAAGCGATGACTTCATGCTCCGCCTTCTCGTACACGGCGAGTTCGGTGATGAAGCGAAGAATCAGCGCGGCGTCGGCGGCGTGTGCGCGGCGAATGTGAATGGTCAAGGTCAGGTGCTCGATCGGTTGAAGGTGGACCGACGTCGCGCGAAGACACGCGGGTTTCGGATCAGACAGATATCGTAGCGTCGATCGGCGTGAATTGACCAGCATTCTCGGCGATTGCGATTGACGCGTCGTCGCCCGATCGTTTACTGTCGAGCCATGGACTTCCACTCGGTTCCCTTCGCTGCCGTCACCACCACGACGACCACCTTCACAGGCGGGTCGTCGGGAGGTTGCGCACGCTAGCAGCACGAAGCAGTGGCAGACCACCCAAGGCCCCGCCGGAAACGGACGGGGCCTTTGGCATTTCTGGACCTCCGTTTACGGCGACCCTCACCGCGATAAGCGGGTTTCGACTAAACGGAGCGTGACTGTGAACGACATCGATCATCGTGTTTTAGGCAATAAACTCGACCTTTTTCATCAGCAGGAAGAAGGCGTCGGGATGGTTTTCTGGCATCCGCGTGGCTGGGAGTTGTATCGCGTGCTTGAGGAGTATGTGCGCGCCCGCATGCGCCGCGCCAGATTTCGCGAGATTCGTACGCCGCAATTGCTGGCGCGTTCGCTGTGGGAAAAGAGCGGCCATTGGGAGAAGTTCGGCGCGGCGATGTATTCGCTGGCCGACGCGGAAGAAGGGCGCGCGCTGTGTCTGAAACCCATGAGTTGTCCGTGCCACGTGCAGGTGTTCAATCAGCGCGTGCGTTCTTATCGCGAGTTGCCGGTTCGGTATAGCGAGTTTGGCGCGTGTCATCGCGACGAACCGTCAGGCTCGCTCGAAGGCCTGAAGCGCACGCGCGCGTTCGTGCAGGACGACGCGCATGTGTTCTGCGCGGAGTCGCATATCGAGGCGGAAGTGGGGCGTTTCTGCTCGCTGTTGCGCGCGATGTACGCGGACCTCGGTTTTCCCGATTTCAGGGTTGCGCTTGCGACGCGGCCGGCGTCGCGCTCGGGCAGTGAAGCGACGTGGGATCACGCGGAAAGCGCGTTGGCGAATGCCGCGCGTGCGGCGGGCCTGGCGTTCGATCTGCTCGAAGGCGAGGGCGCTTTTTACGGGCCCAAACTGGAGTTTCATCTCACGGACAGCCGCGGGCGAAGCTGGCAATGCGGCACGATCCAGCTCGACTTCGTGTTGCCCGAGCGACTCGACGCGGAGTTCGTCAACGAGCGCAATGAACGCGAGCGGCCGGTGATGATTCATCACGCGGTGCTGGGCAGCATGGAGCGATTCATCGCGATGCTGCTCGAACATCACGAGGGATGGTTGCCTGTGTGGCTCGCGCCGGAGCAGGTCGTCGTCGCCACGATCAGCGACGCGAATACGCCCTACGCGCAGGAGGTTCTGCAAGCGCTCGACGATGCGGGCATTCGGGCGCTGGTCGACAGCCGGCCCGAGCGGCTGGAGAAGAAGATCGTCGATGCACGCGAAAAGCAGGTGCCGCTTCTGGTGGTAGTCGGTTCGCGCGACGAGCGTGACCGGACGATCAGCATCCGTCAGCGCGACGGGCAGCAAGCGACGTTGTCGCTGGAGGACGGTGTCGAGCATTTGAGGTTGGCAGCGCTGCCTCCTGCCATGCCGTCCAGACTTTGACGTAACGTTCGCTCAAGGGCGCGGCGATTCGCGCCCTCGAGCGTTCGTCCTCGACTCCGCCATCGAGGATCGCGCCACGGACCGTTCCACCGATAGCGCGAGCAAGGGCGGCGTCGCGCAATTCACAGGTCCATTGGCTCGGCGGGTTGATTCCGCCGAAGTAACGCCGGCCACCACAGACACGACAGCTGGATGCCGGAGGGCGTTAAGTCCTTAGATCTCCAGCACGCCGGCCGCCATAAAGCCGCCATCCACGGGCACCGTCTGGCCGTTCACATACGACGCCTGCTCGGAGCACAGAAAGCTCACCACTGCGGCGATTTCCTCGGGGACGCCGTAACGTTTCGCCGGCACGGCACGCGTGTAATTGTCGCGCGCGACTTGCGAATGCAGATCGAGCGTCATTGGCGTGTCGACCGGACCCGGTGCGACGCCGTTCGTGGTGATGCCGTATTCGGCGAGCTCGATCGCCATCTGCCGGGTGAGCCCGACGACCGCCGCCTTCGACGTGCCGTAGGCGGTGCGCCCCGAACTCGCGCGCAAGCCACTGACGGAAGCGATATTGACGATGCGCCCCCAGCCGTTCCTGCGCATCAGCCGCGCCGCGTGCTGACCGCACAGCATCGGCCCCGTGACGTTGACGTCGAAGACCTTGCGCCAGTGTTCAACGGGATAGTCGAGAAACGGAAACGTCTTCGCGATGC
This sequence comes from Burkholderia sp. 9120, assembly GCF_000745015.1. Lineage (NCBI taxonomy): Bacteria > Pseudomonadati > Pseudomonadota > Betaproteobacteria > Burkholderiales > Burkholderiaceae > Burkholderia > Burkholderia sp. 9120. The sequence goes on along the minus strand of NZ_JQNA01000002.1, from coordinate 5,931,275 downwards.
CGGCATTGTTCACCAGGATATCGCAGCGGCCGAACTGGTTTTCGATGATGTCGAACGCCACGTCGATCGACGCGGGCGCCGACACGTCGAGCTGCACCGCATAGGCCTCGTGACCGGCTGCGCACAGCATGCCGGCGAGATCGTTCGCGCCATGCATGTTGATGTCGCCGATGAAAACGATATGCCCGGCTTCCGCGAGCTGCTGCGAGATGGCCGCGCCGATCCCGGCGCCACCGCCAGTCACGAGCGCGACGCGCGGATGGGCGGCGGAGGAATGGCCTGGGCGGAACGTTTCAGTAGTCAGATTCACTGCGGACTCTCGAATGATGGGGAACAGCGTAAAGAAAGAGGCACGAAACAGGTCGGAAAACAGGCGCTAAAACGTACTCACTTCAAAAATCCGATCGACAGCCACGGCACGAACGCGACCACCAGCAGTGCAATGAACAGCGCGCCGAGATAGCCCCATACGCGGCTCACGACCCGGTCCGGCGACACCTTGCCGATTGCACACGCGGCATAGAAACCCACGCCCATCGGTGGGGCGAACAGGCCGAGTCCCATCGACAGGATCACGACCATCGCGTAATGAACGTCGTGAATGCCGAGCGCCCGCGCCACCGGAAACAGTAGCGGGCCGAACAGCACGATCGCGGGGATGCCTTCCAGCACGCTGCCGAGCACGACGAACAACACGATCGACACGCACAGAAACCCGCGCTGTCCACCCGGCATCTGCTCCATGGCCGCCACCAGCGACGCGGAAAATCCCGATTGCGTGAGCGCCCATGCCATGGCGGTGGCGAGGCCGATGATCAGCAGAATGGCGCCTGACAGACTCGCGGTGTCGAGCAGCAGCGAATACAGACGGCGCCATTCGATGCGGCGCCCGCACAGGTGCAGGAGCACGCCGGCGATCAGCGTGTAAGCGATGCCGATGGTCGATACCTCGGTGGCGGTGGCCGCGCCTTCGATCACCACCACGCGGATCAGCATCGGCAGGGCGAGGGCGGGCAATGCGATCACAAAGGTGCGCAGGATCGTGCGCATCGGCGCGCGGGTGGTGTTGCTGGGCGGTTCGTGCCGCGCGCGTCGCCAGCAGACGAAACCGATCGCAATCGTCGCGATCACGGCCGGCATGATTCCGCCGACGAAGAGCGCGGTGATCGACACGCCACACACGGCGCCGATCGTGATCAGCACGAGACTCGGCGGTATCGTCTCGGTCATCGCACCGGTCGACGAAAGCAGCGCCACCAGTTCCTCGGGCTTCGCGCCGCGCCGCTGCATTTCGGGGAACAGCGCGGGCGCAATCGCCGCCATGTCGGCGGCTTTCGCGCCGGAGATGCCGGACACCAGAAACATCGCGCCGAGCAGCACGTATTGCAGACCGCCGCGCACATGGCCGAGCAACGCCGCCATGAAATCGATCAGGCAACGGGCGAGCCCGCTCAACTCAAGCAACGCGCCGAGCAGCACGAACAGCGGCACTGACAGCAGCACCAGATTCGCCATTCCCTCGTCCATCCGGCTCACGACGATGCCGAGTGGCGCATGCGTCATCAGCACCAGATAGGCGAGCGTCGCGGTGCCGAAGCTGAATGCGATCGGCACGCCGCCTGCCACGCACAAGCCCACCAGTACGACGAAGAACACGATCAGATTCAGGTTGCCGAGCGCGAGCAGATAAGGTTGCGCGATCCACAACGCGGCGGCGATCGCGCCGGCCGTGAGCAATGCGCCGACGAATTGTCCGGGGCTCACCTCACGCGCAATACGCGCGAGCGCCGCCATCAGCATCAAGACCGCACCGACCGGCAGCGCGGCACAACGCCAGCCGTCCGGCAGTTGCAACGCGGGCGTGCTGACGGGCATCTGCAGATTCATGTGGTCGATGGCCGGCGTGATGATCAGCGCGACGAAGGCGCAGACCGTCAGCGCGCTGACCGCTTCGAGCCAACCACGCCATTTCTCCGGCAAGCGCGTGACGATCGCGGTGAGCCGCATATGCGCGCCGCGATGCAGGGCGAGTACCGCACCCAGCATCGCCAACCAGCTGAACAGGATCGACGCGAGTTCGTCGGACCAGATCAGCGGCTGGTTGAGGCCGTAACGAAAGATCACGCCGCACAACAGAATCATCGTCTCGGCGACCACGAGGCAGGCCGCGACCGCGCCGACCCCGTGCATCACCCAATCGACGGCCGTGGTCACGCCGCGTGCGAGCCAGCCGTCGTTTTCCAGTTTCTTCGTCAAGGTCAGGTGCATGGTGCGTCAGGCCAGTTTGCCGGTGTATTTTTCGAGGGCGGTCCACGCGTCGTCGCCGAACTTCTTGTGCCAGTCGGCGTAAAAGCCCGCCGTGGTTAGCTGGTTGCGGAACGCATTGATATCGACGTCGTTGAATTGCAGGCCTTTCGACTTCAGCTCCGGCATCAGCGAGGCGTTCAACTTCCCGACGTCCACGCGTTCCTGCACGGCCGCGTCGTTGATGGCGTTCTGCACGACGGTCTGCAGATCCTTCGGCAAGCGCGCGAAAGACTGCTTATTGGCGAGGAACCAGAAACCGTCCCACATGTGATTGGTCATCGAGCAGTACTTCTGCACTTCGTAGAGCTTCGCCGCCGTGATGGTGGCGAGCGGATTCTCCTGACCTTCCACCACGCGTGTTTGCAGCGACGAGTACACCTCGGAGAAATTGATGCTGGCCGGCGACGCGCCGAGCGACTGGAACATCGAGGTCCAGATCGGGCTCATCGGCACGCGCAGCTTGATGCCCTTCAGGTCGGCCGGCACGTGGATCGCCTTGGTGCTGGTGGTGGTCTGGCGGTAGCCGTTGTCCCAGATCTTCTCGAAGGCGAACACGGACGTCTTCGCGATCTCCTGGCGCACGCGCGCCCCGAGTGCGCCGTCGAGCGCGCCCCACACCTGGTCGTAGTCCTTGAATGCGAAGCCCACGCCGGTGATCTGTGCGGCCGGCACGAGCGTGCCGAGAATCAGCGGCGACAGCGTGAAGTAATCGATCGCGCCGGAGCGCACCTGCGACAGCATGTCGGTGTCGCTGCCCAACTGGTTGTTCGAGTACACCTGAAAGTCGACCCGTCCCTTGCTTTCCGACGCGATGCGCGCAGAGGCTTCCTTCGCACGGATATTCATCGGATGCGTGGCCGGCAGGTTGTTCGCGTATTTGAGAGTGAATTCGGCAGCGTGCGCGTTGCGGCCGTGCAGGCCGGCGAATGACGCAGCGGCGGCAAGCGAGGCACATTTGAGAAAGTCGCGCCGGGAAGTAACGCTCATCGTCTGTCTCCTGAGTTTTATGTTTGCCGCATCGAAGGCGGGCGTCCAGCTAAAAGCAAATTGAATGCCATTTGCCGCGAGCCGCGCGGGTGGTCGCGTTGGCGCGGCAAGTGCGGGTTATTGCCAGGCCTCGACGCGCGTGCAAGTGTCGAGCGCATGCGACACCTGTCGCAGGGTTTGTGTCGCACTCGCGCGGCGATTCGAATGGGCAGGTTCGCGGGCTTGCGCATGCATGAAATCGCGCATCGTTGCCTGTCCGGCGAGCCTTTGCGAGGCGGCCGCTGTCCCCGCGGCGCGTGGCGCGCTCAGCGATCGGAAGTGGTTGGCTTGGCTCTTGCATAGGGAGCCGCCATCTCTTAGCCAAGGAGCTGTTCGTTATGCAACCGACCATCATCGGATGGAGCCATATCCCGTTTGGCAAGCTCGACGCGCTCGATATCGAACGCATGATTGCGGACACCGCGCGCGACGCGATCGATCACGCCGGTATCGAGGCCGGCCAGATCGATTCGATTCACGTGGGTACCTTCAACGGCGGTTTCGTCTATCAGGACTTTCCGTCGGCGCTGGTCTTCAACGCGATTCCCGAATTGCGTTTCACGTCGACCGTGCGCTGTGAGAACGCGTGCTCGACCGGCTCGGCCGCCGTGTATTCCGCGCTCGATGCGCTGCGCTCGGGGCGCTCTGCCTGTGCGCTGGTGATCGGCTACGAAAAGATGACGAGTCTGCCGACCGCCGAAGTCGGCAAGGTGCTGCAAAAGTGCTCATACGCGAGCGAAGAGGCGGACGTGCCGGGCGGCTTCGCGGGCATTTTCGGCAAGCTCGCGCAAACGTATTTCGATCGCTACGGCGACCAGTCGGACGCACTCGCGGCGATTGCCGCGAAGAACCATCGCAACGGCGTGTCGAATCCTTACGCGCATATGCGGCGCGATTTCGGTTACGACTTTTGCCGCACGCCGTCGGAGAAAAATCCGTTCGTCGCCGGGCCGCTGAAGCGTACCGACTGCTCGATGATTTCCGACGGCGCGGCTGCGCTGATCATCGCGTCGCCGGACATTGCGCGGCGCACCCGTCATGCGGTCGAGTTTCGTGCGACGGTCCAGGTCAGCGACTATCTGCCGCTGTCGCGGCGCGATCCGATTGCGTTCGAGGGCGCACGGCTCGCGTGGAAGCAAGGGCTTGCGCAGGCCGGTATGACGCTCGACGATCTGTCGCTGGTCGAAACGCACGACTGCTTCACGATCGCCGAATTGATCGAATACGAAGTGATGGGTCTCGCCGCGCCGGGCCAGGGCGCGCGGGTGGTTCTCGACGGCGTGACGACGAAGGAAGGCCGTTTGCCGGTCAACGCGTCGGGTGGGCTGAAGGCCAAGGGGCATCCGGTCGGCGCGACCGGCGTGTCGATGCATGTGATGGCGGCGATGCAGGTGAGCGGTCAGGCCGGTGCAATGCAGATTCCGAATGCGCGCACGGCCGGCGTCTTCAACATGGGCGGCGCGGCCGTGACCAACTATTTGAGTATTCTCGAATCACGCCGTTAAGGCGCGGCTCTTCACTTCTCTTTTTCAAAAGCACTTGCGTATGCTCACCACCGTCATGAACCTCGGGAATCTGCTGACCGACGCAGCCCGACGCCACGCCAATCAACCCGGTTTCATCCAGGCCGGGCACCACACGAGCTGGCACGAACTCAACGCGCGCGTCGATGCGCTCGCGCACGGGTTGAGCCGTCTCGGTATCGGCAAAGGCGACAAGATTCTCGTCCATTCGCGCAACAACCTGCCGCTGTTCGAAAGCGCGTGGGTCGCGTTCAAGCTCGGCGCCGTGTGGGTGCCGACCAACTGCCGAGTCACCGCGGCGGAAGCGGCCTATCTCGGCGAATCGAGTGGCGCGAAGGCGATGATTTACGAGGCGGGCTTCGACGCACATGTCGATGCGGTGCGCGCGGCCTCACCCGCTTTGCGGCATGTCATCGCGATCGGCGCACCGCGCGCGGGCGAACTCGCCTACGAGACACTCGCTCGCCAGATCGACGCGCCGCCGTTCGCCGCGGTCGACGTGGACCGTGACGATCCGCTGTGGTTCTTCTATACGTCCGGCACCACCGGCCGCCCCAAGGCCGGTGTGCTCACGCATGGGCAGATGGCGTTCGTGCTGACCAACCACATCGCCGATCTGATGCCCGGTTTGACCCATCGGTCGCGCTCGCTCGTGGTGGCGCCGCTGTCTCACGGCGCGGGTATTCACGCGATGGTCAACGTGGCGCGCGCGGCAGCCAGCGTTCTGCCGGCGTCGGAAAAACTCGACGCGGAAGAAGCATGGGCGCTCGTGCAGGAACATCGGATCGACAATATGTTTACCGTGCCGACCATCGTCAAGATGCTGACCGAGCATGAGTCGGTGGACCGTTACGATCATAGTTCGCTGAAGTATGTGATCTACGCGGGCGCGCCGATGTATCGCGAGGACCAGAAGCACGCGTTGCGCAAACTCGGCAAGGTGCTGGTGCAGTACTACGGGCTCGGCGAAGTAACCGGCAACATCACGGTGCTGCCGCCGTCGCTGCACAGCGCCGACGACCACGCCGCCGACGGTCGCGTCGGCACCTGCGGGTATGCGCGCACCGGCATGGAGATCGGAATTCTCGACGAGGAAGGCCATCGGCTCGCGCCTGGCGCGAGCGGCGAGATTTGCGTGCGCGGGCCGGCGGTGTTCGTCGGCTACGACAACAACCCCGAAGCGAACCAAAAAGCCTTCCGGCACGGCTGGTTCCATACCGGCGATCTGGGGCATCTCGACGAACAGGGCTTCCTGTATATCACCGGACGCTCGTCGGACATGTACATTTCCGGCGGCTCGAACGTCTACCCGCGCGAAGTCGAAGAGGCGATCCTCACGCACCGGGCGGTGCAGGAAGTCGCGGTGGTCGGCATGCCCGATCCGAAGTGGGGAGAAGTCGGCGTTGCGGTGGTGGTGCGGCGCCAAGGCTGGGGGCTCGAAGAAGACGCGTTGCTCGCGCATCTCGAGCCGCATCTCGCGCGCTACAAGTGGCCGAAACGTTGCGTGTTCTGGGACGCCTTGCCCAAGTCCGCTTACGGCAAGATCGTCAAGAAAGACATCAAGGTTTTGCTGGCCGTGCCGCCAGAGACGGTCGCCGACGAAACACACCCCATCCACTGAAGAGGAATCGATATGTTGCCACGCCGCAAGCTGGGATCGCAGGGTCTGGAGGTGTCCGCGCTGGGGCTCGGATGCATGGGCATGAGCTTCGCGTACGGTCCCACGGACGACGCCGAATTGCTGCGCACGCTGCATCGCGCGTTCGAACTCGGCTGCGATTTCTACGATACCGCCGAAGTTTACGGCCCATTCGAGAACGAGAAGCTGCTGGCGCGCGCGTTCGGAGGGCGGCGCGAACGCATCCGGATCGCGACCAAATTCGGCTTTCGCATCGACAACGGCAAGATCGCCGGGACCGATAGCCGGCCCGAGCATATCCGCGCAGTGGTCGACGCGAGCCTGAGCCGCTTGCGCACCGACTACGTCGATCTGCTGTATCAACATCGGGTCGATCCGGAGGTGCCGATCGAGGATGTGGCGGGCACTGTCGGCGATCTCGTGAAAGAAGGTAAGGTGCTGTACTTCGGTTTGTCGGAAGCGGGTCCGCGGACGATTCGCCGCGCGCACGCGGTGCATCCGGTGAGTGCGTTGCAAAGCGAGTATTCGCTATGGGAGCGCGATATCGAAGCGCAGATTCTGCCGGCTCTGCGGGAACTGGGCATCGGGCTCGTGCCTTTCGCGCCGCTTGGTCGTGGCTTTCTTACCGGCTCCGCGCGGCGGGCGGAGGAGTTTCCCGAAGGCGATACGCGGCGCACGTCGGATCCGCGCTTGCAAGGTGAGAACTTCGACGCGAACATGCGGCTCGCCGGCGTACTGAAAGCGCTTGCCGTGGAAGCGGGCTGCACGCCCGCGCAGCTCGCGCTCGCGTGGTCGCTTGCGCAGGGCGGCGATATCGTGCCGATTCCGGGCACACGACGCGTGGCGAATCTGGAGCAGAACCTCGCAGCGGGAGCATTGAGTGTCGCCCCGTCGTTGTTGAAGCAACTCGACGAAGCGCTGCCGCGCGGCGCAACGGTCGGGCCACGCTATACGGCCGCAATGGAGCGGATGGTAGACCGTTGAGGTTTCAGGTGGCGTGAGATCGCGTGCCGCCCGCGTCGCGCGTGCGTTGAAGACCAAGGTGGAACTACGCGTAAAACGCGGACGGCACCACGCCGAAATGCCGCTTGAACATGGCCGCGAAGGCACTCTGGCTCGTATAGCCATGGTCCATCGCGACGGCAATGATTTTCTCGCCATGCGCGAGCCGCTTTAGTGCCAGCAGCAGACGCGCCTTCTGACGCCAGCGGCCGAAGGTAATGCCGGTTTCGCGCTGGAACCAGCGGTGAAATGTTTTCTCCGACACATCCAGCGTGCCTGCCCATGCGCCGATGGTGCGATTGTCGTCGGGGGCGGCGAGCACGCTGTTGCACACCTTGCGCAAGCGCAGATCGGTCGGCCACGGCAGATACAGCGGTAGCAACGGCACAGCGTTCAATTCCGCCAGCAACAACTGCATCAAATGATCGTCGCGCGAACCGGTGGCGTAATCCTGCGGCACGTCGATTGCCGCCAGTATCAACTCGCGCAGCAGCGTGTGAACTTCGACGACGCAACTGCGAGCCGGCAACTGCGTGGCCGCGCCGGGCTCGACGAACACGGTGCGCATCTTCACGTCGCCGCTCATCTGCACCGAATGGTCGACCCCCGGTTCGAGCCACACACCGCGCGTGGGCGGCACGACCCACGAGCCGGTCGCTGATTCGATCAGCATCACGCCTTCGATCGCATACAGCAATTGCGCGCGCCGATGACGGTGCGCCGCAATCAAGGTGCCGTGCGGATACCAGGCAGCCATGGCCGATACCGGCATGGGCGTGCTCTCGAACGGCACATGCGCGCCGGGTGCGGTCGGCGTTTCGGTGCGGCTATCCGCCGGCATGGAAGTGCATGCGTTCATGCGTGGTTTTGTCATTGACCGGATATTTGACCGTTTCGCGACAAGTAAAGACTTTTTGGCGTTAGACAGACCTTACGCGCGGGCGCAAGATTTCGGTTCACTTCGAAGCCCCTTGAATCCCTTTGATAGTCAGCCAGAGCGCGATATGAAGAGATCGTATTTCCTGTTTCCTTTTGTGGCAATCCTGCTGTGGGCCGGCAACGTCATCGTGTCGAAGCTGTCCGCCCATACCATCGACCCGTCGGCGATCACCTTCTACCGTCTATTGCTGGCCGTCGCGCTGATGAGTCTGTTCACGCTGAAGCCGGCCTGGCACAACCGCGCCGCGATCGTAGCGCAACTGCCCAAGCTCGCCGTGCTCGGTTTTCTCGCCATGGCGCTGTTCCAGAGTCTCTCCTACGAGGCCGCCAAAACCACGACGGCGACCAACATGTCGATCATCACCGCGTTGGTGCCGCTCATGACGATGGTGGCGAGCACGCTGCTGCTCGGCGAGGCGCCGACCACCGGCATGGTGGGCGGCGGCATCCTGTCGCTGGTCGGCGTGGTGTATCTGATCACGCAAGGCAATCCCGCCATGCTGCTCAACAACGGTGCGCATCTCGGCGATCTGCTGATGATTTTCGCTGCGCTCGCGTATGCCCTGTATGGCGTGCTGCTCAAGCGCTGGCATGTCGGGCTGCCGTCGTGGCAATCCACCTACCTGCAGGCGCTGTTCGCGCTGCTGTTCATGCTGCCGATGCTGCTGCGCCTGCCCGCGGCAGAAGCGGTGCCCACGCGTGCGAGCGTGCCGCTGATCCTGTACGCCGGCGTGCTGGCCTCGGTGGTGCTGCCCTACCTGTGGATGCAGGGCGTCAAGCATCTCGGCCCGAATCGCTGCGCGCTGTTCATGAACGTGTTACCGATCGCGACCGCGCTGATCGCCATCGCGATGCTCGGCGAAACCTTGCATATGTACCACGTGCTCGGCGGCGGCACTGCGCTCGTCGGCGTGATCGTCGCGCAAATGTTCAGACGGCCCGCGGCGGAAGTCGCTGCAGTGCAGGAATAAGCCACCATCATGGATATCGATACTGAAGATTCGCTCGAACGGCACGTGGCCGGGCTCTTCAAACGGCTCGACCGGCTCGCCGCGTTGGCCGAAGCGGCGCTCGGCACTGCCTCAAACGACGAACCCGACTGGCGCCATGTCATCGCGTTTCGCTGGCAGCGTGGCGCCGGCCCGTTCGGCGTCGCGCAACTGCATGCGGTCGCCGACCCCGCGCTGATTCCGTTCGAGGAACTGTGCAACGTCGAGCGCCAGGCTGACGTGATCCGGCAGAACACCCGTCAGTTCGTGATGGGCTATCCGGCCAACAACGTTCTCTTGACCGGTGCGCGCGGCACCGGCAAGTCGTCGCTGGTGAAAGCCTGTTTGCATGCGTTCGCACCGGAAGGGCTGCGGCTGATCGAAGTTGGCAAAGAGTCGCTCAACGACCTGCCGGCGATTCTCGACCGCGTGCGGCGCCGGCCTGAGCGTTTCGTCATTTTCTGCGACGACCTGTCGTTCGAATCGGGCGAGACCGGCTACAAAGGACTCAAGACCGTACTTGACGGTTCGGTAGCTGGGCATTCGAGCAACGTGCTGATCTACGCGACGTCGAACCGCCGCCATCTGCTCGCCGAAGACGCGCGCGACAACGAAGGCTATTCGGTCGCGGAGAACGGCGAGTTGCATCCGGGCGACGCAGTGGAAGAGAAGATTTCGTTGTCGGAGCGCTTCGGCATATGGGTGACGTTTTACGCGTTTTCGCAGGACCAGTATCTGGAAGTGGTGGCGCAAAGGCTCGGCATGCTCGGGTTCACGGCTGGGCAAATCGAGGCCGCGCAGCAAGCGGCGTTGCAATGGGCGCTGGCACGCGGTGCGCGCTCGGGCCGCATTGCGACGCAATTCGCGCAAGACTATGCCGGGCGTCTTGCTTGTGCCGAGCGTGAGGCCGTAACCGTTGCGCGCTGATGAATCCGTGCGCCGGTGCGGTACGTGCCTGCGCCGCAGCGCGACGCTGCCGGTTTGAGCGGGCGGAAAGAGCCCGAGGGGTAGTTGAAGCGGGGGCTGTGAGAGGGGGCATGAGACAGGGGCGTCTGCGAAGCCATGACAATACGCGGACGTCCCCATGCCCCTTGCCGCATTCGCGCTATTCACCGGGGCAGTCCATGCCGAATCATGTTAACCGTGATCCGCCATGAGCATGTCGCAGCCGACGTCGCGTACGTGCGGAATGCGAAACTGCCTGAGCTTGCGATACAGCGAAGCGCGGCAAATACCGAGTTCGCGCGAAGCCGCCGAAATATTCCAGCGACTCGCGGACAGTGCTCGCAGAATGTTGTCGCGTTCGCTCGGCGGCGCGACCGGTAGGCGCTGCGCTTCGGCATGACTTGCAGCGTAGGACGCGCCGGGCCTGGCATCATGCGACGCAGCGTACGGGTGAGGTGCTGCATGCAAGGCTGCATGAAGCGTCGAACGCAGACCGGTGCGAACCGTTATGCCTTTACCCGACTGCACGTTCGCCGGTAGATCGCCCGCGCGTATCAGGTCGCCGCTCTTTACCGCGCATGCATACTGGATTGCCGTGCGCATCTGGCGCAGGTTGCCAGGCCAGCGGCTATGCAAAAGAATCTCGCGCGCCTCACGGTCCACGTTGGCCTCGAGTGTCATGCCCGGCGCTTCGCCTTCCAAAATCGATTGCAGCAACCACGCGCGGTCGTGCCGTTCGCGCACCGGCGGCAGATGAACGATCCCGACGGCGATCCGGTAGTAGAGGTCTTCGCGGAACGTTCCTGCTTCGACATGTGACTCGATGTTTTGATGCGTTGCGCAGATCAATTGCAAATCGACTGCGATAGGCTCGGCCGAGCCAATCGGCGTCACTTCGCGCTCCGATAGCACGCGTAGCAAGCGGGTCTGCTGCGCGGCGGGCATATCGCCGATTTCGTCGAGGAACAGCGTGCCGCGATGCGCGAGCGCAACCTTGCCCTTCATTCCCGTCGATAGCGCGCCGGAGAATGCGCCGCGGGTATAGCCGAACAGTTCGCTCTCGATCAGGTTTTCAGGAATCGACCCGCAATTCACCGACACCATCGCCGCCTGCCGGCGATTACTGTAGCTGTGCAGTGCACGGGCGAGATACTCCTTGCCGGTGCCGGTTTCTCCGAGAATCAGAATGGGAAGTTGTCGGTCGATTAGCAGGCGGGCGCGCGATAGCGTAGCCAGCATCGTAGGATCATCGCCACATAGTCGGCCAAGAGGCAGCCCCGATGAGCGAGATGAGTCTGCACGGGCGCGGTCCAACGGGTCGTGGGCGGTCATGGCATCTCTCTTTATCTATCTGGTTGGCAGGGTCGGCCCGGCTTGTGACCCGGCGAATCGCACTAGGCTGCCAACGGTTTGTCTCCGAAACCAAGCATAGTGTGATTCATTAATAGTCTCCAATACATTATGATGCGACGACTGATACCGGTTAGGTATCAGTCGGATTCCTATTCGCAGACTTGGGGCAGCCAGGCATGGAACTGAGGCAAATACGCTATTTCGTTGTGCTCGCGGAGACCCTGCACTTCAGACGCGCTGCCGCGCTGCTTCATATTTCGCAGCCGCCGCTGTCGCGTCAGATTGCATTGCTCGAAGCGGAACTCGGCGTCGTGCTGCTGGATCGCACGCGCCGCAGCGTGCGGCTCTCGGCAGCGGGACTGCGTTTCTATCGTGATGCCAAGATGGTGATGGCCACCGTCGACCAGGCGCGCAGCCATGCACGCGCCGCCGACCTCGGCGAAGAGGGCACGCTGATGGCGGGTTTCATGTTCGCCGCCGCGTATAGCATCGTGCCGGTGCTGACACGTGCTTATGCGTCGGCCTTTCCGCGCGTCGAACTGAAACTCAGCGAGAGCATCCCCACTTTGCTGGTGGCCGAAATTCGCGCCGGCAAGGCCGACGTTGGCATCATGTATCCGTCTGATTCGGCGGTCGAGCTGGAGACTCGCACGATCTTCAGCGAGCAACTGGTCGCTGTGCTGCCCGAAGGACACCGGCTCGCCACGCGCGCGGCGATTTCGATCGCCGAGTTGCGCGACGAATGGTTCATCATCTCGCCGCATGCGGCATCGCCCTTCATCTACAACACGATTGTCGAGCACTGCCGGCGTTCCGGGTTTACGCCACGTGTCCGGCTCGAAACCAATTTCCAGCAGACCATTGTCAATCTCGTCGCGCAGCGGCTCGGCGTGGCGCTCGTGCATAGCTCGATGCGCAGCACCCATGCGGATAACGTCAAGTTCATGCCGCTGCTGCACGCGCCTTATGTTGACGTCGCGCTGGTATGGAGTCCCGATACCTTGAATCCGTGTGTTGCGCGCTTTGTCGATATCGCCGCGCAAATGGGGTTGGCCGGTACCAGGCCTGCCGGTTAGAGGTGACTTCTCACTACACCTGTCGCATAGCACGCGACAGATGTCTCGCATGCGACCGCGGCGTAATGCACGCGGAGGCTTGCCGTGCTTCGCGTCTCAAGCATTGCGCGCCAATGGCATTGAAGTTGCTAAATAGGGATGTCGTAATTACCTACACTTCCTATGACGTCAATGACAGAAGCTTTCCGCCATCCGGGCGCAGCCGCTTACCCGCGGGTGTTGGCCACGGTAGTGCGGGAGCCGCGCGAATTGCGCGTTGAAATACCCAGCGGACGAAACGCCGGCACGGTGCTGCGCGACCTGATGATGCGCCACGGTTTCTGCGGCGCGACTGGCCGCATCTGCAGCGGCACGGCGCGCGCGTTGCAGTACCACGTCGTCATCAAGGCGGCGCAGGGCGAGCGGCCCTACATCTACGGCAGCCCTACCATGGAGAACGACGAAGTCGCGTTGCTGCACGGCGCGGTAACGATCGGTAAGGACCGTGCGGGCTGCGTCGCGCTGCATTGTCACGGCGCGTTCGTCGGCGGAGACAAACGCCTGCACGGCGGCCACGTGATCCTCGATCGCCTCGAAGTGGGTAGAGAACCGCTGGTGCTCCGGCTCTGCGCGTTTTCGCATGGCGGTTTTACGCAGTACATCGACGAGGAAACCCGCTACACACTATTTGGCCCGACGGCGGAGGATGCGGCATGACTTCGCTATCCAACTCATCCGAGGTCAAGCTTGAAACAGGCAGTTACGGACGCACCGTGATTGCGCGCCTGAAGCCGAACGAGGACATCGTCGAATCGCTCGAACGCTTGTGTTCGCAATACGGCATTGGCCGCGCGGTGGTGCGCAGTGCGGTCGGCAGTTTGATCGACGGGCATCTGGCCAGCGGTACGGGCGCTTCGCTGGCCACGCAGATCGTGAAGGGGCCGGGCGTCGAGATCGTCGGGTTGTTCGGCGAAGTCGCGGGCGCCGCGCTGGGGCGAGACGACATGGGTACGACGGAGCTCACCGCCATCCTGTCGGGCACCGATAGCCAGGTGTTTGCCGGGCGCGTGGTGCGCGGCATGAATCTGTCGTTCATCACCGTGGAGGTGACGTTCCAGGAGTGGATCGCGGACACAACCGTCTAGGCAATGGCGGGCGGTGAATAGCCACCCGCCATGCGTTACGACAGACGCGCCGCCACGATGCGTCCCAACGTTTCGACACCGCAGCGAATCTGCGCCGTCGTCGCAGTGGTGAACGACAGCCGCAACGTATTGTGCTGCGGCTCGGCCGCATAGAACGCGGCGCCCGGCACGAACGCGACGCCGGCCTGCATCGCCGCTTCGAACAGGTCGAAGGCGCTCAGCTGCGACGGTAGCGTGACCCACAGGAACATGCCGCCTTCGGGCCGGCTCCATGTCACGCCCGGCGGCATGTGCATCCCGAGGCTCTCCAGCATCACCGCGCATTGCTCGCGATAACGGGCCTGCAATGCGTGCAGATGCGGCTCGAGAAAGCCCTCGGTGAAGACCTGGTGCGCGATCCGTTGGGTGAGCCCGGCGGTGTGCAGGTCGCTTGCCTGTTTCGCCTGCACGAGTTTGACCATCAGTTCTTCCGGTGCGATCAGGTAGCCTACGCGCAAACCCGGCGCCAGGATCTTTGAAAACGAACCGAGATAGACGACCGCGTCGGGCGCCATTGAATGAATCGACGGCAGTGGACCGCCTTCGTAGACCAGCTCGCCGTACGGATCATCTTCGACCACGAGCAAACCCGTTTCGAGCGACAGGCGTGCAAGTTGCCGGCGCCGTTCGAGCGGCAGCCGCCGTCCCGTCGGATTCTGAAAATTCGGTTGCGTGTACAACAGGCACGCGCCGCGCAATTGAGCCGGCGACAACAACTCGGGAATCAAACCGTCCGCGTCGCTCGCCAGTTGTTCGAAGTTCGGCTCGTATTGCGAGAACGCCTGCACCGCACCGAGATAGGTGGGTGTTTCGACCAGCACGCGGCTACCCTGGTCGATCAGCACGCGCGCCACCAGATCCAGCGCTTGCTGCGAACCGGTGGTGATCAGCACTTGTGACGCTCGCACCGGCGAACCGTTGCGCGTGAAGCGCTCGGCGATCGCTTCACGCAGCGGTGTGTAGCCTTCCGACGGGCCGTATTGCAGTGTGCCGATTGCGTCGGTGCTGAGAATGCGCTGCGTGACTTCGACAATGCGCGCGAGCGGCAGCGCATCGGGTGACGGCAGGCCGCCGGCGAATGAAATCATATCGGCGCGCTCGGTCACCTTGAGCAACTCCCTGAGCGCGGAATGCGTCATCTGCTGTGCACGTCTCGCCAGTTTCCAGCGGCCGACAGGCGGAATGTGTCTATCCATGGCTTCGGGCTCGAGATCGATGATGAGTGGGCAGGGCAAGCCGGCGGCGCCATGGCCGTTCGTTTCGCGGTGGCCCCGAAACGCTGATCCGGCAGGTTGACGCGCCCTCGCAGCAGGCTTGCGGCGCCGCTGCGAGGGCGTAGTGCGGCTGCGGCTGCGCGGTCGCTTCACCGCTTACCGCAGCGCTCGCGCCTAGTTGAACATCGCGCGCAGGTTGTCCATCGCCATCTTCAGGAAGTCGACCGCGAACTTGTCGAACGCGGGCTGATCCTTCGGGTCGCCTGAGCGTGCTTCGCCGGCGATCCGGTAGGTGGCGGTGCAGGCGTTATCGCCGCGCGGCACGACTTGCATCGACGCCCACATGTTGCCGATGTCGAACGTGGTGTAGATCAGCGTCCACGTCATCGTCATGTTCTGGTCATCGCGCGAATTGAGTTGCTCGACCACCAGATCGCCGCCGGCGAAGAACTTGTTGCGCAACGAGCGCAGTCCAGTCGCCGTACCGGTCATTTCGATACGCTCGAGGCCGGTGACGAAGCGGTTATAGCCGTCGAAGCGACCGACCGTTTCCCACACCTTGCGAGCCGGTGCGTTGAGTTCGGCGATTCCGGCATGGACGGTTGTGCCGAGGTTGTGGATCAACGTGTCGGGGCGCAGTTCGATCCGTACTTTCTGCTGCATGATGCTCTCCTTGAGGGTTGGGGTGACGCCTGGGTGAAGCCGGGATAAAGCGGGGGCAGTGCAAGGGTCAGGCCGATTGCGCGGCATCGTTCGACGCAATCTGTACGTCGGCGAGCTTCCTTTTCGTTGAAGCCGATGCAGAAGCCGGCGGCGGCACGGGCAGGAAGCCGCTCGTCACCAGATAGCCGAAATGCGCATCGAGCAACGCCGCGTCTTTCTCCGGATACGCGAGGCCGAGCCGGTCCAGCGTGGTGGCGGTGACGTGGTGTTCGATCCGTGCCATATCGCCGATGTCCTCCTGCGAGTCGTCGAGGTAGAACGCCACCACGTCGAACAGCGCATTGGATTCGTCGATCGACATCAGGCGGTCGCGCCATACGGCGGGATCTTCGAGCGCGAGCAGGTAGCCGAGGCGCGACAACGTGCCGAGGTAGCCTTCCCACGTCAGCGGTTGTGGGTTCTGGAAGTGAAAGGCTCGCTGTTCGCGCTGCGGATCGATGCTGCAAAGCACGATCGCGCGGGCGAGGAAATCGACGGGGCTGAAATCGAACGCAGTGTCGCCGGCCGGTGCGAAGCCGAGTTGCAGCGAGCCCTTCACGAGCAGCAGCACGCGGTTGCGATCCGGCAGGCACAGCCCACTGCGCGCGACGCCTGTAATGTTGCCGGGCCGTAGAATCGTCGCGTCGATGCCGCGTTGCGCCGCCTCCCAGACCAGATGCTCGGAAACCCATTTCGTCACGTTGTAGCCGTTGTTGACGAACGCGGGCGCGTCGAGCGACGGACCGTCTTCGATCAGCTTGCCGTCGCTGTCGGTCGCGCTCGCCGCCGACAGCGTCGAGACGAAATGCAGCGACTTGTTGCGCCGCTCGCACGCGAGCCGTAGCAACTCGAGCGTCGAAGCCACATTCGCGCGATACAGGAACGGGTAGTCGTACACGTGATTGACGTGCGCGCCGTTGTGATAGATCGCGTCGATACGCTCGGCGAGTTGCTGCCAGGTGTCCTTCGACAAACCAAGGCGGTCTTCGGCAAGGTCTCCGGTGACGACCTTCAGGCGTGGATGACCGGCGAGCGCGGGCAGGCCGTTCGTGCGGAACGCCGTGTCGAGGCGCGCGCGACCCTCTTCGTCGTTCTTCGCACGAATCAGGCACCACACAGTCGCATCGGTTTGCTCGATCAGTTCGGCGGCGATGAAGCTGCCGAGAAAACCGTTCGCGCCGGTCAGCAGCACATTGGCCAGGTTGCGCGGATCGGGCCGTAAGCCGTCGAGCGGCCGGATCTCGTCTGGCAGACGCATGTCGGCGAACACGCGCGGCGGAATCCGGTCGCCCTTCTTGCGATCACGGTCGGTGAGCAGC
Organism: Burkholderia sp. 9120; assembly: GCF_000745015.1. Lineage (NCBI taxonomy): Bacteria > Pseudomonadati > Pseudomonadota > Betaproteobacteria > Burkholderiales > Burkholderiaceae > Burkholderia > Burkholderia sp. 9120. The sequence continues at coordinate 5,914,078 of NZ_JQNA01000002.1, read as the reverse complement.
GACGCCAGCGCTTCGATGGTCGGCCGTTCCATGAAGCGCGCAAGCGGCGCATTGCCGGCCATCTGCCGCTTGACGGCGAGCATCAGGCGCGACACCAGCAGCGAGTGACCGCCGAGATCGAAGAACGAATCGTGACGGCCGATTTCCGGTTCGTCGAGATCGAGCAGCGTGGCCCACAACGCGCGCAACTGACGCTCGGTCGGGTTCGCGGGTTCGCCGTCGCGCGCTGCCGCAGCGGCGCGTTGCGACGGAATCTGCGCGAGCGCGCCGCGGTCGATCTTGCCGTTGTTGGTGGCCGGCAGCGCGTCGAGCTCAATCGCTTCGTGCGGCAGCATGTAGTCGGGCAATTTAACGGCGAGCGCGGCACGCAAGGCGTCGGCCGTGACGGTTTCGTCGCGCGGTTTGCTGACGAAGATGCGAATCCGTTTGCGTTCGTCGACGACGCACGCGCACTGGCTGAATAGATTCGTGGCGAGCGCGGCGTTTTCGATTTCGCCGAGTTCAACCCGAAAGCCGCGGATCTTCACTTGCGCATCGCGCCGGCCGATGAAATGCAGTGCGCCCTGCTTGTCCCATTGCACGATGTCGCCGGAGCGGTACAGCGTTTCGTTGTGCGCGTTCGGCCACACGCCGTCGGCGCTCGCGTACGGATTCGGCACGAAGCGCTCGCGGCTCAGATCGGCGCGGCGCAGGTAACCGTCGGCAACGCCCGCGCCCGCCACGCACAGCTCGCCTGCTTCGCCGGTGCGCACCGGATGACCGCTTTCGTCGAGCACGTAGCAGCGGACATTCGCGGTCGGGCGACCGATCATGCGGTTGTTGTCGCTGGCTTGCAGCCGCGCGATCGTGACCAGCACCGTGCATTCCGCCGGGCCGAAGATGTTGTGGAACTGACGCGTCGCGCCAAACCGCGCAATGGTCTCCGGAAAGCAGATGTCGCCGCCAGTCAGCAGATGCTTCAGATCGGGCCAGTCGGCGGGTGGCATGACGGCCAGCAGGGCGGGTGGCAGGAATGCATGCGTGAGACGCCGCTCGGCGATCAGGCGGCTCAGATCGTCGAGGGCGTGACGCTGCTCTTCAGTCGGAATCACCAGCGTCGAGCCCGCGAGGAAGGTCGGGAAGATGTCGAGCAGCGACACGTCGAACGCAACCGTGCAGAACTGCAGCACGCGCGAAGCGGCGTTCAACTCGATGTAATCGCGGTACCAGTGGCAGAAGTGCACGATGTTGCGATGCGTGAGCATCACGCCCTTCGGCACGCCGGTCGAACCCGATGTGAAGATCGTGATCGCGCAGCGGCGCAGACGGTCGGGATCCGCTTCGACGGGCCATGCGGCGCGCTGAATATCGACGCCCGCCGCATCGAGTTGCGTGAGGCGCACGATGCTCACCGGCAGACCGTGCAGCGCGGCGGCGTCGAACGTGTCGTCGGTGATCAGGCAATCCGCGTGCGATTGCTCCAGAATCAACCGCACCCGCTCCGCCGGGAACGACGGATCGAGCGGCAGGTACGCCGCGCCCGAGCCGATCGCACCGAGTATCGCAACGTACAACAGCGACGATTTGCGCAGTCGCACCGCAATCACGCGCGGGATGGGCTCCGCCTCTGCCGCAAGGACCCCGGGCGCCGGCGCCCCGGCTGCCAGTTGACCGGCCAGCTTCATTGCCGCGCCGACGAACGTGCGGTAAGTGACCGTACCGTGTTCATCGTGTAGCGCAATCGCCTCCGGCGTGGCGCGTGCGGTGCGCGACACCATTTCCGGCAGCGACGGATCGAGCTCGAATGGCCGTGCGGTCTGGTTGGTCGCATGCCAGCCCGCCAACGCACGAAGGTCGAGCGTGAGTGCACCGCCCTGGTCCGCGGCGGCTAAGGTCGGCAGTACGTTTTCGTTCAACGCATCGCGTCCAAGGAGGCTGACGATTTCAGCGAACAGCTCTTCGGCCGTTGCTTCGATTTCGGCGACCATGTCCGCGCCGCACAGCGTCGGCGTCAGTTCGATCGCACGGCCGGCGATTTGCCGAACGGCGCCAGCGCGGTCCTGCGAGCGCCATTCGATCGATACCGTCGCGGGCGGCAACGTCGTGGACGTCGCGTGAAATTCGAGCGTGCGGCCGGCGTGATAGCGCGCGTCGCCGGCACGCTCGGCTGTACCGCAGCGCACCCGCCATTCGACCGCGAGCGGCGCGGCGGCCGCGTGGGCCGTCCCGGGTTCCGCGATGCCGAGCACCTGCGCCATGTCGAGCAACGGACCCGGCTGCGTGTCGGCCGCCTGCACCATGTGGCCGACGTCGTGCAACAGCGCAAGCAGATTTGCGCCGAGCCGGTTATTGCCGCTGACGGCAAAAGTTAAGGTTCTCATGCACCGCTCCTCACAGGTACGCGGCAATTGCCGCGCACGTGGGTTCGTGTTCCAGCAATCCCGCCATCTTCAGAAACTTGCGGATATTGACGATCATCGGATGCGTACTGGTGATCGGATAAGCGCCGACCATGTCGTTCGCGATCTGCTCGCGGCTCGCCTGCGGCAGATCGAGTGAAGCGATCAGACGGCGGTCGAATTCGAGCTGCAACTCGTTGGTCAGGTACTCCTTGAGGAAGTACGGCAGGCCGAGGCCGAGCGCGATCCGCGCCGGCTCGCCGATCTGCGACCAGTAGAGCTTGACGAGGTTGATCCAGAACACCGAATGACGGCCTTCGTCGGCAAGGTGATCGGCCATCACGCCTTTGACCGAGCGCTTGAGCGTGGCGTCGCGCGAGAACGCCGCGACCTCGGCGGTCACGGTGTTCTCCGATATCGCGACCGCCAGCAATTCCATACCGGCGGCATACTCAGCCGGCACGTAGGCGATCGCTCGCGGAATCGCACGCGACAACTCGATCTCCTTGTTCTGCTCGATTGGCGCGATGCCCGTGTTGCGCTCGACCTGGTCGAGATAGTCCATCGCGACGTACGCGTGATAGTGCTCGTCGATCACCACCGACATCGCATCGCTCTTGCATGCAAACGGGAAGTCGAACGGAAAGCGGCTCTTGGCGATTGCGAGCGCGGTCCGGTTGACGATCTCCGTTTCGAAGATGATCACGTCGTTGATGTACTTGTAGAAGCTCTGCAACAGGATGTAGTCCTGCACACGCGAACCCGCGTCGACGATGGTGGGGTGCGCGTAGAGCGGCTGACGTTCGATCGGGTAGTAACTGAGCGCGTCGTCTTCGACGATGCGCCGGGGACGCGAGCGGATCGTCGCGCGCTGTTCCCACTGATCCGCGTGACTGACGTAACTCTGGAGTGACATCATGGCCATTGCCTCAGAAGAGTATTTGAACCGGAAGACGCGGACGCCCGGCAGTCGTACTGCCGCCTTGGGCGCCGGCGCCGGAACTCAGGCAGCGATCGCGTCTTTCTGGGCGATCAGATGCGCGTGCAGCCCGTCCCATAGGCGCAGCCTTTCGTCGATCGCGGCAACGCCCGCTTCGAGCGCTTCGCGCAACTTGCGTTCGTCTCCGCCGGCGCCCTCGGCGATCATTGCGCGCGCGGCCGGGCCGTGTTCTCCCGAATCCACTTCGATGTGACGGTCGAGGTAGTAACTCAGCAGCGGCACGCTGGCGCGCTCGATCTTCCAGCCGGCGAGCAGCGTGCGGAACATGTCGGGAATCGCGTTTTCGCGACCGTAGAAAAAGTTGCCGAGCACTTGATGCGTCGCGCCTTCATAGCAGGTCGCGAAGGTCGAGCTGACGAAGCGGATCACCGGCGCGGGGGCTTCGACAGTGCTGAGCGCGCTATGAACGCTGGCGCCCTTTGACAGCAAGCCGATCATCCGGTCGATGCGCTCGGTGCTCGCGCCAACATCGCGCATGGCGTGCAGATACAGGTCGAAGTGGCTCATGTGGCCCTTCGGCGTTTCGTCGCATTCCTCGCCGAGCACGATCTCGTTGATCAGCCGTGCGGCGTTCGCATTGCGAGGAGCGATCCACGGCAGCGTGATGGTCGTCAGATCGGCCTGCAGACGTTTGACGAGCGACATGAAATCCCATACGGCGAACACGTGCCACTCCATGAAGGTGCGCAGACCCTGAAGGGTTTCGATCGAGTGAAAGATGGGGTGATGGGCGAGCGCCGCATGTTGTTTTTCGAGCTGCGCTTCGAGTTTCTCAATGCTGTTCACGATAGTCGTCCTCAGTATGTTTCTCAGGTATCGATAAGGAAATACGACAGCGGGGGGCAACCGTCGTCGCGGAATCAATAATGCAAATTCAATGCCAATCGTGAGAGTGCATTTAATAAGGTTTTTTGTTTAAAACCGGGGATTTTTGTGAACAGGTGGTATTTCAGGTGTCGTGTGTTTTAAACACGTGTCGCGGAGATATGCGTGGCGGATTTGTAATTTGCAGATTGGGAAAATAGAGAGATCTTTTTATTTCTATGCTTATGGCATGAATTTAGGCCATAAAGGCATTCAGGAAGAGACTTTGGGGTAATTTTTTTGGAAGACTGATGCGTATTGGATTTATAAAAATCACCCCCTTCGAGGTGATTTTTATAATTTATGCGTGTTGATTATATCTGGATGGGAATTATTTAAATAATTTACCGTCCGGATGGTCGGATCAATATCTGGGAATGTCGATTTTTTATTCGACCGCTATTGGGTCAATTCATAAGACGGTCGTCACTGTGTCGTACGCGGATCTCGGCGCGCTCCTCAATCGGCTAGTAGCCGCTTCACACCCTCGCCGGCTTCATGGCGAAGCGCGTCGAGATCGAGGCCCGGAATCACGCCGTTGTCCACCACCACGCGGCCGTTCACCACGTTGTAGCGCACACGCGCCGGTTCGCCCGCCGTCACGGGCGCCACCGCCAGATCGTGAAAACCGTTGAAGCGCAGATCCCTCACGTCGTAGAGCACGAAGTCCGCCGCCTTGCCCACTTCGAGCGTACCGACCGCGTCGAGACCGAGCACGCCCGCACCGCCCGCGCTGCCCCAATGAATCGTTTCTTCGACCGTGGTGGCCGCCGCGCCCTGGGCCGCGCGATGAACGAGCCACGCGAAATGCGCTTCGTTGGTCATGCTGCCGGATTCGTTCGACGCCACGCCGTCCACGGCCAGCGACATCGGCACGCCGGCAGCGGCCATTTGCGGCGCGGGGGCGATACCGCTGCCGAGTCGCGCATTGCTGACCGGACAATGCGAGCAACCGCTGCCGGTTTCCGCGAGCAGGGCGATCTCGCTGGGCTGCAGATGCACCAGATGCGCGAACCACACATCGGGGCCGAGCCATTCGTGATCGGCGACGAACTCGACCGGTAGCTTGTTGAAGCGCTCCTTGCAGAAGTCGACATAGCGGGTCGTCTCCGATAGATGCGTATGCAACCTCAGGCCCATCCGACGAGCCGCCCGCGCGACTTCCGGCAGCAACTCGGGGGGCAGGGAGAACGTCGGCGTGGTGGGCGCGACGACGACGCGGCGCATCGAAGCATCGCCCGCATCGTGATAGCGCGCCTTCAAACGCTCGATGTCGGCCAACATCTGATCGAGCGTTTCCGGTTTGAGCGCGAGCTTGGAAAAACCGGGGTGATCGCCTGCCGCCTGCAAAGCGCCACCGCGGCACAACACGAAGCGCATGCCGAACGACGCCGCTTCGTCGAACAGCAGATCGCCGGTTTCGGTGCTGCCTTCCGCGTGATAGAGGTAGTGGTGATCGGCGCAGGTCGTCACGCCGGAGAGCAGCAGTTCGGCCATGCCGAGACGCGCGGCGACGCGCGCCAGATCCGGCGTGAAGCGCGCGAGGCGTGGGTACGGCACGGCGGCAAGCCATTCCTGCAAATCCGCATTGATGCCGGACGGCACCGCCTTCAGCAGGTTCTGGAACAGATGGTGGTGGGTATTCACCCAGCCCGGATAGACGACGCAGGACCGTGCGTCGATCACGCGTTCGTCGGCGCGAGGAGTGAGATTCGCCGCGATGGTCTCGATCCGGCCGTTGCGGATTCGCAGATCGACCTGGCCTAAACGCGCGCGGTCTCCGTTCATGCCGCTCATCACGGCGACAGGGTTCTTGATCAGCAACGCTTCAGTTTGCATGCTCATGATTCAATGTCCTTTCAGTTACCGCGAAGCGGCCGCGCGCGTTTTGCCGCGCATGAAACCCGTACGAGCGCCGCGCGGAGGTCGACCGTCTATTCGCGAACCATGTTGTGGGCGGGCACGACTTCTTCTTCATGCGCGCCGTTGAGCACCGCGTTCAGCACGACGGAGACGAGGCACGCCAGTACCACGCCGCTATGCAGAAACGGTTGCGTCCAGTCGGGCATGTGTTTGAAAACCTGCGGCGCCATGACCGGAATCAGCGCCGTGGCGATCGTGAAACCGACGATCAGCACGTTGTAGCGATTGCGCTCGAAGTCCACCTTCGCCAGCGTCTGCACGCCGGCTGCGACCACCACGCCGAACATCGCGATGCCGGCGCCGCCGAGCGCTGCCGACGGCGTCGAGGCCACCACCGCGCCGATCTTCGGCACCAGCGCCACCACGCACATCAGCAGACCGCTGATCGCCACCACCCAACGGCTGCGTACGCCCGTCAGAATGACGAGCCCGACGTTCTCCATGAACGCGATGAACGGAAACGCCGCGAACATGCCCGCAATCGCGCTCGCCAGACCGTTGGCGCGCATGCCTCGCACGACGTCGTCCTCGCTGACTTCCTTATCGACGATATCGCCGATCGCGACGAACAGGCCCATCGATTCGACCATCTGTACGACCATGACAACGATCATCGTCAGCACGGGGACCAGCGAGAACACGGGCGTGCCGAAGTGGAACGGCAGCGGCATCGTGAACCACGGCGCGGCGCCTACGCTCGCGAAGTTGCCCATGCCGAGCGAACAAGCCAGAATGCCGCCCGCGATCAAGCCGATCAGCACCGACAGATTGCGCAGGAACGGTCCGGCGAAGCGGTTGATTCCGAGAATCACGATCGCGACGAACAGCGTGACGCTGAGAAAGGGCAACGCGCCGAACTGCTGCTGCGCGGCCTCGCCGCCGCCCGCCCATTGATACGCGACAGGGAATAACTGCAAGCCGATCACGGTTACGATGCAGCCCGTCACCACGGGCGGGAAAAATCGTCGTAAGCGTCCGACCAATGGCGCGGCGAACATCGTGAAGAGACCCGCGCCGATCACCGCGCCGCATACGCCGGCAAAGCCGACGCCGGGACTCGTGCCGATCGCGATCACCGGGCCGACGCTGCTGAACGCGACGCCTTGCAGAATCGGCAGACGCACGCCGAACTTCCAGAAGCCGACAGTTTGCAGGATCGTCGAGATGCCCGAGCAAAACAGGGCCGTGCTGATCAGCACGGTCGTGTCGGCCGGCGACATCTTCAAGGCCGACGCAACGATTAGCGGCACCGCAATAGCGCCGATATAAGCCACCAGCATGTGCTGCAAACCCAGCGTGATCATCTGGCGCTTCGGCAGGATTCGATCGACGGGGTGTAGGGCGGTGTTCATGGCGTGTCTCCCATGCAAGAGGGATGCTGCGATTGTGGTTGTCGATCGGCGCGCGAGGTCATGCCGCACGGCGCTGGCCGTGCAGTCGTGGTTCACGCGTCGGTCGGATCTCCCGTCAGGCCGCAACCGGCACGGCAAGACAGGCGTGGAAGCGGTCGGTCAGCGCGGCGCGATCGAGATCGCGGCCGATGAATACGATGCGGCATGAGCGTGGTTCGCTGCCCCACACTTGCGCCGCGCGCAGTTCGATGACGTTGTGCACGCCCTGCAGCACATAGCGGTGCGACTGGCCTTGCACGGCGAGAATGCCTTTCATCCGGAACAGGTTGGCGGCGTCGGCGTCGCGCAGTTCGGCGAGCCAGGTTTGCAGCGCGTCGAGGTCGATGTCGGCGTCGACTTCGATGCCGACCGAGGAGACGCTTTCGTCGTGCTGGTGGTCGGCATGTTCGTGTTCGTGGTGGTCTGCGTGCGCCTGATGCGTGTCGTGCGCGTGCTCGTCTTCATGCAAACCGTCGGACTCGACCAGAATCTGCGAGAACTCGTTCGCGCCCACGCCGAGAATCCTGTCCAGATCGATTTGCGCGTAGCTCGATTCGACGATCTCCGCCGTCGCGTTGAGTCCGCGAATGCGCTGCGTTAGCGACGCAATATCGTCGGGGCCGACCAGATCCACCTTGTTGATCACGATCCGATCCGCGCACACGATCTGATCGACCGCCTGGTTGTCGCTGCCGTCCAGCACCAGATCGTCCAGATGCGCGGCGATATGCTTCGCGTCGACCATCGTGACGACGGCGTCCAACGTCACCTGCTTCGCAATCGGATCGTCGAGAAAGAAGGTCTGTGCCACGGGATACGGATCGGCAAGCCCGCTCGTTTCGACGATGATGTGATCGAGCCGGTCCGGCCTTTCCACCAGCATCCGCACGATCCGCACCAGATCCTCGCGCACCGCGCCGACGCAGCACACGCAACCATTGGTCATTTCGTAGATCTCTTCGGTCGATTCGAGCACGAGGCCACCGTCTATCCCGATCTCGCCGAACTCGTTTTCGATCACTGCGATCTTGCGGCCGTGCTTTTCGCGCAGGATGTAGTTGAGCAGCGTGGTCTTGCCGGCGCCGAGAAAGCCGGTCAGCACCGTGACGGGGATTTTCTCGATGTCGTTGTGGGTGGTGTGAATGTGATTCATGACTCTTCTCCGTGTCGTCGTTCGTGCTGCGGTTCGGCTATCAGGCGGGTTTCGGTGCGGGTGCGGGTGCGACTGCGGGTGTTTCAACTTCTCGCCAGCGTTTGACGGTGCCCGCTTCGAGACCGAACAGATCCAGCATACGGCCTAGCGTGTGGTCGATCATCTGGTCGAGCGAAGCCGGGCGCGCGTAAAACGCCGGTACGGGTGGCGCGACGATCGCGCCCATTTCGGTGACGCCAGTCATGTTGCGCAGATGGGCCAGCGTGTACGGCGTTTCGCGCGCCAGCAGCACGAGCGGTCGACGTTCCTTCAACGTGACGTCGGCGGCGCGTGAAATCAGTGTCGATGACATGCCGCTGGCGATTTCGGCGAGCGTCTTCATCGAACACGGCGCGACGATCATGCCCATCGAGCGGAATGAGCCGCTGGACATGGCCGCGGCCATGTCGTCGCAACGATAGGTGGCGCTGGCGAGTGCGCTCACGTCGGCGAGCTTGTAGTCGGTTTCGTGCGTCATCGTGAGTAACGCGCTGCGTGAGACCGTCAGATGCGTTTCGATATCGAGCTCACGCAGCAATTGCAGTAGACGCACGCCGTAGATAAACCCGGACGCGCCGCTAATGCCGACTACCAGCCGCCGCGTGCTCATCGTTGTGCTCCGGCGGCGCGAGCCAGGATGTCTACGGCGCGTTGCGCCGCGTGTTCGCTGATCTGCGCGCGGATGCCGTCGAACTGCGAGCCGCGCGTTGCGTCGATCCCCATGCGCGACGTCGTGCCCGCCGCCGACGATGAAGGATCGAGCGGACTGCCCGGCAAGCCGTCGACGATAAACACGTCCTGGTGCGGCTGGAAGTGCGTCGCGATGGCCCACAGCACCTGCGAGTCGTTGGTGATGTCGATATCGCTGTCCACCGCGACGACGTTCTTCAGGTACGGGTCCCAGCCGAGCAGCGCGAGCATGATCTGACGCGCTTCGCCGTCGCGTGTCTGATTCAGTGCCACGTAGCAGTGAAAGTGCGTGCCCGAGTTCGGGTAGTGCAGCGCGGTGACGGACGGAAAGCGCGCCTTCAGCTTTTCGCTCATCTCTGCTTCGCGGGGCAGGCGGGCCAGCGTTAGATGCTCGGCGTAGGGACCGCCGACTACGTCGACGAGCCACGCGTCGTTGCGTCTCATCATCGTGTCGACGCGCAACACATTGTTGGTCGAGCGATCCGACGAATAGCCGGTGAATTCGCCGAACGGGCCTTCTTCGGCATGCGCGTCGGGATCGATCGTGCCTTCCAGCACGAACTCGGCCGATGCAGGCACGCCAATGCCATAGCGCGGCGTGCGCACCAGCTCCAGCGGTGCGCCGAACAGAGCGCCTGCAATGGCGCGCTCATCCGTGCCGAACGGAACGCGCGCGGCGGCGGCCAGCATGAACAACGGATGCGCGCCGATCACCATCGCGACCTTCAACGTGTCGCCGCGTGCTTTGGCGGTTTGCAACATGCGCCAGAGGTGGCCACGCGAATGCAGGCTGGTGGCGAGTGCATTGCGCGCGTGCCGCATCGAGCGGTGATAGCTGAGATTGGCGACGCCGGTGATCGGGTCTTCGGCGACGATCACCGCGTTGGTGATGTACGGGCCGCGGTCGGTGTCGAAGTGACGGATCATCGGCAACTGCGCGAGATCGACGGCGTCGCCTTCTATGACCTGATCGAGAACGGGACCACTGGAAACATATACGGGTGCAATCGGCGCATTGGCACGCTGCTGATACGCATCGAACAAACCGGATGCGTCGATATCGAAGAGCCGCGCAATGCGTGTGCGTGAGGCAAAGAAATTGGTGACGAGGGTTGTGGAAATTCCATCGACGTGGTCGCAGACCAGCATCGGATGTTGTCCACGTGTCGCAAGTTCCGCGACGACGGCCGTCACGTCCTGATCGGCTGAAAGCGGCTGCGTGAGCGTCAATACATCGTCGGGATAGTGCTCGCGATACGCAAGCGCAAAGCGATGGAAATCCTGCGTGGCGCGGAAGAGGTTATCCGCCATAGTGAACTCCGTCCAAAGCGAAAGCTAAAACTTGAGCGATAACGAAAACGAAAGAGGACACCGTGTGCGAGGCAGGAGCGGTGAAAATCGCGCCCGCCTCGCGACGCCGACGAGCCTTAAGCGGGCTGCGTGACGTCGTTCACATACGTGGCTTTCAAACGTTTTTCCGCTTCGGCGAGATCCTTCGGCGGCTTGGTCGGTTCGATGCCGACCAGACGGGCGATGTTGTTGCCCATGTAGTCTTCGAGACCGTCTTCATCCAGATTCATGCCTTGCGGCGCGGGACCGCACAGCATTTCCAGTTCGCGCAGCCACATGCCCGGCTCATTAGGCGGCGAGTCCGTACCGAACACGATCTTGTTGCGCGGCAACTCGCGTGCGAATTCGACGATGCGCGACTGGTAGCACCAGCCGGATTCGCAATACACGTTCGGCGTATCCATCGCCATCCAGAAGGCTTCGAACGAATAGTTGCCGCCGGTCTGAATCCCGAAGTGACCGATGATGAAATTCACCATCGGGAATTCGCGGATGATCGGGTAGAACTGCGTCGGAATCGTGTACGGTCCGTCGCCGGTATGAATCAGCACCACCACGCCGAGCTCCGCGCATTTCTTCATAGCCGGACGCAACCAGTCGAGCGCGCGATCCGGCCGGTAGCCGTGCATGTTCGCGTGCAGCTTGAGCATTTTGAAGCCGTACTCCTTCACGTGGAATTCGAGTTCGGCGGCGCCGTTTTCCGGACCCCAACGCGGGTTGTACGTGAAGTTGCCGATAAAACGATCGGGGTACTTCTGCGTGAGTTCGGCGATATACGACATGTAGTCGCGAATGCCTTCGCGGCCGCGCCGATTGCCGTCGCGGTAGCCGGTGTTGCCCGGCGGCGGCTGAATGAAACCCATGTCGATACGGCGCGGCTTGCCGTTGATGATGTAAGGACCGTCCATCATCTTCAGCAGGCGTTCGCCGGTGAACGGCTCGCCGGTATGGCGCCAGGCTTCGTCCACGAGATTGGTGGGGTGCAGATGGGTATCGATGATCATCAGCGGGCTCCTGCGTAGTCGGCCTGGCCGGCGTATTGCTTCGCGGCGCCGGCATGTTGTTTCAGATAGGCTTGCGCTTCCTCGACGCTTCGCGGCGGCGCGCTCGGTTCAAGTCCGATCATGCGGGCGAGGTTGTTGCCGAGGTAATCCTCAAGCGTGTCTTCGTCGAGGTTGAGGCCTTGCGGCGGTTCGTGACACAACACTTCGAGCAGGCGCAACCACATGCCCGGCTCATTCGGCGGCGTGTCGGAACCGTAGAGAATCTTGTGCGTAGGCAGTACTTTCGCGAATTCGACGATCCGCGATTGCAGGCACCAGCTCGATTCGCAATACACGTTCGGCGTATCGAGCGCCATCTGATACGGCTCGAAGCAATACACGCCGCCCGTCTGCACGCCGAAGTGCGCCATGATGAAATTCACCGACGGGAATTCGCGAATCAGCGGATACCACTCGCTCGGAATGCTGTACGGACCGTCGCCGGTGTGCAGCTTCACCAGCAGGCCGAGATCCGCGCACTTACGCAGCGCGGGGCGCAGCCAGTCGAGCGCGCGGTCGGGGCGGTACGCATGCATGTTGGCCTGCAACTGCACCATCTTGAAGCCGTGTTCTTTCGCGTAGAACTCGATCGCTTCCGCGCCGTTCTCGGGACCGCAACGCGGGTTGTAGACGAAGCAGCCGATCAAACGGTCCGGGTACTTCTGAACCATTTCCACGGTGTACGCCATGTAGTCGTCTATCGACTCGCGGCCCGAGCGTTCGCCATCGGTCCACGTATAAATGGTGTTGCCTTGCGGCGGTTGAATAAACGCCTTGTCGATGCGACGAGGTTTGCCGTTGATGAAGTACGGCCCGTCCATCACCTCGATCAGACGCTCGCCGGAAAATGGCTCGCCGTCATGGCGCCACGCGAGGTCGACCAGGTTGGTCGGATAACAGCTGGTGTCGATGATCATGTACTCGATCTCCTTGAGAGGAACTGGTGTATCCAGTTGCCGGATCGCGGGCAGGCGCATCGATGGACTCAGCCCATTGGGCTGACCCATGCGGCCCTTTGCAAGGCGCATTTTTGTGCGCCTTCCCCTCGCCGGCATCGAGTGTCACACTGATGTGCACTGCTGCTTGCGATGCAGTCTCACAAGAGAAAAACGCTCTGTACAATATTTTTTAACCACGATCTTGATACGTTTGCGATATGGACATCCGGCTGTTGCGTTACTTCGCGGTGCTTGCCGACGAACTGCATTTCGGCCGGGCAGCCGCACGCCTGCACATTTCGCAGCCACCTCTCAGTCAGCAGATTCGCATCCTCGAAGAGGAGATGGGCACCGCGTTATTTACGCGTTCGCAGCACCGTGTTGAACTCACCGATGCAGGGAAAACACTTAAGGAGCAGGTGCCGTTGATCTTCGCGCAGTTCGAACGCGCGATCGATCTGACGCGTTGCGCGGGGCGTGGCGAAGTGGGCAGTCTCGAGATCGGCATCATCAGTTCAGCGATGGTCGAACCGATTCCGCGCGCGCTGCGGGTTTTCGCGGAGAAGCATCCGCAAGTGCAATGGACGTTGCACGAGATGACGCCGGCCGCGCAGATTCTCGCGCTGAAGGAGCGGCGTCTCGATGTGTGTTTCTTCCGCGTCTCGCATGAGGACGCGGAGATTCGCAGCGAGGTGGTGATGCGCGAGACGGCCGTGGTGGCATTGCCATTGGGGCATCGGCTCGCCGCGCGTGACGAACTGGCGTTGCGCGAGTTGGAGGCGGAGCGCTTCGTGTCGTTCGGGTTGCGGCAGTCGCAGCTTGCGCGCTTCTTACAGGACTGCTGCGTCGAAGCAGGGTTTACGCCGCAAATCGAACAGGAGGTGGTCGAGGTGCATACGCTGTTGTGCCTCGTGCGCGAAGGGCTCGGCGTGGCGTTGCTGCCTTCGTCGACGCGGCAATTGTCCACTGGTGGCGTGGTGTTCGTGCCGGTGGCCGCGCCGCGTCCGGAAGTGTCGCTGCATGCGCGGTATCGCGCCGAGGCGCCGTCGCCGGTGCTGGCGTTGTTTCTTGAGACGGTGCGGGAGGTGGCGGCTAGCGTGAGCTGACCGTTTGCGCGACCAGTTCGCGTATCGCGTCGATCAACGGCGCGACCCGCTCTGCTTTGTCGCGTGGCCAGACGGCGTACAGGTTGTAGTGCGTCGGAATTTCCACCTGCGTGAGTTCGATCAGCGTGCCGTTGCGGATCGCGTCGGCGGCGAGCAGGCCGCGCGCGAGACCCGCGCCCACACCGGCGCTGGCCGCCGCGATCAAACCGGCGGCGTTATCGAAGACGGCGACCGCATCCGGCTCGACAGCGGGCATGCCGGCCGCGGCGAGCCAGGGAATCCATGAGCGTTTCGTGTAGCCGAGCAACGGCAACTCCAGCAATTGCTCGGGCGTGAGCGGCGTGTCGAGGCTGCACGCCGGCAGCAACGCAGGCGAGCCGACCGCCGTCAACCGGTCGGTGCAGATCAGCGCGTTTTCGAAACCGTCCCATTCTCCATACCCGTACCGCAGCGCGATATCCACGCGCTCGAATGCGCTGCGTTCGTGACGCGGTGTGGACAGCACCGTCAACGACGTGCCGCTCAGCGTGCCGAGCAAGGCGGGCAAACGCGCGACCAGCCAGCTTTGCGCGAGTTCGGGGTCGACGTCGAGTGTGATCGACTGCTTGACCGTGCGCTCCTTGACCGACGACAACGCCCGGTCGATCTGCTCGAAGCCATCCGCCAGCTGGTTCGCGAACAGCACACCCGCGTCGGTCAACACCACGCGGCCGCTTTCGCGCACGAACAGCGGCTGGCCCACGAACTCTTCGAGCGTGCGGATCTGCTGGCTGATCGCGCTGTGCGTGAGCGACAACTGCCGCGCCGCGCTCGAAAAACTGCCGACGCGGGCGGCCTGCAGGAACGCCTGCATCGACTGAAGGGACGGGTAGCGCTTCAACATGGGTGTTAGCCGGACTTACGGGTGATGGAAGAAATCGTCGCTGGCGCTGGGCTTAACGGCTTTCAATAATGGCCGCAAGCACGCGGCCCGTGCGGCCCTCGCACGCGCCGCGCCGCACAACGACATTCAGGAGACAGCGCATGATCGAGATCGTGGTCAACGACACGCGGCACTCGCTCGACAATGTACCGGAAGACATGCCCCTGTTGTGGGTGTTGCGCGACCGGCTCAGGTTGACCGGCACGAAGTTCGGCTGTGGCGGGGGTTTTTGCGGCGCGTGTACGGTGCATCTGGAAGGTGAGGCGGTGCGCTCGTGTTTGCTGCCGGCGGTGGCGGTGGCCGGCAAGAACATTACGACGATAGAGGGGTTGTCGAAGGACGGCCGGCATCCGCTGCAACTGGCCTGGGTCGCCGAGGATGTGCCGCAGTGCGGCTACTGTCAGTCCGGCCAGTTGATGCAGGCGGCCGCGTTTCTCAAGGATAAGCCGACCGTCAACGATGAAACCATCTCGACGGCGATGTCGGGGAACATCTGTCGCTGCGGTACGTACTCGCGGATTCGCAAGGCGATCAAGCGAGCGGCGTCGGGCGATCCGGCACTGGCCGAGGTGGTGATGCCTGCATGCGCGGCGGCGTGCGCGGCTCACGCTGCGGCTGAGGAGGCTTGAATGCGCAACGATAAAGATGCGCTGGCAAGCGCACGCGGCGCAGCGCGACGTCGGTTTATCAAGCAGAGTTCGGCGTTGTTGGCCTCGGGCCTCGCGATTGGTTTCCAGTTGCCCGAAGCGCTGGCTAAAGGCGAGAACGCAAGCGGCGATCCGCAGCCGTTACCCGGCGAATTCGAACCGAATGCGTGGGTCCGCGTGCTGCCCGACGATACGATCAAACTGGTGGTCCACAAGCACGACTCGGGCACCGGCACGCGCACCGCATTGGCTGCGGTGGTAGCGGAAGAGCTGGACGTCGATCCGTTTCGTGTCGATGTGATCACGCCAGAGAATCCGTTTTTTGGTGAATACATTCATCCGCTGTGGAAAGTGTTTTCGACGGGCGGTAGTACCAGCGTGTCGCTCGAATACGATCGCTTGCGACGTGCGGGCGCGACCGCGCGGGCGATGTTGATTGCGTCGGCGGCG
Organism: Burkholderia sp. 9120; assembly: GCF_000745015.1. Classification (NCBI taxonomy): domain Bacteria; kingdom Pseudomonadati; phylum Pseudomonadota; class Betaproteobacteria; order Burkholderiales; family Burkholderiaceae; genus Burkholderia; species Burkholderia sp. 9120. The sequence goes on along the minus strand of NZ_JQNA01000002.1, from coordinate 5,898,184 downwards.
AAACAGTGGAATGTGGCGCCGTCGTCGTTGACGACGGACAGCGGCTTCGTGGTCGATCCGGCGAGCGGCAAGCGCGCGAATTATGGTTCGCTGGCGAGCGTCGCCGCGCAATTGCCGGCGCCGAAAGACGTCGCGTTGAAAGATCCGTCCCAGTTCAAATACATCGGCAAATTGCAGAAGAAACGCGGCGCGGCGCAGAAGGCGATGGGCGCGTTTCCGTACAGCATCGACGTGCTGTTGCCGGGTTTGCTCGTGGCGGTGGTCACGCGAGCGCCGGTGATCAACGCGCGTGTGCGTAGCGTGGATGCGAAAGATGCGCTGGCCGTGCCCGGCGTGCGGCAGATCGTGCAGATTCCAGGGCGGCCGGATATTCTCGGCGGCAATCAGGCGGGCGTTGCAGTGTTAGCCGATGATTACTGGTCGGCGCATAAAGGGCAAGCCGCGTTGCGGGCGGAGTGGGACGACAGTCCGCTTGAGACTTTCGACAGCAGCACGCTCGCCGCGCAGCAGGCCAGATGGCTGGACGATCCCGCCGCGCGTGTCGTGCCGACTATTCAGCACGGCGACGCGGGCACCGCATGGCCGCATGGCGCGCGCGTGATCGAGGCGGCGTATTCGATGCCGTATAAAGCGCAGAATCCTTTGGAACCGATCAACGTTACCGCGTGGGCGAAAGACGGTGGCATTGAGTACTGGGGCGGATTGCAAGTGCCTTCGACGGTACGGGAGGCGGCTGAGGTGATCGGCGCTATTCCCGCGGATCGCGTCGTATTGCATGAGCTCGTGTCGGGCGGAAGCTTCGGGTCGCGCGAATCGAAGTACTGGCTCTTCGAAGTGACGTGGCTCGCGCTGAAGGTCGGTAAACCGGTCAAGCTGATGAACAGCCGTGAAGATGAAATGCGCGCGCTTTACTATCATTCGGCGAGTTATCACCGAGGGAAAGCCGTGCTCGATATGCACGGCAATCTGAGCACGCTGCAATTGCGTGCGGTGATGCCGGCTTCGCCGGAACAATGGGAGCCGGGTTACTTCGATCGTCCTGACCGGATGGACTACAGCACTACCGAAGCCATCAGCAAGTATGAGTTCGCTTATGACGCGCCGCATGTCGATATCGGTTGGGTGCGTCATGAAACCGGCGTGCCGACCGGCTGGTATCGCGCGGTGAGTTATATCCCGAACGTGTTCGCGGTTGAGTCGTTCATGGACGAGGCGGCACATGCGGGCAAGCGCGATCCGGTCGATTTTCGGCTCGCGCATATGAAAGACCCGCGACATCAAGCTGTTCTGCGTGAGGCCGCCGCGCGAGCCGGTTGGGGTAAGCCGTTGCCGCCTGGCACGGCGCTCGGTGTGGCGACGAATCAGGCATACAGCAGCTATGTGGCCGTGGTTGCGCGAGTGAAGCGTAACGGAGATAGCGTCGTGATCGACAAGCTCACCTGCGTCGCGGATTGCGGGTTGGCAGTGTCGCCGGGTGGCGTCGAGGAACAGTTGTACGGCGGGCTGATGTGGGGCGTGGGACACGCGATGGGCGATCGCATCGATATTCGTCACGGGCAGGTCGAGCAGAAGAACTTCGATACCTATCGCGTGATGCGCATGACGGATATGCCGGAGATCGATATTCAGATCGTGCAAGGCGATCTGGCGAAGCCGGGTGGGGTGGGGGAGTTGTCGAGTCCTTCGGTTGCGCCGGCGGTGGCGAATGCGGTGTTCAGGTTGACGGGACAGCGGTTGAGGGACACCCCGTTTGATTTGAGCAAGGTGGGCGCTCACGCCACGGTCAAGGTGAAAGCCAGCGCATAGGTCGACCCAGACCGTTTTGAACCCACGAGCGCCCGTGTCACGCACGGGCGAAAAAAACGCTTGACTACCTATCTACAGGTAGATAAAGTGCAGTCCATGAACACGCCATCGCCCGTACGCTCGCAGATTCTGGACCACGCAGTCACGCTCATCATGCTGCGCGGCTACAACGGTTTCAGCTACCGTGACTTGTCCAACCTGGTTGGAATCAAGACGGCGAGCATCCACTACTACTTTCCGTCGAAAGACGATCTGGTATTGGAAGCGGTCAGTTCGTACAGTGACGAAGTGCTGAGTTCAATGAACGCGATTGGCGACACATTGCCCGCGGACGCCAAGCTCAGCAAGTACACCAAGCTGTTCGGCAAGACCTTGGGCGACGGCGATCAGATCTGCCTGTGCGGCATGCTCGCAGCTGACATCGAGTCGCTGCCGGACGACATCAGACAGGCAGTGCAGGCCTTTTTCAAGGCTAACGAGCGCTGGCTCACCAAAGTGCTGGTGCAAGGCGTTGAAGAAGGAACGCTGGCGATCAACGGTAAGCCTGAGAACGCCGCACGGGCGCTTTTTGCCGCCTATCAGGGCAGCGTGTTGGCGAGCCGGTTGTTCAAGACCAAGGCCCGGCTTGAAGACGTCGAGACCACGGTCAAGGTTGTCGGGTAATTGCAATGAAAGGAGGTGGCGAGCCACCTCTTTATCTGGCCCGCTTGTCTATCTACATGTAGATAAGTGATGTAGGGGAAGCAATGGATTTCAAGTTTTTGTGTTAGTGCAAATCTATCTAGTAGTAGATTGATAAATCAAACTTTTAGGAGTCTCATCATGTCGATTGAAACCGTTCTCTACCGCGCTCACGCTCACGCCACCGGAGGCCGTGACGGCCGTGCGGTCGTCCCCGAAGGCAAGCTCGACTTCAAGCTCGTCACGCCTCGTGAACTGGGCGGTGCCGGCGGCGAGGGCGCAAATCCCGAGCAGTTGTTCGCCGCGGGTTACAGCGCGTGTTTTCTCGGTGCAATGAAGTTCGTCGCGGCGCGTGACAAGATCGCCCTTCCGAAGGATGTCGCGATTGACGGCAGCGTCGGCATCGGTGCGATTCCGAACGGCTTCGGTATCGAAGTCGAACTGAAGATTTCGCTGCCGGGCATGGAGCGCGAAGCGGCTCAGACGCTCGTCGACAAGGCCCACGTGGTCTGCCCGTATTCGAACGCCACCCGCGGAAATATCGACGTCACGCTCACGCTTGTTTGAGCGGCCGAATCCCGTCTTACCTTTAAACGAACTCAACTAATCAACTGGAAGTAGCGAACCATGAAGACCTTCAAGCCCCTCATTCTTGCCGCCGCCGTTCTCGCCGCCAACACGAGTTTCGCCGCTACGACGAGCCCGGCAACGCCCGACGCCGTCACGAGCCAGTTCCTCGCCGCGCTCAACAGCGGAAAAGGGCCGGCAATCAACACGCTCTCGCCGGCGAAGGCCCGCGAGGTACTGGTCGGCGCGCAGAGCGGCGTGAAAGTCGACCTCTCCGGTATCGACGTGTCCAACAAGACGATCGAACAGGACGGCATCAGCGTGCCCATTACCATCGTCAAGCCGCAGGGCGCGACGGGCACGCTGCCGGTCTTCATGTTTTTCCACGGCGGCGGCTGGATTCTCGGTGACTTCCCGACGCACGAGCGACTGGTGCGTGATCTCGTGGTGCAGTCGGGCGCGGTGGCAGTCTTCGTGAACTACACGCCTTCGCCCGAGGCGCGCTATCCGGTCGCAATCAACCAGGCCTATGCTGCTACGAAGTGGGTGGCGGCGCATGGCAGTGAAATCGGTGTGGACGGTAATCGGCTCGCTGTGGTCGGTAACAGCGTGGGCGGCAACATGGCGGCGGTGGTCAGCTTGATGGCGAAGGACAAGCACGGTCCGGACATTCGTTTCCAGGGATTGATGTGGCCCGTCACGGATAACAACTTCAACGATGGGTCGTATAACGCTTTTCCGGAAGGGCACTTCCTGACGCGTCCGATGATGAAGTGGTTCTGGGACGCGTACACGAAGGATCAGAATCAGCGCAACGAGATCTATGCTTCGCCGTTGCGCGCGTCGGTGGATCAGTTGAAGGGACTGCCGCCCGCGTTGATTCAGGTTGCGCAGAATGATGTCTTGCGTGATGAGGGCGAGGCTTACGGCCGCAAACTCGATGCGGCCGGTGATGAAGCGACGACCGTGCGGTATGACGGCACGATCCATGATTTTGGTTTGCTGAATGTGCTGGCGAATGATGCGCCGACGAAGGCCGCTACTCGTCAACTCGCGAATGAGTTGAAGGCACGGTTGCAATAAGTGTGTGTGCCGCGGCTTGATGGGGGGTGTGATCGGGCCGCGGGTGGTTGATTGGGCTTATACCGTTGCCGGCGACTGGACGATGACGCCATACCATCCGAGGCCGCGATAGCTCTCGTAGCCGGGCGTCGCGGCGAACGAAACCGTGCGTCCGTCGGATAGCTGATAGAAGCCGGCCGACCGCCCGTCTGTATTCAGGCGGAACTGCTCGTCGAGCACGCCTGTGTCATCCGAACTGGCGATCACGCGATGCGACGCGTTGACGATCATGCAGCGCGTGCGTCGCCATTCTTCTTCGGTCAGACGCACGCCTTTGACAACCGCCGATGCTTGCGGCGCCCAATCGAAAAAGACCACCAGCGCGCCGAGCGGCTTGCCGTCGACTGCGCCGTTCTCGCGTATCGCGGTGGCGTAGGTGGCAACTTGAGCGTGTTTCAGCAGCGGCAAGGACTCGATGTCCCCAGCAACGAAGTCTGCTCCCGATGGGGTTTTTAGCGCGCTTCGGAACCAGCTTGCGTCGGCGACGTTGCGGCCGTGGACTGCGTAGGTGTCCGGCCGACCATTGGCGACGACGTTGCCTTCGGCGTCGATGATCCATAGGTCGCGGTAGACCGTGTAGCTGTCGAGAATGACCGACAAGCGGTGCGATGCGTGGGCGCGTGTTTCCGGGGTGGCGGTAGCGAGGCAGTCGACCACTGCCGAGTCAGTGGCCCACCAACGGACGTCGCAAGAGCGTTCGTACAGGTTGCGATCGATCACGTCGATCATATTCAGTGCAAGGTCGGCGCAGCGTTGGCCTTCGTGTGAGCGTAGACGCTCGATCATGCTGTCGCCGAGATCGGTCAGCTTGGTCAAGGATCCCGCAAGTTCTCTGTTGAGTACCGTTGTGATTTCACCGATGCGCGCGGATACGTGTTTGACCTGGTTCGCGACGACCGCGAAGCCTCGGCCGGCGTTGCCGGCGCGGGCGGCTTCGATTAGGGCGTTGAGGGCGAGGAAGGTGGTCTCGCGGTTGATGTCGTTGATGTCGGAGATCTTTCCCGTGGCGAGCTTTTTGACGTGGTGAGTCAGTTCGACGATTTCGAGCGGGTTCGACATGGTGGTGGTCCCGGTGGTTGCTGTTTTGTAGTTACATAAAAGCAAGCATCGGGCCGGGTGAGGTTGGTGTTTTGTTGGCGTGATTGCGGTGGAGGCAAACGTTTGGCTGGGCTGGGAGGGTGGGCGGAAGGAATGAATGGGGGCAGTGATGCACTGGATGGGTGCGGTTCTGGTGGTGTCGGTGCGGGTGGTGGGCGTACTTGCCTCGATGATGAAGGCGCGTTGGTTGCGACGGAAGGACACAGAACTGGTCGCCACCCGGTCCGGCGTGCAGCAGTTGCGTGCGCTTGGCATCGATCTGGGTTCGGCGCAAAGTGAACGTCGCGTGTTCGCACGTCCATGTGCCGATCTCACGCAACGGCACCCGCATCTGGGCGGCGCACTGGGGACGCATATGCTCAAACTCTACGTTGGCCAAAGCTGGATCGTCCGCTCGCCCAAGTCTCGTCTCGTCAGCGTCACACCAAAGGGAGACGAGATGTTTCGAAAGCTTCTGGCACTTGCTTGATCGTTATGGGACGCTACAAATCGCCAAGCCTCCCGGCTTCATGAAGAATCCATTTCGCAAATACCTGAAGTGGTTCTTCACTCAATTCGATCGCTTCAGGAAGAACGAGGCAAAAGTTCTTGGCAATCGTTTTGCTCTCCGGCCAAGGCGCGACCAAACGGCCTTGTTCAAGCTCTGCCCCGATATAAAGACGCGGCACCAACGCAACACCCAAACCCGCTAGCGCCGCTTCTATGAGCATGGAATGAAGATCGTAACGTGCGCCAACCGCTGAATTAGTCAGCACGATGCCGACCTCTTCTGCGTAAAGCTGCCACGCGTCCGGATTTTGTCTTCTATGAAGGCGCGGCAGTTCATCCAGCGAAACATTCGCATCGGCATCGGCGAGAAGCGCCGGGCTACAGACGGGTACAAGCACCTCTTCCAGCAGAGGATGCAATCGCATACCCGCCCATGCCGGATGCTCAAAATGAATTGCTGCGTCGAAACCACTACCAGCAAGAATGAACGGTTCCATACGTTCCGCGATATGCACGGTAATGTTCGGATGCTGACTCTGAAAGCGTTTCAGCCGTGGGATAAGCCAGCGGGTGGCAAAGGTCGGAATGGCGGCGATATCAATACTTGCGCCGTCGCTGGACTGCCCCATCAGATAAAGGCTGTCCCGTTCCAACCGATCGAGAGTCTCGCGAACCTGCACCGCGTATCGCGTGCCGTTGGGTGCGAGCCGAACCCGATTTCCAACACGCTCGAACAGAGCGACACCTAGAAACACTTCCAATCGACCAATCTGACGACTAATGGCGCCCTCGGTCAGCGCTAATTCCTCGGCCGCGCGGGCGAAGCTGCCGTGTCGAGCCGCGGCCTCAAAAGCCAGGAGCGCGGAATTGCTTGGGATCTTGCGTCGCATTGAATCTCGCCGGTGGGAATGCATTTAACGTCAGCTTGAGTGAATGTCACTGAAGGCTGATTTTATATCGCTATATACAGGGGAAAGCTCAGATTAGCATGACGTTACTGCAATGAACATGAACCGTTTGCTGCAACACGCTCATCCGTCGCGAAGGACAATCTGATGATCTACACCGTGGAATGCAGTTTCTCCGATCCCACCAGCGAAGCCGAGTGGAACGACTTCTACAGCCTCGAAAAACTGCCTGCCCTCATTTCAGTGAGTGGCTTTCACACGTCGCAGCGCTTCAGGTCGTTAAGCGATGGTTGCCCGCTCTACCTGGCCATCCACACGATTGACGGACTCGATGTTCTAGCGGGAGAGGAATATCGCCAGAAAGGCGGCGGCAATTTTGCAAGGTGGCAGCAACACATCACCGACTGGCACCGAAATCTCTATAGCGGTATCAGCCTTGCGCCGGCGGTAAATGCAGATGAACTCCTCGTGCTGTGTGCAAGCGGCCCGGAACCGCTGATCCACATGGGTCTCACACCGTTGGCCATACGAGCCGTTGCGTTGGAGAAGTCTCCGGAACACCGCTGGCTCGCAAGACTGCCTGGGCGAAACGCTCCGCCTGCCGAGAATCTGTCTGAACGCGTCCACCTCTATTCGCCGATGACGGAACAACTGACAAGCTCCCGCCCTGTTTCGACAGAACAGGAAAGATAGATCCGCGATGCCCAATGTCACCTTCTATATGCCCAAGGGGCAAATGCCGTCTGATGAGAGGCTTTCAAAGCTTTCCCGCGACTGCACCGAACTCTGTACGAGTGTTCTCGAAGCGGACCTCAACAACGTTCATGTCATCTACGTGGACGTTCGGCAGGGACACGGATATGCCGCCTTCGCGGAGGTCCAATACCGCCTTGAGACGTTTCGTACGCCCGCAGTCATGAACAGGTTCATGGAAGCCTTGGACGACATCATCTTGCGCAGCACGGGTTTCACTGCACGCATCCGTTGTTTTGGTTATGCCGCCTCGAACATTCACGCACGAAATTAGAAAGTCTCTGGAGAAGCACTGTGTCTACCCTTAACTTTCCAAGTCAGCGAGTCGGGGATTTCACGATCACCGCCATCAGCGACGGCTACCTCACCGCCAGCCTGGACATTCTCTCGAACATCGACTCGTCCGAGGCCTCCAGAATGCAAAGCGATGCAGGGCAGAAGGAGCCGTCTGCTGTGCATATCAACTGCTACCTGGTACGCGGGGCGGGCCGCACCATTCTCATCGATGGTGGGGCTGGAGGCATCAAGCAATGGGGTGGTCGCCTGATAACTAATTTGCAGCTTGCTGGTGTCGAGCCATCCGAGATCGACACCATCCTGCTGACACACGCCCATCCGGATCATGTTGGAGGACTGGTCGACACAGCCGGACACATTACTTTTCCGAATGCGGAGTTGGTTGCTCATCAGCGAGAGGTCGAATTCTGGCAGGACGACGGCAATCTGAGTCGTGCCAGCGAACGTGCCCGCGGTAACTTCCTGATAGCGCGTCAAGTGTTCGACGGTTACCGCGACAAGCTTCGTACTTTCAATGAGGGAGAGATACTTCCCGGAATCAGCGCAATGTCGCTACCTGGGCACACAGAGGGGCATTCCGGATATCTTATCGAGTCCCGAGATCAGGGTCTGCTTGTATGGGGAGATATTGTCCATTTTCCGCACATCCAGATAACACGGCCGGACGTATCGATTGCATTCGATCAAGACCCGACCCAGGCAGCGACCACACGATCACGGCTTCTGGACCGGGTCAGTACAGAGGGATTGTTGATCGCAGGTATGCATTTGGGGGAACTCGGCTTCGCGCGAATCAAGCGAGCGAGCGGCAGCTACGGTCTGCTCTACGAGACCGAAGCTTGACGCCGCGCGCAGAAGTAATGACGAACACCGCTATGCCGTGACAATCAACGAACCACCCCCTCAAGGCGTCCATCGATACACCGTAATGCTTGACCCCTTCACATTGTTCTTCGTGACCACGTACTCGCCTGTCGATCGAAAATACGCCCTGACGCCGTACATCGAATCAATGGCGCTGCTGGTGTCGACGGTACGGGTACTGGTGTTGACCAGCGTGGTGTCCAGGTTGCCTGTACCGAGATTGAAAGCGTCGATGTTCGGCAAAGCTTCTCCGCTCCCGAACCAGTAGCCGACAAATAGATAGTTGCCGACCGCATCAATCGACTTGGCGCCGACGTGCGGGAGGTTAATCACGGGATTGGGCTTGGTGGTGTTGCCCGCACTCCAGCCGTGATATACCTCGATCCGTGTACCTATCGCCGTCCAGTCCGTTCCCCCGACAACGCCTTGCCCGAGAATCATGGTGTCGCTGTCCGCGAGGTAGACGATGCGCGTCAGCGGCTTGACGCTGTCGGGAATGGCAATAGGGATACCGGGTCCCCACGTTGGCTTGCCGCTGGCGTCGAAGCCGATTAGCGGATAGTGGTAGAGGGTCCCGGTCTTGTCGAGGCCAGCCCACACGCCACCCTTGCTGTCGATGCAGAACCCGTCTCTGACCGATGCCGTTGTGTTGAACGCCGGACCGGGGAGGGTGGCGTCCGGTATGGCGATGTAGCCATTCGCCGCGTTGAAGTGGAAGAAGTAGTAGGTGTCAGGGTTCTGGCCCGTCGCCACGAGAATCCGGTTTGCACCGACGCTGGCGAGCAGACCGAAGTGCTCGTCCCGTGAGCGATCGTTGATGTTGATGCGTGGATCGGACGGATAGGCAATTGGATCGACCGTGTTCGCTACGAAGGTTCCCCCGGCGGTGCCGGCGTAGATGTTGGTGCCGCTATAGAAGTAGAGGCCGTCGGTGGCCGGGTCCGGCGCGGCGATTCCCTCGAAGTTGAGAGACTGAAGCTTCCATTGCAGGTGACCGGTACTGCTGTAAGCGTGAATGTCGGTGCCACCGTCGCGGCCGAGGTCCCAGCTTCCGCCCCACGGGTTGTTGAGTACATAAAGGTTGCCGGCGGTGTCTTTGCCGATGCCGACGACGCGAGTGAAGCGCTTGTCGCCGACCTGTCCTTTGATTCCCGTCGTGGTGTCGAGATAGCCGCCTTGAATGCCGAATGTACTGGCCAGCACCGGTGTGCCTGAGAGGTTGTAGCGCTTGATGTTCATGTCAGGGCCCTGGTCCCCGACCACGAGTTGCCCCGACGATGCATCGAAATACAGTGCTGAGGGCTGCGAGCCGGTTGGCATCCGGATCGTGTTCAGCAACGCGCCGGTAGAACTGAACTCGACGATCGAGCCTTCACTCTTCTGGGCGACCCAAACGTTGCCTGCGCCATCCACGGCGAGGGCGCCCGGCCCGGTGATGTTGATGTCCCGCTGCCAGATACCGGCCGTAGTGAAGATCCGAACGCGATTGCCGTAGAAATCACTGGCATAGAGGAGGGAGCCCGCCGTGGCCAGTCCAGTCACGACGTCGACTCGCGGCAGGTTGTTGAACGCGCTCACCTGAATCAACAGATCGCGAGCCTTGGTGGTGCGGTTGTATCGTCCCACCGCACCGGTTCCGTAAGTTCCGCCGGGCTGCAGTGCCACAAAGATCGACGTCGCATTACCCGTGATCGCGCTGCCCTGAAACTCGCCGTGCGCGCCGATCGAGCCGAGGCTCTTGCCGGCCTGGTAGAACGCGACGCCGCCCTCGTACTCGTCCCACATGGAGGCCGTATAGATCACGCCTTCGGGCGCGACCCACATGGAGCGCGCGGTGTTACCCACGTGGGCAGCGAGGGTGCCATAGGTGTTCGCCAGCCAGTCGGTCGTGTTTTCCGCTGGACACGCCGGTGCAACCGTGGCGATCGCTGTGAACGCAGCGATAAGGAGCGCGGCATGAATCCGTTTTTTCTCGACCATGATGGATGCTCTCCGGAATGTGGCGATCGTTCACGAGAATAGTCGGCCAGCCAGATTTCAAATTCGTGATCGGCGACCCACGTAGGAACATAGGTAACTCGTTGTTCCTTTACAAGCTCGCATCTCGACTTTGCATACGGACGGGCATTGCGGTCATGCGCGAAGCGCGATCGTTTCCTGTGGGGCACCTCTTGGGTCATGCATAAGGCATTGTTTCGCGTAGTGCCCGATGCGGTGATCGGCACGCACGCCCCGGACAATTAATTGTCCGGTGTCGGAGGCATAGCCGTCGTCGCTGTGTCGGCTGCACGCCGAATGGCGGGCCGCTCGCCGAGTGTCGATACCGACGTGAAGAACTCGAAAGCCTTCTCGTTCTCACGGGTAATCTGAAAGCCGAGTTTGCGATGGAAAGCGACCGATAGGCGGTTGGTCTTGTAGACGTGGCTTCTGAACTCGGCAATGCCCCGTTCGCGTGCGAGCCTTGCGACTTTCGCAAGCAGCTCGGATACAACCGCGGAGGTTCGGTGCAAAGGATGCGTACTAAACGCGCCCACGAACCAGCAGTTCTCCGACTCAGGTCGAAGCATTGCGTAGGCGACCAGTTTGCCTGCGCGTTGCACTGAGCACACCTCGCTGTTGTTCAGTGACTGTTGCAAGCGCAAGCGTTGCTGATCGGCATCGAAGACATCGCCAGCCAGTTCTGTGTGTTCGCGTAGCGTGAGTAAATCAAGCGCGAGGAGTTCGTCGATGGTTGGCTGCATGTCAGGGTTCCGATCCGTTAGATAGTGAGAGACGATTCAATAAGAGAGCGTTGTCAGTAACGAACGACCATAGGCAAACCCGTTGCGTCCACCACCGTTATTTCCGGCAGCTTGCAAGCGTTCCCTTCGGCGATGCGTTTCGCGCTCCACAGCGCGGCGAATGCATCGACGATATCGTCCAGGCTTGCATCACGGGCTACGCGTTCGGCTAGAGCGGCATTCAGCGCCGCGCCGAATTCCGCATCGAGTAACGCCTTGCGTATCTGATGACCTTCCGGCTTATTCTTCGACTCGCTTATCCCACCAGGCGATCCCCCTTGCTCCACGCGGAGTTGCATGAAGGCCAACTCCGGGTGTACTTCAAAGACCCGTGCAGCGTCGACAGTTGACTTTTGCAACGCCATATCGACCTGCGCGATCTTCTTAAGGATGTTGAACGCCTGCTTTGAGATCGCCTGGCCCGTGACCACGCGGTGTCGCCGGCAAGCCTCCTGGTAGCAATTAGTGCCGAGCGTTTGCCGCACGGGCGTATGGAATACCGACGCACTACGCGGCCACTTCAGCGCCGCCTTGGCGGCCACGTCGCATTGCCGTTTGCCATCGGACGAGAGCCCGATGGGAATATCAATTGCTACGATCGCCGGGGCAGGCGCCCAGGTAAGCAGCTCGTCGAACGAAGCGCACACGCGAGTGTGAATTTCCGCCGTCTTGTGATCTCGCTTGACGGCATACCAACCGCCCTTACAGCCGTCCACGCCCACGATGTCCCGCGCCAGCCCATTGTCTCTTGTCATTCACCCATCCTGGTTGTGCGCAAAACGCGCAGGCAATCCCCCCGCATAGCCGACCTATAATGCATCAACGAAACCAACGCCTCCAAGCCGAATGACGCCACTTCCAGGAATCGTAAAGCCGATCGAATCCCGGCTACGCGGCGACCCAAGCGTACGCGACGACAACCGCGGCGACAACCGTAGCGACAACGACAGCGCCGAGCCGCTAGGCTCGTTGCCCGCCGATCTCAACGACAGCCGCCTGCTGCACGAACTATCGCTTTCCCTGCTCGAACGTCACGATCTGCCGTCGCTCTACGCGAAGGTAGTCGAGACAGCCCGTGTGCTGATGAGCGCGGACTTTGCCAGCCTGCAGATGCTTGACATGTCAGCGGGCGAGCACGAACCCCATCTTCACCTTCTCGCGCACAGTGGCTTTACCGCTCACGCGGCTGACCACTGGCGCACGGTCCTGATCGAATCGACGACCAGTTGCGGCGAGTCGTGGGCCACCGGCGAACGCGTGGTGGTCTCCGACATTGAACATCACGCGCCGTTTTGCGACACGGTCGATCTCGACGTGTTTCGCGAGACCGGCATCAAGGCCATGCAGTCTACGCCGCTACGTTCTCGCGACGGCGCCTTCATCGGCATGATCTCCACACACTGGGGCCGTTTCCACGAACCCGACGAACGGCAGTTGGGGCTGATCGACATCATGGCGCGACTGACCGCGGATCTGATCGAGCGTGCGAGGTCGGAAGACGCCCTGCGTCTGAGCGAGGCGCGTCTGCGCGCATTGGTCACCGCCACGTCGTACTCGCTTTACCGCATGAGTCCCGACTGGAAATTAATGCGGGCGCTGGACGGTCGCGGTTTTCTGCGCGATACGACCGACGTCAGCGAAGATTGGGTGCGCAACTACATTCATGCCGAGGATCAACCCAGGCTGCTCGCCGCGATCCAGTTGGCGCTCGATTCGCGCTCGATGTTCGAGCTCGAGCACCGCGTCGCGAAGGTCGATGGCACATGGGGCTGGGCGCACTCGCGCGCGGTGCCGCTGTTCGATGCCGACGGCAAGATCGTCGAGTGGTTCGGCGCAGCCAGCGACGTCACGGCTCGTGTGGAAGCGGAGCACGCGCTCCGTGAGAGCCGCGAAAAGCTGCTCGACGCCGACCGCATGAAAGATCAGTTTCTCGCCACGCTCGCGCATGAGTTGCGCAATCCGCTCGCGCCGGTTCGACACGGCCTGCAGATTCTGCGATGTGCGGGCGCGGCCGAGACTTCGTTGCCGATCCTGGACATGCTCGACCGGCAAGTCGATCACATGGTTCGACTGGTGGACGATCTGATGGAAGTGGCGCGCATCAGCAGCGGCGCGTTGCAGTTGTCGCGAACGGAGATCGACGTTGAAGATACCGTGCGTTCGGCGCTCGAACTGAGCCGGCCGTTGCTCGATCGAGGCGGCCATGCCTTGCACGTGCGTTATCCGCCGGAGCGGCTGTACGTCCACGCCGATCAGGTGCGGCTCACGCAGGTGCTGTCGAACCTGCTGAACAACGCCGCGCGGTACACGCCGTCGGGCGGTCGCATCGAACTGGAGATTGGCCGCGACGAGAACCGCGTGGTGATTCGCGTATCGGACAACGGCAACGGACTCGCCGCGACAGATTTGCCGAAGTTGTTCCGGTTGTTCGAGCGACTCGACGCGCCTCAAGCTAGCGGCGAGGGCTTGGGTGTTGGCCTGGCGCTCGCGAAACGATTGATGGAACTACAGGGCGGCGATATTGCCGTCGAAAGCCCCGGACGAGGTCTGGGGAGCACATTCACCGTTCATCTGCCGATTGTGGAGAAACCCGTACACGTGAAATCGTCCACCCGAGTGACGGAGCCGATGCGCTTCGAAGGTCTTCGCGTTCTTATCGTCGACGACAACGTCGATTCCGCGATGAGCCTCGGCATGCTGCTCGACATGAGCGGCTGCACGACCCGCGTGGTTCATAGCGGCGCTGACGCGCTCGAAGCCGTGAAGGAGTTCGAGCCGCGCGTCGCGGTGCTGGACATCGGCATGCCGGACATGGACGGGATACAACTCGCTCGCGAGTTGCGCGCACGCACGCAGCTCGCGCAAACGTCATTGGTTGCGCTGACGGGGTGGGGCCAAGCGGACGACCGCGTTAAAACGCGTGAGGCGGGATTCGAGTGTCATCTCGTGAAACCCGTTTCTTTCGAGCAGCTTTGCGAAGTGCTGTGTCAGTGTGTCGGTCATCTGCCGGCGCAGATAATCGACCCGAGTGTGTAATCGAACCCACGTTTCCTTTCATTCGGAAACCATGCGGAAACATACGTCGCGAGCGGGCCGTTCTGTTCGCGACGCATAACGGTCATTAACATTCGTTTTCCACGGAACCGCGCGTTGTTATTACATGGCGTAATCTGTGTCATCCCGACGTCTCTTGATTTTGAGTGCCCCGAAGGTTACCTTTGCCGCTGGCTCAATATGAGCAAAAAATTTTAACTCGGGGTCGCTATGCGCAGGATGGGGTGGGTAATCAGTCTTCTTTGCATTTCGTTCTGCGGAAATAGCTTCGCTGACACACCGGACTCGATCGCTGCGCAATTGCAATCGCAGCGTCAGGCATTCGCACAGGACGAAAAAATCGACCTGGAGGCGCTGTCGAGGGAAATTCAGGCGACGGTTAAAGAGTCGGAGGCCCTCGATCAGGCCGGCAACGACACGGGAGCCATTAGCCGGCTTCGGGTCCTGGAGAAGTACGCACCGCTGCCGCAATTCCCTAGCTACGATGTACAGATGGAATGCGCGAAGCTCTATGCGAAACTAGCAAAGCAAGATGATGCTGAAGCTTGTCGTCAACGTGCTGTTGCGCTGGCGGATATTCTGAAAGAGCGCACCGGAAGTGGCGCCACGCCGGACGATCCAGTACGGGTTATTACGATCAATGAAGTCACGGAATGGTTGCGCTCGCAATCGTTACGTATCACTGGCTTGCAGACATACCCCTACCACAACGAAAATCTCCAGGTCGTTTCTTATACCGGGCCGTCGACCGTCGGTAAATCGCCGGTTGCGTATTTTTTGTTGAATTCAAGAATTGTGACGTCACTCAACAAAAAGGCAGGTATCTATGATCCGCTGCCGGTTAGCGCGAAAGACGGGAAATATTACGCCGCTTTGCAGCAGGCGCATGAGGCACGCGTCAGATTTCTAAATGATAAAAGTTTTAACTACGGCGAATTGGCCTACCTGTGCACTAACTCGGAGCGCGACGCGCTTCAGCTCGCGCAGCAAGGTGACATCAACGGAGCGCTTGCGAAGATCAGGGAAGTTGAAAAAATTCGACCTATCCAGGATATACCCATCACGGACTTCATTGCCGCCTATAGCTTCCTGCTGGGCAAATCTGGAGACGTCGAGACTCAAATGAAGATGCGGCTGTATTTGTTCGGTATTAACCAGGATATCGCACACAGCGGCAATGGATTGAGTCAGGACACGGCCGTTCATATTGTCGCTACATCGGAAGAGTATGCGTGGGTCCGCGCCAAGAATCTGCGCGTCACGAGGCAGCAACTGGTGCAAAACGGAGAATCCCGCTACGACTTGCTAGATGCAGTCGACGCGAGCGGGCACAGTCAGACTTTCTATTTTGAAGTCACTCAGGTTTTCAATCGGGAAATCCCTGTCGCGGCTCAGTGACAACTAGACGGTGAGTCCCAAACACCCGGGCGCCTACTTCCCGCCCGGCGTTTGCA
This sequence comes from Burkholderia sp. 9120, assembly GCF_000745015.1. Classification (NCBI taxonomy): domain Bacteria; kingdom Pseudomonadati; phylum Pseudomonadota; class Betaproteobacteria; order Burkholderiales; family Burkholderiaceae; genus Burkholderia; species Burkholderia sp. 9120. The sequence goes on along the minus strand of NZ_JQNA01000002.1, from coordinate 5,882,311 downwards.
CCGCGCCCGCACCCGGCTTCACGCTACCGTCCGACTGCGGCACTTCAACCGGCTTCACTTCGACGGGCGCGGTGCCGTTCTTTTTCAGGTCGAGCTTATCGGCGGTCTTGGGCGACACATCGACGATCCGGTCCTTGACATAGGGGCCGCGATCCTTGATCACCACCACCGCGCTTGCGCCGGTGTCCAGATTCGTGACCTTGGCCTTGGTGCCGATCGGCAGCGTCTTGCTCGCGGCAACATTGGACTGAGGATTCATCCGCGTGCCGTCGGCCATTTCTTTCGAGTAAAACTTCTTTCCGTAGTAAGAGGCTGTGCCTTTGCGCGCTTTGCCGGAACGATCGAGCGGGGCGTTGTTCGCGGCCTTATGGTTCGCGTGCGTGGTGTCGATGGGGGCCGCCTGTTGCTGCGCAAGCGCGGTACTTAACCCGTAGAAGAGCGCGAGAAGTAGAAGCAGCAGAAACGCTCGAAGCTTTCCTCGTTGGCTGTGCTGTAGACGAGTCAAGTCGGCGTCGACGAAAGGCGTCGATAGCCGACTCGCCGTGGTATGAAGATTCGTTTCCATTGCTACTCCTCCTCAGCCAGACGAAAGCAGCAATGACCTGAGTAGCAAAAGTAACGCCTGACGCTTACTCACCACGGAATCGTCTGGTTCTCCCATCGCGTGAATGTCCCTGTCGGGCCGTCCGCGCCGAGCAGCGCGACACGCACCGCCTCCCGAGCACCTTCTTCGACCGTCTCCGTACCTGCATAACCATTAAGGTTCGTTTTGGTGAAGCCCGGAGAAACGGCGTTGACCTTGGTCCCTTCCGGCTCCAGTTCGAGCGCCATGGCCAAGGTCAACGCGTTGAGGGCTGTCTTCGACGCCGGATAGACCGGCCCAAAAATCGCACGGTACGGAAAGGCGGGGTCCGAGTTCGTCGTCAGCGAGCCCACGCCGCTCGACACGTTGACGATCCGGGCCGCCGACGCTCGCCGCAGAAGCGGCAGCATCGCTTGATAGACAGCGAGAACACCGAACACATTGGTGTCCCACACCGCGCGCATTTCATCGAGCGATACGTTACTCGGGCGAGTCGTCCTCGCGTACTCCTCGACGGACTGACCGGGCTGCTTGTTCGTATTCGAAATGGCGGCGTTATTGATGAGCACGTCGAGGCGGCCCAGTTCCACGCGAATACGTTCCGCCGCAGCCGTGATCGAAGCCTGATCCGTCACGTCGAGTTGAAGCGCGCGGGCGTCCGAGCCCACCTCTCTGGCTGCTACTTCGCCGCGCTCGACATCGCGCGACCCGACCAGCACCGTGAAGCCTTGCGCCGCGAGATCCCTGGCGATCTGAAGGCCGATACCTTGATTAGCCCCAGTGACGAGGGCGATAGGTTTGTCCTGCATGAGAATCTCCTTGTCGTATTGCGCGGCTCGAAACAAGCGAGCCGCGCGCCATTCGGTCAGCGAGCCTCAGCTGCCCACTGTTCGGCATCCGCGCCCGCTGGAATACGCATCGGCGAAGACGGATCGGTCGCTGCGCGCCACACCGCTTCTGCGACGTCCTGCGCGTGGGTGACTGGAGCGGACGCATCTTGCAGTTGCGCGAAGACGCTCTTCACGAGTCCCGCATAAGCCTCGTGTTCGAAACCATGCATATGAGCACGCGCGTTCTCGCCGAAACGCGTGTCGGGCGCACGTCCCGGCAGCACCAGACGCACTCGTACGCCGAACTGTTCGAGTTCCAGCGCCATCGACTCCGTGAAAGCGTTCACCGCCACCTTGCTCGCGCGATACGCGCCGAGCAGCGGCAGCGCCTTCAGCGTCACGCTCGACGTGACATTCACGACGACGCCCGCCCGGCGCTCACGAAACTGCGGCAGCACCGCCTGCGTCAACGCAATCGTGCCGAAGGTATTGGTCTCGAAGACCTCGCGCACCGTCGCGAGCGGAACGAGTTCGGCCGGTGACGCCGCGCCGAAACCCGCGTTGTTGACCAGCACGTCGATCGGACCGGCGGCCTCGACGGCCTCGCGAATACTGTCCGGATTCGTGACGTCGAGCGCCAGCACGCGCAGGCGCTCCGAAGGCGGCAGCACGTCGGCGCGTGGTGCGCGCATCGTCGCGATGACCTGCCAGTCGCGCGCCAGAAAGTAGCGGGCGATCTCGAGGCCGAAGCCGGAAGAGCAGCCGGTGATTAGCACGGTTTTCATAAAAACTCCGATGATTGGGTTGGGGTGTGCTCATACGATAGATCGCCAACGCCGTACTCGCTACAATCGACAATCCGAATTTCATTTGCAGGAGTCCGGCGATGATCGATCCCTTGGCCGAAGTCGTGACGCTGCTGCAACCCAGTGCGCGGTTCTCCAAACTCGTCCACAGCGCGAGCCCCTGGCGCATCAGTCGTTCAGATGCAGGCCAGCCGTTCTACTGCGCGATTCTCGAAGGCGGTTGCCGCATCACGATCGACGGACACGCGCCGCTCGAACTGCTATCCGGCGATTTCGTCCTGATTCCGGCGGCGTATGGCGTCGCGATCTCCAGCCTCGAGCCGCCGCCGCCGGGCGTCGAGACGTCGGACCCGCTCGCGCTCGGCAACGGCGAATACCGAATCGGCGCGCCGGACCGCCCGATCGACACGCGCATGATGGCGGGCCATTGCCGCTTCGGCTCGCCGGATGCGTCGTTGCTGGTTTCGCTGCTGCCGCAAATCGTGCATGTCCGCGGCGAACATCGGCTGGCCACGCTGGTGCAACTGGTGCGCGAGGAATCGCACGAGCAACGGCCCGCGCGCGAGGTCGTGCTGTCGCGGCTGCTGGAAGTGCTGTTGATCGAGGCATTGCGCTCGACGGCGGGAACGAATGCGTCGCCGGGCCTGGTACGCGGACTCGCCGACAGCCGACTCGCGGCGGCGATCCGTGGCATGCACGAACGCCCTACCCACGCGTGGACGGTCGCGGAACTCGCGAAAGAAGCCGCGTTGTCGCGGTCGACTTTTTTCGAGCGCTTCAGCCGCGCGGTCGGCGTCGCGCCGATGGAATATCTGCTCGCGTGGCGCATGGCGCTCGCGAAAGACCTGTTGCGTCGCAACGAAGGCCGCGTCGCCGAAGTGGCGCAGCGTGTCGGTTACAGCTCGGCCAGCACCTTCAGCGTCGCGTTCACGCGGCATGTTGGCCGGCCGCCTGCGCAGTACGCGCGCGAGGAACAGGCGGTGGCGAACGGCGCATAAAACGGGCGTCCGGCTCGGTGCGTCCGCAACGAAACCTGCGCATAGCGCGAAACAAGTCATGCGCCAGGCCCGTAGATTGCCGAGCATTAGGCCTTGCGTTCCGCGCCAAAGATTACCAGGCTGAGGGTACTGTTGTGCGTCCGCGCGGCCGTCCGGTCTTCGATCACGCCCCGCGACGCCGAAGCCGCCAACTTTTACGAGGAACTGACCATGGATCATCGCGTTCCGGTTTTGATCGTCGGCGCCGGGCCGACCGGTTTGACACTGGCGCTGACGCTACGCCATTACGGCATCGCGGTGCGGGTGATCGACAGGCTGGAGAAACCCGCAGACCTGTCGAAAGCGCTCGCGGTGTGGCCGGCGAGCCTGGAGCTGTTGAGCGGCCTGGGCGTCGGCGCGGCGTTCGACGAGGCGGCCGTCGCCATGAGCGCGGTGACCTTCGGCGACGGCGCTCGCCGGCTGGCGCGCGTGTCCATGAAAGACGGCATCGACAGCGCGCATCCCGATCCTCTCCTGCTGCCGCAGTCGCGCACCGAAGCGATTCTCACGGCACGCTTCGTCGAGATGGGCGGCGTGATCGAGCGTGGCGTGGAACTGACCGGCCTGAGCGAAACCGCCGATACCGTGACGGCCACGCTAAAACAGGCGGACGGCCGGATCGAGGAAGCGGCCGCATCGTGGCTGGTCGGCGCCGACGGGGCGCGCAGCGCGGTGCGCCATGCCCTCGACATCGCGTTCGAAGGCGATACGGAGCCCGACACGTATCTGCTCGGCGACGTGCGTATCGACGGCGCCGAACTCGATCAGCACAGCATTCACATCTGGTGGCACGACGGCGGCACGGTCGCGCTGTTTCCGTTCGCGCACGACGTATGGCGCGTGATTAGCCGCCGCGTCGGCGACGAAGCAACGTCGCGAGGCGACGAACCGCCGACTCTCGATGAACTCCAGCAGAAGGTGACGCGCCATGGGCCGCCGAACGCGACGTTGTCGGAGCCGGGTTGGTTATCCACGTTTCGAATCAATGAGCGGCTTGCGGCGCGCTATCGCGAGGGCCGCGTGTTTCTCGCCGGCGACGCCGCACACATTCATAGTCCGGCGGGCGGGCAGGGCATGAACACGGGCATCCAGGACGCGGCGAACCTCGGCTGGAAGCTCGCTTACGTGCTCCAGGGGCGCGGCGAGGCCGCCACGCTGCTGGACAGTTACGAGGCCGAACGGCGGCCGGTGGCGCGCCATGTGATCGACAACGCGGCGCGACTGCTGCATGTCGGCATGGCGCCGCATCCACTCGCGCGTCTTGCCCGCGACGCGGCCGTGTCCGTACTCGACCACGTGCCGGCGTTGCAGGAACGCTTGCGAACCGAGATGGCCGAGACGGATATCACCTATCACGATGGTCCGCTGGTCGCGCTTGGCGGCGCGTCGGGGCATCCTGCGCGCGGTTTTCCGGGCACGCGCGCGCTCGATCTGCATTGGACTCATGCAACTGACGGACAACAGCGGACGCTATGGCCGCTGCTGGATGCACGTCATACGTTGGTCGTGTTTCGCGGCGGCGAGGCGTCGCATGCCGAAGCCATCGTCGCGCCGTTCGGCGACGCGGTTCAAAGCGTACCGCTCGATACCGCCGACGATCCGGCAGGCGAAGCGCGCCGGCGCTACCGCTTCGAAGGCGACGGCGACGGCTGGGTGCTGATCAGGCCTGACCAGGTGATCGCGCTGCGGGGCACGTCAGCGGATGTGACATCACTGGAGCGTTATCTTCGGGATGTTGTCTGCTTACGAAGCCCCGCAAGTCAGTAGTCGCCGAGACGCAACGCACGCTCAAATAATCGCAAAAAGCTAATAACAACGAGGAAAACGTTTGCAACAGGCCTTTCAGCGGATCGACCTCCCGTTTCACTTTCGAGGATCCTTTCTTTAATGATTGGCCGTAACGAAACTGACATATAGACGCATTAGCGTGCTCATTTCTTGTTCAACGGGTAGGCTCGAAATGCATCCCGCGCTTGCGCAGTTTCGTCGCCCCGGAGTCACCGCAAGCCCGCGTTGCGCCGGCGATTTATGTCACGAATTTCCCGCTGTCGATGCCGCCGATTCGAATTCCCTTGCCATGGAGATTTTCTATGCGCGGCGCGACATGGGGAGTTTGGCCGTGGTGGAAGGCGATCGTCCGATCGGACTGATTAACCGCGATATTTTCCTGTCGCAAATGAGCAAGCCGTTTCACCGCGAGCTCTACGACAAGAAAAGCTGTATCGCGTTTATGGACAAGGAGCCGCTCATCGTCGACGCCGACATGAGTATCGAGGCGCTGACGTTCAAAACGGTCGAGGCGGGCAACAAGGCGCTGTCCGACGGTTTCATCGTGACGCGGCAGGGCCGCTTCGTCGGACTGGCGAGCGGCTTTCAGCTATTGGGCGCGGTGGCCGAAGTGCAGGCGGAAAAGAACCGCCAGATCATGCAGAGCATCGAATATGCGAGCGTGATCCAGCAAGCCATGCTGCGTGCTTCGCGCGACGCGCTGTCGTCCATGCTGGCGGACGCCGCGCTGGTCTGGGAGCCGCGCGACGTGGTGGGCGGCGACTTCTATCATTTCGCGTCGTTTCCCGATGGATGGTTTTGCGCCGTCGCCGACTGTACCGGCCACGGCGTGCCCGGCGCGTTCATGACGCTGCTTGCATCGGCTTCGCTGTCGCAGGCGCTCGAACGGATCGGGCCACGCGACCCAGCCGCGCTGCTGGCGGCGGTCAACCGCAACGTCAAGGGCCTGCTCGGTCAGGAACATGGGGCGGGCGAGTCGCCGCAGTCGAACGACGGCCTCGACGCCGCGTTCTTCTGGTTCGACGCGCAATCGCGGCAACTGCATTTTTCCGGCGCGCGCATTGCGTTGCATGTTTTGCGGCCGGATGCCGAGGCGTTCGACAGCATGGCCGGCGAGCGCATGGGCGTGGGTTATGTAGACAGTCAGGCGGACTATGCGTGGGCGCTGAACACCGTTGAGCTTCCGCCAGGCAGCTTGCTGTTCGTTTCAACCGATGGACTGATCGATCAGATCGGCGGTCCGCGAAAAATCGCTTTTGGGAAGCGTCGCGCGCTCGGCCTCATTGTCGAGAACCGTGTTCAACCGTTATCCGCCATCTGCGAAGGTCTGCAGCGCGCTTTGGCCGACTGGCAGGGCGCCCAGGCGCGCCGCGATGACGTCACGCTATTTTTTGCACGCGTTTAGGGTAGTCCATGAACATGTTTGAACTTCTGGAACAGGATGCCGCCTTCTTCGAACTCGCTCAGCGGCGCAACCTGATTTTTTATCATAAAGGCTACTTCTCTCACAGCATCGTGGCGGCAATGAGTGAGGTCGTGAAACTGCAACTGGAAGTGGCGGGAGTCAGCGGACCGACCCGGCGCAAATTGTTTTCGTCCTTTATCGAACTCGCGCAGAATATCGTCCACTATTCGTCGGACTCGCTCGTCGAGGGCGGCGTCGAGGGCGGTGCAATTCGCGAGGGCGCGGTGTGCATCAGCACCGAGGGCGAGCGTCATCTCATGCTCTGCATGAATCCGATCGCGACGTCGGCGGTAAGTAATTTGCGCGAAAGGCTCGAGCCGTTGCGCAACATGTCGCTTGAAGAAATCAAGCAGGCGTATAAGCTGACGCTGCGCGCGGATACGCCGGAAGAAAGCAAAGGCGCGGGGCTCGGGTTCCTGACCATGGCGCGCGACGCGAGCGCTCCGCTGGAGTTTGCCTTTTATCCGCGTGTGGATACCCCGGAAACCACGCTGTTTTGCCTCAAGACCATCATCTGACCCAGTGACGAGTACGCGCCATGGATAATCTTTATATTGCAGCTACGACGACGTCGCCGGAAGTCGATTTTCAATTCGATCAGAACATGCTGACGTTCCGGGGCGAGTCGTATCCCGAGAATGCGGCCGCGTTTTACGCCCCGATCATCGAGCAGCTTCGCGCCTACCTGGCGGCTTGTCACGACGCCGTGATCACGGTCGAGGTCACGCTCACGTACTTCAACAGTTCGAGCACGAAAATGCTGTTCAGCGTGTTCGACGCGCTGGATCAGGCGGCTTCGGCGGGCAATCAGGTACTCGTGCGGTGGTTCCGCGACGCCGAAGACGAAACCATTCTCGAATTCGGTGAAGAATTGCAGGCCGATTTCACGGCGATCCAGTTTACCGATTGCCCGGTTGCGACATAAGGACGGTTACGGTGGTGTCAACTTCCTCCTCGGACACACCTTCGAACGACGCTCCGGACCTGTTCCGGAACGAAAGCGAGGCGCTGGAGAAGGCCCGCGCGATTCATGCGAACGCCGACGCGGACGCCGGGCAATCGCGCCTGGCGCTGGCCGAATTGATTGGGCATTTCGAGCGCCTGATGCGCGAAACGCGTCGCCTGATTGGACGCAGCGACCGCGCCGAGCGCGAGATGCATGCGCTGACCCAGCAACTGCAATATCGCGCGACTCACGACGCGTTGACCGACGTTCTGAACCGCAGTGCGGTGATCGAGCGGACCATCAAGGCGTTGCGCGTGGATCGCGCCGTGATGATCCTGCTCGACATCGACGAGTTCAAGAAGGTCAACGACGATTTCGGCCACCCGGTGGGCGACGCCGTGATTCTCGGTATTGTCGATTGCTTGCGGCGTATTGTCGGTGATCGGGGTGTTATCGGCCGGGTTGGCGGCGAAGAGTTTACCGTGCTGTTGCCGGGGCACAATCTCGCCGACGCACTGCAGTTGGCGGAGAAAATGCGCGCGGCGATCGGCAATCATGTGTTCGCGGCACCCGTGAATCGTCGCATTACGGCGAGCTTCGGCGTCAGCGCCAATGCAGCGCGGACTGATTTCGACACCGCATACGGCTTAGCCGATTCCGCTTTGTACAAAGCAAAACGCGGCGGCCGCAATCGCGTGGAGTTTGCCGATCAGCAACTGGCCTCGCTGACGGTGTCGGGCGAGGATTGAATACGCTTAGCCAGAGATCGGGGCAGCGGGAGTTTTGTCGGCGCGCACGATCTCGATGGTGCCGAGCATCGTGCGGAATCGTCCGTCAACGTGAACACCTTTGAATCCCGCCTGCTCCACCATGCCGGGCAATTTGCCGCGGACGTTGTCCTGCGTCGTCCGGAAACCGTCCACTAACTGAATGACGAGAAAAGCCGCGCGCATCAACGGATCCTGCGCGGCGCCCCAGTCGGCGATATGCAATTGTCCGGCCGGCTTCAGCACCCGACGTATTTCAGCCAGCGTGCGCTGTTTGGCGTCGTAGTCCAGGTGATGGAAAAAGAGGCTCGATAGCACGCTGTCGAAATGGCTGTCGGGAAACGGTAGCTGGAACGACATCGCATGCGTGAAGCTCACCGACACCCCGCGTTCCGCCGACTTGCGCCGGGCGCGCGCCAGAATCGCCGGATCGCCGTCGATGCCATGCATCTCCAGTGCCGGTTCGCGCTGCGCTACCATGCAGCCTAACGTTCCGGTGCCACATCCCACGTCGAGTACTCTTTGTCCCGGTTGCAGCGCGACGCCGTCGAGCAGTGCCGATTTGAACATCCGCTCGCGGGATGTCATCGCAACGACGGGGTCGTATAGCGCAGTCAGGGAAGCGAAGCGCAGCGCGTGGATATAGCCGTTATTGGAAGACATTCATGCACCTCGAGAGCGCGGGTTAAGGATCGAGACGCCAGCATGCGCGCGGTCATGCTCTCAGCACTTGAATAAACTGGCTGATATGTCCGCGACTCCATTCCATCTCTATGTCTGGCCGCAGCGCCTGCTGATGCTGGCGCCCGCTCACGCGTCGGACTCGCATCGGCATCATCTGGCGCAGATCGCTTTCGGCCTCGATGGGCCGGTTGTCTTTGAGTCGCCGCAAAGCGGCGTGCTCCGCGCCGATCTGTTGCTCATTCCGCCGGATGTTCCGCATGCGCATCCCGCGTTCGGAACGTCGGCGGTGTTGTATCTGGAGCCTGAAAGCATCGAGTGGGCGCGCTTTAGCGGCCGTGAAAACGCCGGCCTCGCTGCGTTGCCGTTCGACCCGCGGTTGCGCGCCCTCGCGCGCCATGCCGCTGCCGGCGATACGGTTGCCGCGCAGTCGTTGGTGGACAGTCTGATCGGACCGCCGGCGCACGGCACGTCGACCGAAGATGTGCTCGTCTCGCAGGTTTGCGCGCTGGTTCGCGAGCGTCTCGACGGACCAATTACGTTGGCGGCGCTGGCCGAAGCCGTGCATCGCTCACCGGGCCGGCTCGCGCACCGTTTTCGCGACGCGATCGGCGTGCCTTTGCGACGCTACGTTTTATGGTGCCGCCTACGCGCGGCGGTGGAAGAGGCCATGCGCGGATCGAGCCTGACCCGTGCGGCGCATGTGGCGGGTTTCGCGGACTCGGCGCACCTATCGCGTACGTTTCGCGCGATGTTCGGCATTGCGCCGTCGTTCCTGTTCGAGCGTGGCCGCGTTAGCGTGACGTTTTGCGAAACCGCAGCGGACAGCTAGCCGGAAAATAGCCCCACGTGCCGCATCCCGACACACACGACTCAGGTATGCTGGGGTCTTCGGGTTAGCTTCCGTGCAAGGGGAGAATATGCGGCGCGTCGTATTCAATCAGAAAGGTGGCGTAGGTAAATCGACGATCGTGTGCAACCTGGCGGCCATCAGCGCCAGCGAAGGTTTGCGCACGCTGGTGATCGACCTGGATGCGCAGGCGAATTCAAGTCAATACCTGCTCGGCGCAAAAACCAGCGAGGCGCATCCCACCGTTGCTGGCTTCTTCGAAACCGCACTGACGTTCAGCTTCAAGCCCGTGGAAATCACGTCGTTCATTCATCCGACGCCGTTCGAGAATCTCGACATCATGCCCGCGCATGCCGACCTGGACGCGTTGCACGGCAAGCTCGAATCGCGCTACAAGATCTACAAGTTGCGTGATGCGCTCAACGAGCTCGACATGTACGACGCGGTTTATATCGACACGCCGCCGGCGCTGAACTTCTATACCCGCTCCGCGCTGATCGCCGTCGAGCGCTGTCTGATTCCGTTCGACTGCGACGACTTCTCCCGTCGCGCGCTGTACACGTTGCTGGAAAACGTGAAGGAGATCCAGCAAGATCACAACGACGCGCTGGAAGTGGAGGGCATCGTCATCAACCAGTTTCAACCGCGTGCGAGCCTGCCGCAGCAACTGGTCGATGAACTCGTCGCCGAGGGCTTGCCGGTGCTGGCTTCGCGGCTGTCTTCGTCGGTGAAGATTCGCGAATCGCATCAGCAGGCGAAGCCCGTCATTCACCTCGATCCGGGGCATAAGCTTTCGCAGGAATATCGCGCGTTGCATCGTGAGCTGAGCGAATAGCGGGAAGCTTTGGCCTTCGCGTTAGTTGGCGGGTTCAGGCCCGATTCCGCTCGCGTTTTGCGCGGACTCGGCCAACCACACCAGCTTCTCCATTTTCAGTTGCCCCATGCGCTTCGACGTAAGCCGCGCATCGATCCGGTTCACCACGACCAGATCGAGCGACGGCACGACGACAGCATATTGCCCCAAGTGACCATCGGCCCAGAAAGTAGGCCTTAGCAGCGCCGCTTTCGGGCCGCGAGGCCGGCTTGCCGGTACGCTCGTCCACCACATGTAGCCGTAACCGCCGGTTGTCGTGTCCGAATACGATTGCGTCGATTCGGCGACCCATTCCGCCGGCACGATCTGCCGGTCGCGCCAACGGCCATCGTGCAGATACAGCAGCGCGAAACGGGCAAGATCGCGGGCGCTCATGTCGATCAGATAGGCGGGATACCGCGTGGCGAGTCCGCCGGACACATCGTGGCCGTCCGATGGCCGGTAATCCTGCATGCCGATGGGGTTCGCGATCTCCGTCTGCAGCGCCTGGAAAATATCCTGACCGCTGGCCTTTGCGTAGATCGCGCCGACCGTGTTGAAGTCCCAGTTGTTGTAGTACCAGAACGTACCCGATGGATGGCTATAGCGCGGTGGTTTGGCGGCTTGCATTTCCGCCGTTTCGTACACGGACGGGTGATAAACGCCGGAGCGTGCCTCCAGCAGCATGCGCACGGTCGCCTGCTTCTCGGTCGGCGAAAGAGTGGGTTCGTTGTCGTCGACGCCGAGTTGCGCGAGCGTGTCGTCGAGGTGAATTTGGCCGCGTCCGACCGCAATGCCGATCAGTGCGCTCATGAAGCTCTTGCGCGCCGAATAGAGATTGGATCTTCTCGATACGTCGCCCCATTCGGCAACGACTACGCCGTCGTGGACGATCATGCCGGACGTCGAACCTTGCTGTTTCGCGTAGGCGACAGCGCGGTCGATACCGTCTTGCGAGAAACCCTGTGTGGTCGGTGCGGCTCGCGTCCAGTCGGCGCCGGGAAATGTGGATTGCGGGTTGGATGCCTCGGGCGCGGATGCTGACGCCGATGGTTGCTCCGACGCACATGCGCCGAGTATCGATACGAGTCCCGCTGTGACAAGCACGCGAGATACGCCTCCGTGCCGGGTTGTTTTGCTCAGGCCGGACATACTCCCCCTCTCTGACATGGTTTGCCTCGCTGTCGGTTCTATGCCTCTCTTTAACGTCGCAGGATCGAAAATCCGTCGCCGGTTAGCTTGAGCCAATAACCGCAGTCGGACCGAAGCTGCCACGAAAAAAAACCTTCAAGCCTGAGCTCGAAGGAAGTCAATGCGCTCTATGCGACGCGCCTGGTTTTTCGCGGCAGCGGCCTTCTCAATGAGTGCCGCGACAACAGCCGGATTAAGTTCTCATGTTGTTGATGCTGGATGCCGGCTTCGTCAACGTTGAACGATACCGGGACGCATCGATGCAACACGGATTGACTCTATCCCGATAATTTACACCTACCCGCTAGAGGATAAAATCACGGGCGAACTTGGTGTGTTGGAAAGAACAATTTGGGGGGTAGGTAGATGAGCGAATTGATTGATATCGCATCGTGTCCGAGGCGGTCTGTTCATGTCGAGGCCAAACCTGACCATCTTGTGTCTCTCGCTCGCGGGAAGCCGTTCAACGACATGGCGGAACTGATATGCAACGCGCTTGACGCGGACGCTGACAGGGTGCGCGATGCGCTGCGTTCACACTTCCGGCGCCGCAAGGCCGAAGCCGCTTCTGAGTTGGTGCAACAGTGGAAAGCCGAAGGTGCTTATCCGTTCACCGGAGACGCGGCGGATTCACTGGAGATAGCGAGGCGAGAAGTCTTTGACATTTGCGCGCTAAATGTCCATCAGTACCTTGATTCGTTCCGCGAAGGACAGTCCAAAGATCGCCACTTTACGTTGAGAATGCTAAAGACCGCGCTTGATGAAAGCCCGGAGTCGCTCAAGCGCATTCTGTCGGATGTTCTAGGCTTGCCGAAAGAAAAACAAACGGAGCTTGCGGATCTACTGCAGTACACCACCCTGTCCTCCATCATCGGAGCCAGCAAAATGGTCGCCGATCGACTTCAGTTTCTAGTTGGATTTCAGGAATTGCTCTTTCAGTCCGGATCAAAAAAGAGCGTGCATGAGCGAAGTCAATTGCACCGTATGCTGGAAAATGAAACGTGGCTATTCGGCGAGGAATACTTGCTGACAAGTAGTGACGAGAATTTGAATACGGTTTTGCGAAAACATCTCGCCAGACTTCGTCCGCTTGAGGCAAGAGTCAAGAAGAGGAAGAAGGCCGGCGTTGTTCGCGACAACGGAACTCAGGCCGTGATTGATCTTATGCTCGCACGAGAGGTGCCAGCCTATGCACAAACCCGACGGGAATTTCTGGTCGTGGAGCTGAAACGGCCGTCTCAGAAGATTGACCTGGAAGTGCTTAGCCAGATTCAAAGTTACGCCTTGACGGTTGCGAGCGATGAGCGCTTTGATGTCAAGAACACGAACTGGACGTTTATCGCTATCTCCAACGAAATGACCCCCGAAGCGGCTCGAACGGTGCGCCAGCAAGGAAAGCCGTATGGGTTCTTCCATCAGGAAGACAATCTGCGGATTGGTCTGGCAACATGGGCGGAAGTCTTGAGCGCATCCAAGGCCCGGCTTGAGGCCTTCCGCAGCAAGCTGGATTACACCGCAACGACGGATCAAGGCGTGGCGCTTCTGCACAGCAAATACGCGCGATATTTGCCAGAGGGTTTTCAGTCCGCGCATGAGGCTTGTTAGCGCTGCATCCGATAGTGACGCCGTACTACGGCCCCACTATCGGCATACATCGCACCGCTTCGGAACACGGCGCGACTGAGGAACCTACGCCAGCAATCCCCGCTTGCGCAACATCGGCGCCGCCTTCGGATCGCGGCCAAGGAACGCGCGGAACGCAGCACGCTGTTCGCGACTATCCCCGGCGCTATAGACATAACGTCGCAGCTTGTCGGCTAACACCGGTTCAAAAGCGTCGCCGGCTTCTTCGAATGCGTCGAACGCCTCGGCTTCCAGCACTTCCGCCCACATGTAGACGTAGTAGCCCGCGGCATAGTACGCACCGCCAAAAACATGGCCGAAGTGAGGCAGCCGGTGGCGCATTCCCACTTCGCGCGGCACGCCGAGACGCTCGCACTCGCGCGCTTCAAAGTCGGCAATGTCGATACTCTCCGGGTCTTCGTGAAGATGCAGCGCCATATCGATCAGAACCGACGACGTGTACGCCACTGTCTCAAACCCCTGGTTAAAAGTCTGCGAAGCACGAATGCGCTCGATCAGCGCAGCAGGAATCGGCGCACCGGTCGTCACGTGGCGTGCGTGCTTTGCCAGCACTTCCGGCACCGTGGCCCAGTTCTCCATGAGCTGCGACGGCAATTCGACATAGTCTCGCGGCACGCTGGTGCAGGCCAGCCGTCCATACGTCACATCGGACAACAAGCCATGCAAACCATGACCGAATTCATGGAACAGCGTGCGGACGTCGTCGAAACTGAGCAACGTGGGGCCGTTGCCGCCGCGCGCGAAATTGTTGTTGTTCACCACGAGCGGAATCGCTCTACCGCCGTTGCGCGTCTGAGTCCGATAGACGCTCATCCATGCACCGCCCTGCTTGTTCGGCCGCGCAAAGTTATCGCCGAGGAATACACCAATCAGGTCGTCGCCGCGCCGCACTTCCCACAGACGCACATCCGCGTGATACAGCGGCACGCCGGTCTGCTCGACGAAGCGAACGCCGAACAGGCGGCTGGCGCAATCGAACATCGCATTCAGCATGGCGTCGAGGCTGAAGTACGGCTTCACTTCCGCGTCGTCCAGCGCATAGCGGGCCACGCGCATTTTCTCGGCCAGGTAGTACCAGTCCCACGGTTCGATGTCGGTGGGCTCGCCGAGCGCGGCGGCCTGCGCGACCAGCGCCTGACGTTCCTGCTCGGCGCTCGCTTTGGCCGGTTCCCAAACCTGGCTGAACAGGTCGTACACGGCGGCGGGTTCGCCTGCCATGCGGTCGGTCAGCGCGTACACCGCGTAGTTGTCGTAGCCGAGCAGACGTGCCTGTTCCGCACGCAACAGCAGGATTTCGCGTGCCAGCGGGCGGTTGTCCCGCTCGGGCGTTTCGCCACGGCCGGTCCATGCGCGCCATGCGGCTTCGCGCAAATCGCGACGTGTGGACCACGTGAGAAACGGCTGCACCAGCGAACGCGAAAGCGTAATGACGTAGCCATCGACGCCGCGTTCCTGAGCCGCACTCCGCGCCGACTGCCGAAGAAAATCGGGCAGGCCAGCGAGGTCGGCTTCGGTGGTCAGCGGCAGTTGGTAACTGGATTCATCGGCGAGGACGTTTTGTGCGAAGCCGGTGTACAACTCGGCCAGCCGCTCCGCGATCGCAGCGAAGCGCTCACGGGCGGCGCCTTCCAGCGTAGCGCCCGTGCGGACGAAATCGGTATGCAGCCGTTGCAGCAGGCGTTGCTGTTCTTCGTTCAATTCCAGTGTTGCGGCTTGCTGATAAACCGCGTTCAATCTGGCAAAGAAGCCCGCATGCATAGAGACCTGGCTGTCGTGCGCGGCGAGCAGCGGCGCCATGTCGCGCTCCACCGCCTGCAACGCCGCCGACGATTCCGACGAGCACAGATTTTCAAAGGCCAGACGCACGCGATTCAGCCCTGCGCCGGCGGCGTCGAACGCGACTGCGGTGTTCTCGAACGTGGGAGCGGCCGGATTGGTGGCCAACGCGTCGATTTCCGCGAGATGCGCCGCGAATACGACGGCGAAGGCCGGCGCAAAGTGTTCCGGTTTGATCTGCGCGAAGGGCGGCAGTTGGTAAGGGGTTTGCCAGTCTTGCAACAGCGGGTTGCTGTGGTCGGTCATCGCGATCTGCCTTGTGGGCGTCAGGGTCCAGGAGCTGACATGATAAGACATTGCCGCCGACGGTGAGCGCAAGGAAAGCGATGCTGAAGTGTTCCACTACCGCTACGAATCAGCTCTTCAACGGCAACCAGATTTCCAACCCACCCATGCCGCTGATTGGATCGAATTTCTCGTCATAGCGCTCGAAATGCGGCGCATCCGCCGGCGTATGTCCTGACGCCGGCAGCCATTGATTCCAGATCGTATTCATGGTGCGGCGAATCACCGACACATGCTCGCGATGGCTAAACACCGCGTACCGTTGCGCGGGAATCCGCACGCGGCTGAACTCTGCCGGCAAGGCCGAAAAGTCAGTGACTTCGACGCCGCACAGGTAGTCGAAATTGCCGGCTTCGTCGGCGTTGTAACCGACCCCGTAGGCGACGCCGCTCACCTGCCCCGGCACTTTGCCGCCATAAGCGTTGAAGCGCTGCCACTGCGACGGAATCGCGGTGCTGGTATTGCACGTATAGCGTTCGCCCAAACCGGCGACGAGCAGCGGTTCGCCGTCCACAAAGCGCGGCGGCTCCAGATGCGTGAGAAGAGTTTCGTCCATTTTGATCGGCTCCACGAGAGCAAGGTTGTCGAGATGACCTCGCGCGCGCAGCGCGTCGGGCGTGAGCCCGAATTGCTCGCGAAACGCACGCGTGAATGCTTCGTGGGAGCCGTAACCGGCGTCGAGCGCGACCGCTAGTATCTCGGGCGCGCCGCCGGCAAGACGCCGCGCGGCTTCGCTCAGACGACGTGCGCGAACGTAGCGCATGACCGAAAGCCCGGTGGCCGCTTCGAAAGCGCGCGCCATATGGAAGCGCGATACGCAGC
Source organism: Burkholderia sp. 9120 (assembly GCF_000745015.1). Lineage (NCBI taxonomy): Bacteria > Pseudomonadati > Pseudomonadota > Betaproteobacteria > Burkholderiales > Burkholderiaceae > Burkholderia > Burkholderia sp. 9120. Next base: position 5,865,927 of record NZ_JQNA01000002.1, on the reverse strand, counting down.
CGCAATCGGCAATGTCGTCGAGCGTCAACGCGTCGGCAAAGTGACTTTCGATAAACCAGAGCGCTTTTCCAACCGGGTTCATATCGGCTCTCACATCAGCATGAAGCCAGCTTAGCTAACCGCGGACGGACCCATTTGATCGGGATTGCGCTTTTACGACCGTTCGGATAATCGAACTCAGGAGTTCTGCGCCGCCGCTTTGCTCTCCGGGACAGATGAACGCGCTGACGGCGCGGCATCGTGTCCCGGTGTTGCGTCCGCAGCAGCTTGCTGACCGGGACGCAGCAGCAAACCACCCAGCACACCCGCCGATGCCGCGAAAATCGCGCCGAATAGAAACGCCAGGTGATAGCCGCTGTTGAGCGCCGCGACCGCGCCCTGCGATGCCTGCATCGCGTCGCTGCGTGCGGCGGCGAGACTCGCCAGCACCGCGAGACCCAGCGCGCCACCCATCATGAACGACGTATTGACGATGCCGGACGCCAGACCCGAATCGCTCGGATCGACGTCGCTCATGGCGGCCAGCAGCATGGGATTGAATGCGATGCCGGCGCCGAAGCCGAGCAGGATCATGCCCGGCATCACGTCGATCACGAAACTGCCGCCCACTGGCGCGCGCGCGAACAACGCGAGGCCGCACGCGGCGACCAGCAGGCCGACCGCAAGCGGAATGCGCAGGCCGAAGCGCATCACCACCCGCGCCGATAGACCCAGCGAGAAGAAGGCCATGATCAGATTGGCGGGCAGAAAGGCGAGTCCGACCTGCAGCGGCCGGTAACCGAGCACACGTTGCAGATACAGCGCCGAAATGAAGAACCACGCGAACATCGCGGCGGCCCACAACACGCCGACGACGTTCGCGGTCGCGACATTGCGCAAGCGGAACAGCCCGAGCGGCATCAACGGATGCTGGACCCGTGCCTCGATCACGAGGAACACGGCGAGCAGCGCCAGCGCCGCGAACAGCAAGCCGAGCGTCTGCACGGAGGTCCAGCCGGCCTCGTTGCCGTTCACCACCGCATAGACGGCGAGCATCAGCGACGCCGTGACCGACACCGCGCCCGCTACGTCGAGCCGTTCGCCGTGAGCATGACCGCGCGCGGACGGCAGTAACGCGACGCACAGCGCGTAGACCGCAATGCCGATCGGCAGATTGACGAGAAAGATCCAGTGCCAACTCAGCAGATTGGTCAACAGTCCGCCGAGCAACACGCCGATACTGCCGCCGCCCGCGCACACGAAGCCGTACACGCCCATGGCTTTGGCGCGCTCGCCGGGTTCGGTGAACAGATTCATGATGAGCGACAGCGACACCGCCGACACGATCGCACCGCCCAAACCCTGCACGGCACGCGCGCACACCAGCAGCCCTTGCGAGTTCGCCATGCCGCAAGCGAGCGATGCCAGCGTGAACAGCGTAATGCCGCCGAGAAACAGTTTGCGATGGCCGTACAGATCGCCGAGCCGCCCGCCGAGCAGCAGGCAACCGCCGAAGGTCAGCATGTACGCATTGACCACCCACACCAGCGACGTTTCGCTAAAGCCGAGATCCGCCGCGATGGACGGCAACGCGACGTTCACGATCGTCGTGTCGAGCACGATCATCAGCACGCCGAGGCACAGAACGATCAGCGCCAGCCAGCGTTGCCTGCCGTGGAGGGAATGGGTCATGCGGGGAACTCCTGTGCCGCTGCCGACCGGCTTTTTGGGGATGCAACCCGGCCGGTTCGCGCGGATAACGGACTGGCCGCCGCTTAGCGCAAGAAACGCCGGCAACCCGTTGATGACAATAGGAATTTCAGTCTAGCACCCGCCACTTTCGCGCCACAACTACGAGTTTCTGGGTGCTGCGCCGATCAGTCGCCGCCGATGATTTCGTACTTGCCGCCGCGCTCCAGCGCACGCTGGTAAGCCGGCCGCGCGTGAATGCGCTTCAGGAAGCCGGTGATCGCGGGAATCTGGCCTTCCATGCCGCCGCGCGCGGTGGCGGCTTCGAGCGGGAAGCTCATCTGCACGTCGGCGGCGGTGAAGTCGTTGCCGACGAACCAGCCGGTCGCGCTCAACTCTTTATCGATGTAGCCGAGATGCAACTTCAACTGCGGGTCGATAAAGGTCGATTGCAGCGTCGCGGCGATCTTGCGGGCAATCGGCTTCGCGAAGAACGGCATCGGCGCACTGGCAATGCGCAACGCCACCAGCTTCAACAGCAGCGGCGGCATGACCGAGCCTTCCGCATAGTGCAGCCAGTACGTGTAGCGCAGATGCTCGGGCGTGCCCGGCGCCGGCGCAAAGCGGCCCTGGCCATATTTGCCGATCAGATATTCGATGATCGCGCCCGATTCGGCGACGGTCTGGCCGTCGTCGGTAATCACGGGCGATTTGCCGAGCGGATGCACCGCACGCAGTTCGGGCGGCGCCAGCATGGTCTTCGGGTCGCGCTGGTAACGCTTGATCTCGTACGGAACGCCGAGTTCTTCGAGCAGCCACAACACGCGTTGCGAGCGGGAGTTGTTCAGATGATGGACAGTCAGCATGGGTCGAGGAACGGTAGCCAGTGGAGTGTCACATCATAGGGGTGTTGCGCAGAGGCGGGGCTCTAGTTACGCCTCTGGATTCGACGCCGCTGCGTGAGGCTTATGCCATGGACCGCAATTCGAAGCGTTTGAGCTTGCCGGTTTCGGTACGTGGCAGCGCGCCGACGAAGCTGATGACGCGCGGGTATTTATACGGTGCCACGCTGTTTTTCACGAAATCCTGCAACAGGGCGACCAGCTTATCGTCCGGCGCATGACCGGGATTAAGCACCACGAACGCCTTGACGATCTGCCCGCGCGTTTCGTCGGGCACGCCGATCACGCCGCATTCGGCCACCGCCTCGTGTTGCAACAGCACGCTCTCCACTTCGGGACCAGAGATGTTGTAACCGGCGGAGACGATCATGTCGTCGGCGCGCGCCTGGTAGAACACGTAGCCGTCTTCGTCGAGATAGACCGAATCGCCCGGCAGATTCCAGCCGTCGCGCACGAATTTCTGTTGCCGGTCGTCGGCGAGATAGCGGCAGCCGGTCGGGCCACGCACCGCGAGTTTGCCGATCGTGCCGGGCGCGACCGGTTGCATGTCGTCGTCGACGGCTTGTACGACGTAGCCCGGCACTGCGCGGCCGATTGCATGCGGGCGGATCGTGTCGCCCTGCGCGGAAATGAAAATGTGGATCAGCTCGGTGCCGCCAATGCCGTCGATCATGTCGATGCCGGTCGCGTCGTGCCACAGACGCCGCGTCGAATCGGGCAACGCCTCGCCCGCCGAGACGGTTTTCTTGAGCGTCGATATGTCGTGATGCGCGACGAGCGGCGCCATCTGCCGGTAGAACGTCGGCGCGGTGAACATCACGGTCGCATGAAAGCGTTCGACGGCTTGCAGCAGCGTTTCCGGCGTCAGTTTTTCGATCAGCACCGTGGATGCCCCCACGCGCAGCGGAAAGCACAACAGCCCGCCGAGCCCGAACGTGAACGCCAGCGGCGGCGTGCCGCAGAAAATATCGCTCGACGTCGGCTTGAGCACATGACGCGGAAACAGATCGCACATCGCCAAGACGTCGCGATGAAAGTGCATGCAGCCCTTCGGCGCGCCGGTCGTGCCGCTGGTGAAGGCGATCAGGCAGACATCGTCGGCGGCGGTATCGCAGGCGGTGAAATCGTCGGGCTTGTTGACCGCCAGCGTGTCGAGTGAATCGGCGGCGTCGTCGTGAAACAGGCGCGTTTGCTTCAGGCCCGCGCAGTAGAACTCGTCCTGCGGATCGGCGCAGCGCGCCAGTTCCTGGGTGAGGCGCGCGTCGCACAACGCCGCGCCGACCTGCGCTTTCTCGATGATCTGCTTCAACTCCTTGGCGCGCAGCAGCGGCATGGTCGGCACTACGACCAGCCCGGCCTTCAGCGCCGCGAGCGCGGTGACCGCCATATGCAGCGTGTTGGGGCCGCGTAGCAACACCCGGTTGCCGGGCTGCAAACCCATTTCATCGACCAGCACGTGCGCGCTGCGATTCACCCGCGCCAGCAATTCGCCGTAAGTCGTGGCGTGCGGCTTGCCGTCCACTTCCGACCAGATCGCCGGATGGTCGGCATGGCCCGCTTCGATGCTTCCGTCGAGCAGCTCGGTCGCGCAGTTCAGCCGCGCGGGGTAGGCCACGTCCGGGTTGTCCAGCAGAAAGACAGGCCATTGATCCTGCGGCGGAAGATTGTCGCGCGCGAAGGTATCGACGTGTGCTGACGGTTCCATCATGGTCTCCGGGGCGGTGAGCCGGCTGAATGCGCTTCGGTGGGCTTGGTGGGCTTTCTCGTGCTGCGTTTGCGTGTTGCTTTCGGAGGCTTCGTACGGCGTTACTGCGGAATCACCGCGGTCGCTTCAATCTCGACCTTGGCTTCGTCTTCGATCAGCGCGACGACCTGCACCGCGCTCATCGCGATGTCGTAGTCGCCGATCAGCTCGCGAAACGCGCGGCCAATGTCTTTCAGCGCCGCGAGGTACTCGCGTTTGTCCGTGACGTACCACGTCATTCGCACCAGATGCTCCGGCTTGCCGCCCGCTTCGTGCAGCACGGCCACCACGTTCTTGAGCGCCTGGATGGCTTGCGCCGCGAAGTCGCTGGTCTGGAAAAGCGCCTGTTCGTCCCAGCCGATCTGACCGGCAATGAACACTTGCGTGCCGGTGGCCGCGACGCCGTTCGCGTAGCCGCGGGGTTTGATCCAACCGGCGGGGAGAAGAGCTTTTTTCATGAGCGATGCGCCTCGATGGAGTCGGGCTGAGGGGCGAACGCCGCGAGCGCGCTCGCGATGTCCGGGGGAATGTCGATAGAAACGTTGCGATCGAGCGAGGTTGTCACCAGCACCTGTTTTGCGCGGAACCGGGTTTCGCCGTTGCAATGGCCGACAATCTCGATGGAGATCGAGCGCCGGCCGATTGCTGCGACATTCAGCGTCAGCGTGATCGTTTCGCCCATCTGGCTCGGCCGCGAAAATTCGCAGTCGAGTTTGACGATCGGCAGGCCGACGCGGCGCTGACTGATCATCTGCGCGTAGTCGACGCGCAGGCCTTCGTTGAACCAGTCTTCGACCAGCGCGTTGGTCATCACCAGATACTGCGGAAAGAACACGATGCCCGCCGGGTCGCAGTGCGAGAAGCGGACACGCACGGGCCTTTCGAAAGACGCGTTCATTTCGTGCTTCCCTTCGCGGCGTCGGCGGCATGCGCCTTCAACAGATCGCGGCCGATGATCAACTGCTGCACCTCGGTCGCGCCTTCGTAAATTCGCAGCGCACGAATCTCGCGATACAGCATCTCGACGGCCGTGCCGCTCTGCACGCCCATGCCGCCGAACAGTTGCACGGCCGCGTCGATTACTTGCTGCGCGCCTTCGCTTGCATGCCACTTCGCCATGGCGGCTTCGCGCGTGACGTTTTCGCCTTGATCGCGCAACCAGGCGGCGCGGTAGACGAGCAGCGCGCTGCTGTCAATCGTCAACGCCATCTGCGCGAGCTTGGCTTGCGTCAGTTGAAAATCGCCGAGCGTCTGGCCGAACATCTTGCGCGATGACGCGCGCGCGAGGCCTTCCGCCATGGCATGACGCGCGAATCCGAGCGACGCGGCCGCCACCGACGTGCGGAAAATATCCAGCGTGCGCATCGCGAGTTTGAAACCCTCGCCAGGCGCGCCGAGCATCTGGCTGCGCGGCACGCGTGCGCCCGCGAAATGCAGGCGCGCGAGCGGATGCGGCGCGATCACGTCGATCCGTTCGGCGATTTCAAGCCCCGGCGTATCCGCATCGACGATAAACGCCGTGATGCCGCGTGCGCCCGGCGCTTCGCCGGTTCTGGCGAACACCACGTAGAAATCGGCGATGCCGCCGTTCGAGATCCACGTCTTGTCGCCGTCGAGCACGTAAGCGTCGCCGTCTTCGCGCGCGGAGAGCGCCATGGCGGCGACGTCCGACCCCGCTTCAGGCTCCGACAACGCGAACGCGGCGAGCGCCGTGCCGTTGGCCACGCGCGGCAAGTAGCGGGTTTTCTGTTCATGCGTGCCGCCGAGCGAAATAGCGCCGGAACCGAGGCCTTGCATCGCCAGCGCGAAGTCCGCGAGCCCCGAGTGTTTGGCGAGCGTTTCGCGCAGCAGACAGACGGCGCGCGTGTCGATCGTATCGCCGTGGCCGCCATAGGCCACGCCGCCCACGCCGTATTTCAGCCAGCCGGCCGCGCCGAGTTCACGCACCAGATGGCGGCAGGTGGCGTCGACGTCGTCGTGCGATTCATGGCCGAGGTTCGCCTGGCACCACGTTTCGATACCCGTGGCCAGTTCGCGGTGACGCGGCTCGAAGAACGGCCACGCCAACGCGCTATGCAGATCCGTATGGTTATCGGCGCTCAATTCAATCTCCTTCGAACACCGGACGCGATTTCGCGGCAAACGCGCTGTACGCTCGCTCGAAGTCGCGCGTGCTCATGCAGATCGCCTGCGCTTGCGCTTCGGATTCGATCGCTTCGTCGATGCTCATGCTCCATTCCTGGTGCAGCATCTTCTTCGTGATGCCGTGCGCGAAGGTCGGGCCGGCGACCAGGTCGGCGGCGAGTTTCCGCGCTTCTTCAAGCAGCGCGGCGGGTTCGCACAGGCGGTTGTAGAACCCCCATGCGTGACCTTCTTCACCGCTTGCCGAGCGGCCCGTGAACAGCAATTCGGCGGCGCGCCCCTGACCGATGATGCGCGGCAGGATCGCGCAAGCGCCCATATCGCAGCCGGCCAGGCCGACGCGTGAGAACAGAAACGCGAGCTTGCTGCGGGCGGTGCCCAGGCGCATATCGGACGACATCGCGAGAATCGCGCCCGCTCCGGCGCAGATACCGTCGACGGCGGCGATGATCGGCTGCGGACAATGACGCATGGCTTTGACGAGGTCGCCGGTCATGCGCGTGAAGAGCAGCAGTTCCGGCATCGGCAGATCGATCAGCGGCGCGATGATGTCGTGCACGTCGCCACCGGAGCAGAAGTTGTCGCCCGCGCCGTGAATCACCACGGCCTTCACGTCCGTCGCGTAGCTCAGTTGGCGGAACAGATCGCGCAACTCCGCATACGATTCGAAGGTCAGCGGGTTCTTGCGTTCGGGGCGGTTCAGCGTGATCGTCGCGACCTTGTCGGCGAGGTGCCAGCCGAAGTGCCGCGCCTCGTAACCGGCGAGCGTCAGGCGGTTGCCGGCTAGCAGCGCGTCGGCGTTGGATCGTGTCATGGGTGTCTCCAGGGTCGGCGGTGCGGTTCAGTCTTTCAGCGTGTCGAGCAAGTGTTGCTTGAGCTTGCCGAGACGTTGATGAGTCCGCGATTTTTCGTCGAGGCTCAGGCCGCCGAACAGTTCGACGACCCACTGTTCGTGCGCGACCGCCATCCGGTCGAATGCTTTGCGGCCGGCGGGCGTCAGGCACACGCTGATCGAACGGCGATCGTTCGGATCGTTGTCGCGCGAAACGAGCCCTTCTTTTTCGAGCTGGTCCGTAATGCCGGTGACGTTGCCGCCCGTCACCATCAAACGGCGCGACAGCTCGGTCATCTTCAGGCCTTCGGGATGACGCTCGAGTTGCGCCATCAGATCGAAGCGCGGCAACGTGGTGTCGAATTCGGTCCGCAAGCGCTTGCGCAGTTCAGCCTGCACGAGGTTGGTGGTGGTCAGCATGCGCAGCCACAAACGCAGACCCATGTGGCTATCGGCGCCCGTACTCATTTCGAGGTCCACGACGTTCTCCGCGGGTTTGGCGACGCCTTTGCGCGGCGGTTTCGACTCGCTTGCCGCGGTTTTCTTGAGATTCGTTGACTTGGTCACATGACTTCTCCACCGGAGATGGAAAGGGATTGCCCCGTGATCGCGTCCGAACCGGGCTGGCACAGCCAGAGCACGGCGTCGGCGACTTGTTGCGGACTCACGAAGCGGCGTTGTGGATTCGAGCGCAGCAGGGTGTCGCGCGCTTGCTGTTCGGTGCGCGAGGTCTTGCTGGTGATCTGTTCGAGCGAGGCGTGCAGCAGTTCGGTTTCCGTGTAGCCGGGGCAGACGGCGTTGACGGTGATGCCTTTGGTCGCGACTTCGAGCGCGAGCGAGCGGGTCAAGCCGATCACGCCGTGTTTCGCGGCGCAATAGGCGGCCACGTACGCGTAGCCGATTTGTCCCGCCGTACTGGCGACGTTGACGATGCGCCCATGGCCGCGTTCGAGCATGCCGGGCAGCACCGCGCGCGTGCCGAGAAAAACGCCGGTGAGGTTCACGTCGAGCATGCGCTGCCACAGCGCCATGTCGGTGTGTGTGAACGGTGCGGCTTGCGCCTGACCGGCGTTGTTGACGAGGATGTCCACCGCGCCCGCTTGCGCGAACGCATTCGCGACGGATTCTTCCTGCGTGACATCCACGCTGATGCAGGTCACGTCGCCGAGCGCCTGACATTGTTCTTGCTGTGCCGCCAGCCGTTCCGCGTTGCGGCCCATCAGGGTGACGCGCGCGCCGGCGCGCAGCAGCGTTTGCGCCACAGCCGCGCCGATACCGCTGCCGCCGCCGGTCACTACCGCATGTTGACCGGCGAGCGTTGTCGAGGTGAGCGTGGCCGTATTCACGTGGTGCCCTCCGCGCGCTGTGCACGTTCTTGGGGCGAGAGACCGGCGTTCGCTGCCACTTGAGCACGCTCGCGTTCCAGATTGCGTTCGAGCTGGGACTTTGCCGCCGTGTAGGGCTTCGGCCACATCACATCGAAATAGCCTATTTTTGCGGCCTCGTTCAGCGTCCACGCCGGATTCGCCAGATGCGGGCGCGCTATCGCGCACAGATCGGCACGGCCCGCCGCGATGATGCTGTTGACGTGATCCGCTTCGGAGATCGCGCCGACCGCGATCGTCGCGATGCCGGCTTCGTTACGTACGCGGTCGGCGAACGGCGTCTGGAACATGCGGCCGTAGACCGGCTTTTCCGCTTTGCTGACCTGACCCGACGAGACGTCGATCATGTCGGCGCCGGCGGCTTTGAAGGCGCGGGCGATCTGCACGGCGTCGTCCGGTGTCGTGCCGCCTTCCACCCAATCGTTCGCGGAAATACGCACGGAAATCGGCTTGTCTTGCGGCCACACTGCGCGGATCGCTTTGAAGATTTGCAGCGGATAGCGCAGACGGTTCTCAAGCGAGCCGCCGTATTCGTCGGTACGCTGGTTGGTCAGCGGCGACAGGAAACTCGACAGAAAGTAGCCGTGCGCGCAGTGCAATTCGAGCCAATCGAAACCGGCTTCGGCGGACATTTGCGTAGCGCGGACGAATTGCGCTTCGATCTCGCGCAGTTCTTCAGGCGAAGCTTCGTGCGAATGCTGACTGACGCCCGGCAGATACTGTTGCGGCGACGCCGAGACGAGCGGCCAGTTGCCGTCGGCGAGCGGTTGATCGATGCCGTCCCACGCGACACGCGTCGAGCCTTTCGCGCCGGAATGGCCGAGCTGAATGCCGATCTTCGCATCCGACTGACCATGCACGAGATCGACGATGCGTTTCCACGCGCTCAGGTGGTCGGGCGCATACATGCCGGGACAGGCAGGCGTGATGCGCGCTTCGGGCGACACGCAGGTCATTTCCGTCATGACGAGCGCAGCGCCGCCCATGGCGCGCGCGCCGAGGTGCATCAGATGATAGTCGCCGGCAATACCATCGACGGCCGAGTATTGCGCCATCGGCGATACGACAACACGGTTTTTCAGCGTCACGCCACGCAGCGTGAAGGGCGTGAACATTGGCGGAACGGAATGCTTTTCGGGCGCGCGTTGTACGCCCGAACGCTGCGCGAGCCAGTCTTCGAATCCCGACAGATAAGCCGCGTCGCGTTCACGCAGATTTTCGTGCGAGATGCGCTGGGAGCGCGTGAGCAGCGAATACGCGAACTGTTCCGGCTCGAACGCGGTGTAGCGGTCGACGTGCTCGAACCATTCGGTCGAATTGCGCGCGGCGTTCTGAATCCGCAGGACGTCGATGCTGCGCACGTCGGTGTAGTGCTGCAACGCGGCGGGCAAGTCGCCGGGATGCGCGCCGATACTGTTGGCGAGTTCGATCGAATCTTCGAGCGCGAGCTTGGTGCCCGAGCCGATCGAGAAATGCGCGGTGTGCGCGGCGTCGCCCATCAGCACGACCGGTGTTTGCGAGCCGTCTGCGTTGTCGCGCCAGTGAACCCATTCTTCGTTGACAACACGCGGAAAGCGGATCCATTGCGACGACCCGCGCAAATGCGTGGCGTTCGACAGTAGCGGATTGCCGTCCAGGTACTTGGCGAACAACTTTTCGCAGAAGGCGATGCTGTCTTCCTTGCTCATCTCGTCGAGACCGGCGGCGCGCCACACGCGCTCCGGCGTTTCGACGATGAACGTGGAGGTCTGATCGTCGAAGCGATACGCGTGGGCCTGGAACCAGCCGAATTCGGTTTCTTCGAACGCGAAGGTGAAGGCGTCGAACAGTTTTTTGGTGCCGAGCCAGACGAAGCGGCAATCGCGCATGTCGATGGCGGGCTGGTAGGTGGCCGCGTACTTTTGACGGACCGCGCTGTTGGCGCCGTCGCAGGCGACGATCAGGTCGGCTTCGTAGACGGTGTCGTCGGTGACCTGGGTTTCGAACACCAGTTTGACGCCGAGCGCTTCGCAGCGCGCCTGCAGGATGTTCAGCAGACGCTTACGGCCAATACCGCAGAAGCCGTGACCCGACGAGCGGATCTGCTCGCCGCGGAAGTTGATCTCGATGTCGTCCCAGTGGTTGAACGCGTCGAGGATCGCGTCGGCGCTGGGCGTGTCGGCCGCGCGCAGGTTGCCGAGTGTCTGGTCGGAGAACACCACGCCCCAGCCGAAGGTGTCGTACGGGCGGTTGCGCTCCACGACGATGACTTCGTACGCCGGGTTCCGGCCCTTCATCAACAGGCCAAAGTACAACCCGGCCGGGCCGCCGCCAATACAGACGATGCGCATGCTTGTTCTCCAAGAGGATTCCGCCTGGAGATAATTTAGGCCTAGATAGTTTAGATGTCAAGTAAAGGTGATGGTGGAGGTAGACGTGCCAGCTCTTCCGTGACCGCGAGGAAGCGAGCGACATCGCGAGGCTCGTGGCAATGTAACGGCGAAATTCGCACCGCGCCTTCCAGGTTAAATGACCTGAGCATACGTCCCGAATAGGGACTGGTCCCGATGCGCTCATACACAATCACGCCGCGTTTCTCGTATTCGCGGACTGCAGCCGTGGGATCGAGGCCGTCGAAGCCGATGCCCACGATAAGATCGCGCTTCGTCAGATCCGCGTGGTCCCAGAACACGTTCACGCCGTCGATTGCTCTGAGTCCGCGCTGCCCCTCCGCACCATCCAGAAGCATCGAGAGCAACGCACGCTCGTGGCTCTCGATGTGCTGCATGCCTTGTGCGAAGAGTTCTCGCCGATCGCCGGAGTCGCTGACCTGCTCGCCGATCCACGCGACGTAGTCGACAATCGCGCTCACTACCGCAAACTGCGCCGGCGCGGGACTGCCGAGTTCCCACACGCCGTTCTCTTTTGCTTCGAGCCGATGATGCGGCAACTCCGCCATTCGCTTTGACAGCCACGCAATGCCTGAACCTCGGCAGCCGAAGAACTTGTACGGTGCGAAGTTGATGCCGTCGACCGGCGTTTTCTGAAGGTCGATCACCGCGTGCGGCGCATGCTGGACGGCATCGACAATGATGAACAAGTCGGGGTTCTTCGCGCGCGCGCCTTCGACGATCGAAGCAATGTCGAACTTCGCACCTGAAATGTTCGAGGCATACATCACACTCAGCAGCGCGGTATCTGCGTCGATGAGTGAAACGATTGCATCGACATCGACACCGCCGGTTGCAGGATTGCTCGGTGCAACGCGCAACTGCTTGCCTGTGCGCTCGCAGTAGAGCTTCATGGCATCGAACGAGGACGGGTGTTCGAGAATCGTCGTGACCGCGTTCGTGCCGGGCGTGTTTTCCATGACTGCGCGCACCATGTCGAACATGGCGGCGGACGCGGTCAGCGACATATAAATGCTACCGCCGCGAGCGTTGAGAATATGACGAATATCCGATTCTCCACGCGTCTGAATGTCCTGAAGGTATCGCGCGCGTTCATGGATGCGCTCGGGACAATCGGGCAGCGCATCGATGCTCGCGAACGCTTCGGATGCGGCTTTGAGCCGAAACGATCCACCGGCGTTGTCGAAGAAAAGACGCTCGCTTCCGTCCACGTCGTGATTGATCCAATGAAAACGCGCTTTGATCTCTTCCATGACGGATGAGGAAAAGAACTGCCCTTGGTTGCTGCTCATGTGACCTGCTCCTTGCATGTTGTTCGATACTCAAGCATCCAGCGACGTTAAATAGGCTTTGCCTTTCTCCGCGTCGTACTGTCCTTCCCACCGGGCGATGACGAGCGGCGCGAGCGCATTGCCGACCACGTTCAACGCAGTACGTCCCATGTCCATGATGCGATCCACACCGGCAATGAACGCGAGTCCTTCAAGGGGGAGCCCGGCGCTGGCGAGCGTTGTCAGGAGGATGACGAACATGAAGCCGGGGACACCCGCCGCACCCTTCGAAGTGACGACCATCGTCAAAACCAGTACGAATTGCTCCTGCAAACCCAGGTGCACACCGTAGAGTTGAGCGACGAACAGCGTACCGATACCCAGATAGATGGATGCGCCGTCGAGATTGAACGTGTATCCCGTAGGGACCACGAAAGTAGTAATGCTTTTGGGTACGCCGAAGTCTTCCATTTTCTGCATCAACTGCGGCAGTACGGTCGCCGAACTGCAAGTCGAGAACGCGATAATCAACTCGTCCTTGATAACCTTGAGCAGCGTGAAGAGGTTGAAGCCGAAAATACGCGCCGTGATGCCCAGCACGAAGACCACGAACAGGATGATCGCGAGATAGGTCACTGCGACCAGCTTGATTAGCGGCAGCAGCGAGCCGAAGCCGAAGCTCGCAACTGTCACCGCAATCAGCGCACACACGCCGATCGGCGCATAACGCATCACCATGGCGGTGACCTTGAACATCGTGTCGCCGATGCCTTTAAACGTGGCGAGTACGGGTCTTCTATATTCCTCCGGCACCGACTGCAAACCAAGTCCAAACAGAACGGAGAAGAAGATCACGGGCAGCAGGTCCCCGCGTCCCATCGACGTAATGATGTTGTCGGGAATGATGTTGAGCAGCAGCGCCATGAAGCCGTGATGTCCCTGCGTTTGCTGCGACGTCTGCTGAAAACGTGCGATGTCGGTATGACCGAGCTGCGACATATCGGTGCCGACGCCGGGCTGCAAAACATTGCCGAGCACAAGGCCGAGCACGATGGCGATCGTCGTGATGACCTCGAAATAGATCAAGGTCTTGAGACCGATTCGCCCGAGCGAACGACCGTCGCCCACGCCGGCGATTCCGACGACCATGCTCGTGAACACGATCGGCACGACGACCATTTTGATAAGACGAATAAAGATGTCTCCGGCCGGCTGCAAAAGACCCGTGACGACGGACTCGCGTTGCTGCGGAAAGTGATTCAACACCACCCCCACGACTATGCCGACGATGAGCCCAATCAGAATCTGCCAGGCAAGCCCAACACGCGGCTTGCGTGCCGTGTGCTCGGCGGGAGCTGTTTCAATAAGGGAATCCATGCGTCCTCCAGAAGCGAACCGACGATGTAGACGGGGCGCCTTCTAGCGAGCGCGGCCTCGATCGAGCGCGGTTGGAAGCTCGATGACCACACCTTAAGTAGTCAAAAGAAGCAAAAAAAGCGATTTTTTTCTATGAGAAACTATCGCTTAAATTCATGGTTCGAGCACGACATGCTGACTTTCAAACAGATGGAAGCGCTTTACTGGATCGTTCAACTCGGTTCGTTCGAAGCCGCCGCGGTCCGTCTTAACACGACGCAATCTGCCGTCTCCAAACGCGTTCAGGAACTTGAACGTGCGTTTGGTCTGGCGATCTTCGACCGCACGTATCGCTCTGCACGTCTTACGGAGAAAGGCTCGGAGTTGCTCGACTACGCGAAGGAGTTTCTGGAGCGTCGCGACCAGGTCGTCGATCGTATGAGCTCGAAAGAATCGCTGGTGCGGCAGATTCGCATTGGTGTAACGGAACTCACGGCGCTCACCTGGCTTCCGCGTCTGATCGCGGCGATTCAGCGGGAGTATCCGAAGGTCCAGGTCGAAGCTGAGGTCGACCTGAACGCAACCTTGCGCGAGCGGCTCGGCGCGGCTACGGTCGACGTGATCATCGTGCCGCAAACGAATGAGGTCGAGCAGTACGCGACTACGCCCGTCGGTCAGGTCGACAACGCGTGGATGTGCGCGGCGAGCCTGGCGCCGAAGAGGAGCGCCATACCGCTCTCGGAGATTGGAAAATTCCCGCTGATCCTGCAAGGCGGATTGTCCGGCACGGGCTACGTCTATAGCCGCTTCCTGCAAGAGCAGGGCGTCGCGTTGCAGAAGGTGTTGGCGAGCAATAGCCTGGTCGCACAGATTGGCCTGACGCTTTCCGGGCTCGGCGTCAGCTATCTGCCCAAGGCGTGCCTGTCGCGCATGCTGGAACGACGCGCACTCGTGGAGGTGCGCACGCGGCCCGCGCTGCCACCCATCAAGTACATCGCGATGCATCGGGGCGACCAGCTACAGTCGCTAAGTTCGGCCGTGGCGAGATTGGCCGCGCAAACGTGCGATTTCAATTCCAACCTTTTCGATCAGGCGGAACATGGGGTGTCAAGCTAGTTGGCGCGAGGGTTCGCTGTCTTTTGCGGGGGTAAGCCTCACTGCACCACACAATCCACACCGCCCGCCGCAGTACCCGTCGCGCCACCCGCCGCCGCCGGCGCATTCTTGCTGATCGACAGCGGCATCGTGACCGGTACGCCTTGCGACGGCGGCAGCACGATCGGCGGAGTCGTCGAACTCGCTACATAGCCGAACTGCCCGACCTGAAAGACCTGCTGGCCGCCTGAATTGGCGACCATCACGGCGCCTTGCGACACGTCGACATAAAGACCATTCTGTGGCGCAGCCCCGTTCGGTGTCGGTACGCTGCCGCAATCGCTCTGACAAAAGAGCGCACCGAAGTTGGTGCCGCGTACAGCGATAGTGCCCGTCGGCGTGTCGAAGCTCACCGCATCATGGTTGCGTTTTCCGATCAGCCCGGTGACCGAGCGCAGGCCGCCGCTAATCAGTTGGATCGCAACATGGTCGCTCTCCGGGTGATCCACGTCGTACACGTAACTTTTGACGACCACCTGCGAAGACGGCCGCAAGACCATCTCGCCGTTATCGACAAACTTGACCCGGGTGTACGTGTTCGCCTCGGTGACCAGCGTGTCGCCCTGCGCGATCGACGACTTGATCGCGAGCACCGCGGTGCTGCCGTCGGCGTGTTTCACCGTCAGCACGCCGGACAGGTGGGTCACTGTACCCACGGCCTGCGCATAGGCGACGCTGCCGCAACTCAGCGTGGCCAGCATAAACAGGCATTGCCGCGAGAGCCGGAACATCGTACGGCCATGCCAATGGATTTGCTTGATGGTTTGTTTCATGGCCGGGATATCAGTTGCAATACATTTTGGCGGCGGCTTTGCTGGTGCTTTGGCTCGAACTTGTCGTCGTGTCGGAGCCGCCGAACGTGCCCGGGTCGCCACCGACCGTCATGGTTTCGGAGGTGGACGTAATGCTGATGCTAGTCGGCTGTGTGGTCGGTACGACCGTCGCGCCGACGGACTGTGTCGACGTTACAGCTTGAACGACGGCATTGGATGTTGGCGTGACTGCTTGCGTAACCGCGGATGCCACCGTTTGCGACGCCGTAGAAGTTGGGGTATTGGCAGGCGACGCGGGGTTCGCGGGCGCGACAGGCGTCACGACAGGCGGCGTCACAACCGGCGGAGTCACAACGGGCGGCGTCACAACCGCCACCGGCACGACCGTGCCACTGGCGTCCGAGATACTGACGCCAGGCGCATACGTCACGCGGCCATTGACCACCGTGAATGTCGCCAACCCGGGCGCCGATGTCGCAACGTTCGCATTGACCGCGATGTTGTTGCCGGCGGACGAACTGATGTTCATTCCCGCGGAGGTGAGCACGCCGTCGAGCGTGAGATTGTCGGTCGGCGCATTGGTGTTGGCGACGGACAGAACGATGCCGCCGGTCGCATTGACACCGCCTACGCCGACGATCATCGCCCCCGTGTTGTTGACGCTGACATTGCCCCCGGCATTCGTGACGCGGCTGACGTTCACCGCGCTGGCGTCCGACGTGTTGAGGTTATCGACGATCGCGATATCGCCGGCACCGGTATTGCTGGCGGAAATACCGGCGATCTGATTGCCTGCAAGCGTCAGCGTCGTGCCGTTGGCGGACGACGTGCTCAACTGTTGCGTGACGTGCAGCGGCGAGGTTTGTTGCGATATCGCGCCGCTTGCCGCGCTCAACGTCAGGTTGCGCGCGGTGATGTCGCCGACCACCAGGTCGCCGGTGCTCTGCGTCACCGACATATCTCCGTTGGTCGAGATCGAGCCGCCGTTTTGCGAAAAGCTGCCGCTCACGTTGAGTTGCGAACCGCTGCCGCTGCCGACGATGCTCCCGCCGTTCGTCAACGACAGCGCACCCAGATTCACGACGCCGGTATAACCCAGCACGCCGCCGCCGCCAGCGACGCTGCCATTGCCGCTGATGTCGGTCACGTTCAGCATGCCGCCGGACAGGTACAGATTCGAGCCGGTATTGAACGTGATGCTATTGACGGTATCGACACCGTCGTAGGCGCCATGCGCCAGCCGTCCGCCTGCAGCCACGATGACGTTGTCAATGGCGGTCGGGAAGTAACCGGTGGACCAGAAAAAGGTGTTGCCCCACAGACTCTCGGCGGTGCCCGTATAAGTAATGGTCTCCGATCCCGCCATCGCCAGCGACAAACCCGGACCAGCGCTGTCGTAAACCGGCTTGATCATTTCCAGCGCGCCGCTGCTGTCGATCACGTTACCGAGGACATGACGAAATACACCGGGCGCGGTACTGCTGACAGGACCTGAAATAACGGCAAAGGTCGTCCCCAAGGTCGGGACATAGCCACCCAGCAGATTGGTTTGCAGCGTCCCGCCCAGCGAGAGGGACGTCGCGGAATAGACGAGCGTGTCGTAGCTGCTGGCGCTGGCGACGTCGATCAGCAGCGTGCCGCTCGAACTCTGACTGTAGCCGCCGGTGATCGACAGCGAACCGATCGTGCCGTCGCCGCCGGGCGAGACCGTGCCGTTGTTGAGCAGGACGCCTGTGCCGGACGCCACCGAAATCGTGCCGTTGCCGGAGAGTTGTCCGCCGGTGTCGTTGGTGAACGTGCCGAAACCCAGGGTGGCGCTGCTCAGCGCGAGATTGCCGGTATTGATGAGCGTCTCGCCGTTCAGGGCACTGCCCGAGGTGATCGACAGACTGCCCTGATTGTTGACGTTACCGATCGATCCCGTCACGTTGGCGAACGTGGCCGTTCCGGTGTTGACGAACGAACCGGCGCTCAGGGACGCATTATTCAGCGATAACGTACCGCCGCTGCCCAGCACCAGATTGCCGTTGCCGACATTGCCGCTGCCGTCGCTGACGGTCAGCGCCCCGCCGTTGAGGCCCAGCGTGGCATTGCCGATCGTCACGGTGTGGGTGCCGCTTTCCAGTCCGTTGACGTTGGTGTTGAGATTCAGCCCGAGCGTGTTCGACGTGCTGGTGATATTGGCGTTGATGTTGATGTTGCCGTCGGCGTTCAACGTCAGGGACGCCGCGGAGCCGCTGGTTTTGTTGATGGCGGCGCTCACCGTGATGTCGCCGCCGACCGCTGTGCCGTCGGAGCCGGTGGCGAGAACGACGTTGACGCCGCTGTTGAGCACGCTCGCCACCGTGCTCGCCTGGATGGTCGAGCCCGAACCCGCAGAGGTGATCACGTTATCCGAGGTGCTCACATTGTTGTCGCTCCCCGCCACCACATCGAGGGAAAACGGATCGATGTACCACTTGCCGCCCGTGCCGACCGTCGGTAGCTTCACGACGTCGAGCGACTGCTTGCCCGATGTCTCGACGTAGCCACCTTGTCCCGCATGGCCGATCGCGGAGATCATGCCATCGAGATACGCAATCTTGTCCGAATACAACGTGACGTTGCCGCCCTGGGCCGCGCTGTCGGCAGTAATGCTGGAGCTTGCCGTCGTGGTCAGGTTTTGCGAGGCGCGCAGGAAGATCCGTCCACCCTGACTCACCACGCTGCTGGCGTTGAGGGCGCCGCTATTGTTGATCAGGCCGGCAGCCGCGCCGATCGTCCCCGCTTCCGCCGCGATGTTGCCGAGGTTCGTCACGTTGCCGCTGGTGCCGGTCACGTTGACCGTCACACCCGGCGTACCAGTGTCGACCAGTTGCACGGTCTGTCCGGCGGCCAGCAGCACCTCGCCGTTCGGGCTGGTGATCGTGCCGCTGTTCTTGACGTCGGCGCCGACCAGATAGACGCTGCCTCCGCTGGCCGTCTTGATGACGCCTTGATTCTCGACACTGCCCGCCACGCTGCCGG
Organism: Burkholderia sp. 9120; assembly: GCF_000745015.1. Taxonomy (NCBI): domain Bacteria; kingdom Pseudomonadati; phylum Pseudomonadota; class Betaproteobacteria; order Burkholderiales; family Burkholderiaceae; genus Burkholderia; species Burkholderia sp. 9120. The sequence continues at coordinate 5,847,303 of NZ_JQNA01000002.1, read as the reverse complement.
CATTGAACGTCAGCCGTCCCGCCAGAAAATTGCTGTCGCTGATGTTGAGCGTGCTGGCAATGAACCGGGATACGTCGACCACGCCGGACGGGCCGACCAGGATGCCGTTCTGATTGATCAGCGCGACCGTGCCGTTGGACCGGAGCAGGCCGTAGATCTGCGAAGGATCCGAACCGGTCACTCTCGCGAGGAAAGATGAAGTCGCCCCCGGCTGGTTGATGTTGACCACCGCGTTGGCGCCGATGCTGAACGTACCGAAGCTCGCAATCGCCGACCCGCTGCTCTGGTTGATGTTGAGCGTGTTGCCCGCTTGCGTGATCGTGGCGGTGCCGTAGGTTACGGTGCCGCCGGTCGGCAGCGCGTTGGCTGCGGGCGCCGCCGCCATCGACCGGATATTCCACGTCACGAGTATGGCCGCCAGCGCTAGCGCTGTCAGCGAGGGCGTGCGCGAAGCGAGTCGCGATGAGGCGTCGGCGGCCGGCCTGTTCGATTGAGTTCGACTTGTCATATCAGAAGCCCAGGCTCGCGCTGACATCGGCATGGATGTCGCCGCGCTTCTCGGTGAGTGAATGGCCGGCCGCGTCGACTCGCGCAATGTCCAGCCGGAGGCTGACGTTGCGGCCCAGGATGTAGCGCGCGCCGACCCCCATGCTCGACACGTTCAGGTTGGCCGGAATCCCGCTGCTGCCGACATGGCTGTTATGACCATGCCCGTAGTCGACGAAAGCCAGCAGGCGCAGATTGCCGGCGCTGACGAGTTGCGGCGTGTAGAGCTCGGCATTGAAGAACACGCCGCTGTCGGCGGTCACCGCGCGCTCGGTGAAGCCGCGCACGGCGTACATGCCGACCAGACCGAACTGCTCCGACGACACCAATGGATTTCTGGTGGCCTGCGCGGAGCTGGCCAGACGCCATTGCCAGTCGTTGGCGAAGCTCCGGGTGATCGACGCGTCGCCGTGCAGGATCATGAAGCCGTCGACGGTATCGCGGCTGCCCGGCGTCAGGTACGAATAGCGATCGGTGCGGCCGTCGGTGTTGGTGTATTGCGAGCCGGTCGCCAGATTGCGCGAGATGCCGAGGTCGTAATCGATGCTTTGCCCAATGCTGCGAGTCTGACCGACATACGTCAGGCTGAGCGGCACCGTGGTGTAGGGCACGCACGACGCGACCGGCGGTGTCGGTCCCGCGGTGCTGATCTCGACTCCGTTGACGTTGCAGGTCGAATCGATTTTCTTGTAGTCGAGGCCGACTACCAGCTTGCTGGTGGTCTCGCCACGGCGGGCGAAGAAGTGGTTCCAGCGGAAACCGTAGATGTCGCCTTTGCCGGTGAAGCCAAGCAGCCCGCCGAGCGTCGGCGACGAGCTCGGCGTGTTGATGCTGGACTTGCCGTAGAGAAATTCAAGGCTGTCACCGAGGCGATACAGCGGAATCCGATAGCCCACGGAGTAGACGTTGACGCGCACGCCGCTCGGGCTATCGGGCGATGTCGTATACGCCAGCGTGCCGACCTGATCGAGACCGAACAGATTGGCGTCCTGAATGGCCACGCCGGTGCGCCAGCGGCCGGTGGAGGCCGCGCCGGAATTGTCGACCGTCGCGAATACGTGCAGCGGATTCTCGTCGGCCACTTTGACTTCGGCGTCGACCGTGCCGGGTTCGTTGCCGCTGCTCAGCGTCACGCCGACCTGCTTGGCCGGATTGTCGTTGCTCAGTTGCACGGCCTCGGAGATGGCGCGCAGGTTCGGCGACTGGCCGCTGCGCAGTGGCGGCAACCCGGCGAGGACATTCTTGTCGCTGAAATGCCGGTTGCCGGTCACGGTGATCTTGCCGATACGGTTTTCAGTCACCTGGATTCTGACGATGCCGCTGATCAGCTCCTGCTCGGGCACGCTGACCTGCACGGCCGTATAGCCCGCTTTGCGGTAGGCATTTTCCAGCGCTTCGAGCGCGTGCTGAATGTCGCCGTAGACGCGGTGCGGCCCGCTCATCGGTTGCAACAGGTGCTGCACCTCGTCGGCCGGCAGCAGGCTGTTTCCCTCCACCTCGAAACGCGCGATAGTGAAGCCGTCGTCGGCCATGGCACTGGCGGCTGCAGCCATCAATGCCATTCCCGACAGGCATTGCATCAAGCGTCGCTTCATGACTCTTTATGTCCGTTTTTTTCGGACGATAAGCAGGCGCCCGTCGTTGCACGGCAACCATCGTCTCGATCTGTTATAGGGTCCCCCCTGGCCGGCAGGTTCGCTCACTACCGGCTCGGCTACGCGTTGCTGTCGCAACGTCCTAACGCCCCTTCGTTCCAGTTATCGGCAATGCATAACGGGTACTTGATAGCGGCTGATCAAATAATGTGCATTTGGCCGGGTAGCTGTCGCGGATGGCGGGTTGGAATAAAGTCAGAAATCTCGCTTGACAATATCTGACATAACAGATAACGTTCGGTCAATCACTGCGATTCCGCAGTACCCATAGAGGAATCCGCACCATGGGCCACTACTCGAAAGACAGCTTTTCACCAGACCAAAGCGTCGGCTTCGCGATCAACAAGGCGCGCAACATCCTGATCGCCGAAATGGACGCGGCGTTGAAAGACCTCGACATCAACAGCCAGCAAATGGGTGTTCTGCTTGCCATGCATCGCGGCATGGCCACCACGCCGTTCGAGCTCGCCAAACTGCTGGCCATCGACACCGGCCTGATGACGCGCATGCTCGACAAGCTCGAAAGCAAAGGGCTGCTGGCGCGCTCGCGCAGCGTCGAGGATCGTCGGGTGGTCAATCTGAGCCTCACGGACGAAGGCGAGGAAGTGGCGAACCGCATTCCCGAGGTCGCGCCCGTCGTGCTCAACAATCGCCTGAAGCACTTTACGAAAGCCGAGTTCAAGGAACTGCAGCGCCTGCTGTTCAAGTTCGTGGCGGACTGAGCCTCTTTTTTTTGCCCAATTATCTGACAGGTCAGAAAATGTACATGCAATTAAATAGGAAGAACGTGATGTCGGCGGCGAAGCTCGGCCTGACGGCGATCTTTGCGGCGGTGCTGTCGGCGTGTGCGAATTACGCCGGCATTCACAGTGACAAGCAGATGGCCCAGCCGCAAAGTTTTGCGACGCAGCAAAGCCTGCCAGCCGAAGCCGGCCACTGGCCCGCCGTCGATTGGGCCGACCAGTTCGGCGACGCGCAATTGAAGGCGTTGCTCGCTGAAGCGCTGAAGGGCAGTCCGACGCTCGACCAGGCGCGCGCCCGGATCGCCGCCGCCTCGGCCTACACGGAAACGGCGAAGGCGAACACGCTGCCGCAGGTCGGCGCGAGCTACTCGTACACGCGTCAGCAGTATTCGTCGACGGCACTGGTTCCGCCGCCGTACGCCGGGTCGTGGCAGTCGGAGAACCAGGGGCTGCTGAGCGCTTCGTACGATCTCGATCTATGGGGCAAGAATCGCGAAGCGCTGAAGGCGTCGATGTCGCAACTGCAGGCGAGCGGGGCCGACGGCGAAGTCGTCAGGCTCACGCTCGATGCGTCGATTGCCCGTTCATACAACCAGTTGGCGCGTCTTTATGTGCTGCGCGACATCGCGGCGGATGAAATCGGCCAGCGCGAACAGATCGACCGCATCACCGCCGGACGCATCGCGACGGGTCTCGATACCGAGGTCGAGCGCAAGACCGCGCAAGCGAATCTGGCGACGAGCCGCGCGGCGTTGTCCTCGATCGACGGCAGCATCGTCACGACGCGCTATCAACTGGCGGCGCTGCTTGGCGCGGGTCCGGATCGTGGCCTCGCGATCGCGCGTCCTACGCTCGGCATCGGCGATGTCGTGCAACTGCCGGACAACTTGCCGGCCGATCTCGTGAGCCGTCGTCCTGACCTGACGGCCGCGCGTTGGCGCGTCGATGCGATCACGCACGAAGTCAAAGTTGCGAAGGCCGAGTTTTATCCGGACATCAACCTGAGCGTTGCGACGGGTCTGGACGCGTTCGGCTTCGGCCGTTTGTTGACGGCGGCAAGCCGCACGGAGTCGGCGGGCGCCGCGATCCATCTGCCGATCTTCGACGGCGGCGCGTTACGTGCGCAGTTGAAGGGCCGCTACGCCGACTTCGACTATGCCGTCGCCACCTACAACCAGACGCTGGTCACGGCGTTCTCCGAGGTCGCCACGCAACTCGCGCAGGTCCGCTCGACCGACGCGCAACTCGTCGACGCCCAGGCCGCGCAAGACGCCGCGCGCAGCGCCGACCGGCTCGCGATCACGCAATACAAGGCCGGTCTCACGAATCAACTGACGGTGCTCAGCGCGGACGTGAATGCGCTTGCCGCCGATCAGGCCGTCGCCAATCTGAAGATGAACCGCCGCGATCAGCAGATCGCGCTAGCCGTGGCACTGGGCGGCGGCTACACCGACACGAGCGAGAGCAGCGGGAACGGCACGACATCCGTTGCACAAACCAACCCCGTCGCTACTCAATAAAGCGCACAGGAGAACCATCATGAGCGAAATCACCACCGACCGGACGACGGCGGAAGCCACCCAAACCGGTAAGCGCGCCGGCGACGACACGCAAAAGCCCGGCAAACGTAAGTTGCTGCTCACGCTGCTCGGCGCGGCGATCGTGATCTCGGCGGCGGGCTACGGCGCGTACTGGTACACGTCGGCGCGCTTCTATCAATCCACCGACGACGCCTACGTCAGCGGCAACCTCGTGCAACTGACGCCGCAAGTGAGCGGCACCGTTATCGCGGTCAACGCCGACGACACGCAGGTCGTGAAGCAGGGCGACCCGGTCGTCATGCTCGACAACGCCGACGCCAAAGTCGCGCTCTCGAACGCCGAAGCCACGCTCGGCCAGACGGTGCGCCAGGTGAGCGGCCTCTACGTGAACAACGATTTCTACGCGGCGACGGTAGCGCAGCGCGAGGCCGACCTGTCACGCGCCAACGACGACCTCAAGCGCCGTCAGGCCGTCGCCGACACCGGCGCGGTGTCGGGTGAAGACATCGCCCATGCCCGTGAAACGGTGAACGCCGCGCAGGCCGCGCTCGACGCCGCGCGCCAGCAGGCCGAAGCCAACCACGCGCTTACCGACCGCACCACGATCGAACAGCATCCGAATGTGCAGGCCGCGGCGTCGAAGGTGCGCGACGCTTACCTGAACTACGCGCGCAATACCTTGCCGGCCCCCGTCACCGGTTACGTCGCGCGCCGCTCGGTGCAGGTCGGCCAGCGCGTGGGGCCCGGCACGCCGCTGATGGCGATCGTGCCGCTGAACGGCGTGTGGGTCGACGCCAACTTCAAGGAAGTGCAACTGAAGCACATGCGCATTGGTCAGCCGGTCGAACTGACGGCGGACGCGTACGGCTCGAAGGTCAAATACCACGGCCGGGTAGTGGGCTTCTCGGCCGGCACGGGCGCGGCATTCGCCGTACTGCCCGCGCAGAACGCCACCGGCAACTGGATCAAGGTCGTGCAACGTCTGCCGGCGCGCATCCAGTTGGACCAGGCCGAACTGAACGCGCATCCGCTGCGCATCGGCCTCTCCATGGACGTGGAAGTCGACACGCACGACGAAACCGGCACGCAGCTCGCCGCTGCCGTCAACACGTCGTATCGCACGGATGTTTTCGCCCAGTACGGCGCGCAGGCCGACGCGGAGATCGCCAGCATCATCGCGCAGAACATGCCGGTAAACCGCACGGTGGCGGCCACAACCACCGCGCGCGGCAAGACGAAACGCAGCGCCGGTTGAGTTCATCACGTCTATTTTTTTATCCAGATATCTGACAAGTCAGACGATGGATAAACAGCAAAACACCCAGAAGCCTGTCAAGGTGATCCAATGAATGCTTCGACGAATTCCGCACCGCTTCCGCCGCTCACGGGCGGCAAGCTGGTTCTTGCAACCCTCGCCGTGGCGCTGGCCACTTTCATGAACGTGCTGGACTCGTCGATCGCGAACGTGGCGGTGCCCACGATCGCCGGCAACATGGGCGTCTCCGTGGATGAGGGCACGTGGGTCATCACGTTGTTTGCCGCGGCGAATGCGATCGCGATTCCGTTGACGGGCTGGCTCACGCAGCGGGTCGGCCAGATCAGGCTGTTCGTGTGGGCGATTCTGCTGTTCGTGCTGTCTTCATGGCTGTGCGGTATGGCGCCGAATCTGCCGACGCTGCTCGCCGCGCGGATCGTGCAGGGCGCGGTGGCCGGTCCGCTGATTCCGCTGTCGCAAGCCATTCTGCTTGGCTCGTATCCGAAGGAACGAAGCTCGACCGCGTTGGCGTTGTGGGCGATGACCGCAACCGTCGGTCCGATTGCCGGCCCGGCGCTCGGCGGCTGGATCACCGACAGCTACTCCTGGTCGTGGATTTTTTACATCAACATTCCGGTCGGTATCTTCGCGGCCGGCGTGACGTGGTTCATTTATCGCACCCGCGAAACGCCGACGAAGCGTCTGCCGATCGACAAGGTCGGTCTGCTGTCGCTGATCGGCTGGGTCGGTTCGTTGCAGATCATGCTCGACAAAGGCAAGGATCTCGACTGGTTCAATTCGCCGGTGATCATCGCGCTGACGGTGTTCGCGGTGATCAGCTTCGTGTTCTTCCTCATCTGGGAGTTCACCGAAAAGAATCCGATCATCGACGTCCGCCTGTTCGCGGGGCGCAATTTTCTCGGCGGCACCGTGGCGATTTCCATTGCCTATGCGGTGTTTTTCTCGAACCTCGTGATCCTGCCGCAGTGGATGCAAGGCTTCCTCGACTATCGCTCGGTGGATGCGGGGCTGGCCACCGCGCCGCTCGGCATCTTCGCGGTGCTTCTCGCGCCGGTGATGGCGAAGATCATGCCGAAGTCCGACGCCCGCGTGCTGGCCACGCTTGCATTTGTCGGCTTTGCCGCGGTGTTCTTCATGCGCTCGCACTACACGACCGGTGTGGATACGTGGACGCTCGTTTTGCCCACGTTATTGCAGGGGATTCCCACCGCGCTGTTCTTCGTGCCGCTCACCGCGATCATTCTGTCGGGTCTCGCACCGAACAAGATACCGGCTGCGGCTGGCCTGTCGAACTTCGTGCGGGTGTTTGCCGGCGCGGTGGGGACGTCGCTCGTGAGCACGGGCTGGAACAACCGGACGATCCTGCATCATTCGCAACTCGCCGAGCAAACCAGCGTGAATAACCCGGTGTTCACTCAGGGGCTCGAAGCGTTGCAGACCACGCTGGGGGGCAGTTCGGCTCAGGCGATGGCGTACTTCGAACACGCGTTGAACGCACAGGCCGCGATGCTCGGATTGAACGATATCTTCTGGCTCTCCGGCGTGATTTTCATTGCGATCGTGCCGTTGATCTGGGTGACCAAACCGTCGAAGGATGCCTCAGCGGCGGCGGCCGGTGCGGGCGGGCATTGATTGCGAGCGGGGACTATTGAGGTAAGCTCGGTGGTCGCCCGTTAGCCTATTCGAACGGCATGCATCCCGCCTTGGCGTTCTATTAACCCCCAATACCGACACGCAATGGGACCTGCTGACCTGGACTCGCCCTTATCGCTACCCGATCTGCTCGAACCGGCCTTGTCGCTCGTATTCTGCGGAATCAACCCGGGCATGCGTGCGGCTTCGACGGGGCATCACTTCGAGGGCAGAAACAACCGGTTCTGGCGCGTGCTGCATCTGGCGGGCTTCACGCCCGAACAGATTCGCCCCGAAGACGACCACACGCTGCTTAGCCATGGATACGGCCTCACGACCGTGGTCCCGCGACCGACCGCACGGGCGGCCGAACTGACGCGCTCGGAGATGCAACTTGCCGGTGAGGCCTTTCAACGGAAGATCGAACACTACGCACCAAGGTATGTCGCTTTCCTTGGAAAGATGGCGTTCTCGGCAATCTCCGGCGCACCGAATATCGAATGGGGACTGCAAGCCAAACCATTCGGCGGCGCATACGCATGGGTCTTGCCCAATCCAAGCGGACTGAACCGGGGTTTCAGCCTCGATGCGCTGGTGGCCGCCTATCGCGAAGCGCGCGTTGCGGTGGGCTAGTCGTCGAATGTTGTAAACTCAGCGTCCGCATAAATTTGCTGAGGCGCTCACGCACGGTTTTTCGGATCGTGCGTTCGCGTTTTGAGTCGATGCCCCCGCAACGATCGGCCATGCTTCGCCGCGCCCCGCATTTTCTGGCTTCGATTCCCACAGATGAAGATTGAATCTTTCCACGATCAGTGGTTCTCCCATATCAGGCAGAACGTACTGGCCGGCCTGACGTCCTCGTTCGCACTGGTTCCCGAGTGCATTGCGTTTGCACTGGTCGCTCAGGTCAACCCGCTAATGGGCCTTTACGGGGCCTTCATTATTTGCGCGTTGACGGCGATTTTCGGCGGCCGGCCCGGCATGATCTCCGGCGCGGCCGGGTCGATGGCCGTGGTGATCGTCGCGCTGGTCGTGCAGCACGGTGTGCAGTATTTGCTCGCCACGGTGGTGCTCGGTGGCCTGCTGATGGTGCTGTTCGGCGTGCTACGGCTCGGCAAACTGATTCGCATGGTGCCTCACCCGGTCATGCTCGGCTTCGTCAATGGGCTGGCGATCATCATTGCGATGGCTCAACTGGAGCATTTCAAGGCGGCGACGCCGTCCGGCGTGCAGTGGCTGCACGGCACGCCGCTGGCCGTGATGTGCGCGCTGGTCGTGCTGACGATGCTGATCGTCTATCTGCTGCCGCGCGTCACGAAGGCCGTGCCGCCCGCGCTCGTCGCTATTGTCAGCGTGGGCGTACTGAGCCAGTTGATGCACTTGCCGACGCGCAATCTCGGCGATATGGCGCACATTGCGGGCAGTCTGCCCGTGTTTCATCTGCCGGCCGTTCCATGGAACCTCGAGACGCTGCGCATCGTGTTGCCTTACGCGGTGTTGATGTCGATCGTCGGGCTGCTCGAAACATTGCTCACGTTCAATCTGACCGACGACATCACGGAAACCGTCGGGCAACCCAATCGCGAATGCGTGGCGCTCGGCGTGGCGAACATCGTGTCTGGCGTTCTCGGTGGATTAGGGGGCTGCGCGATGATCGGCCAGACCATGATTAATCTCAGTTCGGGCGGCCGGTCGCGGCTCTCGGGTGCGACGAGCGGCGTGATGATTCTGCTGTTTATCCTGTTTCTGTCGCCGTTGATCGAACGTATTCCGCTCGCCGCGCTGGTGGGCGTGATGTTCGTCGTCGCGCAGCAGACGTTCGCGTGGGGTTCGCTGCGCAGCTTGAGCAAAGTCCCTCGCAATGACGCGCTGGTCGTGGTGGCCGTCACCGTGATCACCGTTTTCACGGATCTGGCGATTGCCGTCCTGTGCGGCATCGTGATCGCCGCGCTCAACTTTGCGTGGCAACATGCGCGCGAGATCCGCACGGACGTCGATGAAACGCACAGCGGCAAGAAGACGTACAGACCGCACGGCACGTTGTTCTTTGCGTCGACGGCGAACTTCGCGGCGTTGTTCACGCCGCAGCACGATCCCTCCGACGTGACGATCGATTGTCGGCATCTCCGTGTCGCGGATCATTCCGCGATCGATGCGTTGGAGACCCTCGCTGAGCGCTACGGAAAATCCGGCAAGGCGCTCAGGTTCGACAACCTCTCCGAGCGGTGTGCCGGCCTGCTGCAACGAGCGGGCGCCGCGATCGAGCATGCGTGATATCGGCGGGCGCGATACGATGGCTACGGTCGTGTGAAGGCCGCGAGCGTCTTCACGACGTAACGTCGACAAGGAGCTGAGTTGAACGCCAATCTGAAGATGTTCGATCTGTCGGGGCGTCGCGCGCTGGTCACCGGTTCGAGTACCGGTATCGGTTTCGCGTTGGCAAAAGGGCTGGCCGGCGCGGGGGCCGAAGTGATTCTGAACGGGCGCAGCGAATCACGCCTGTCGGAAGCGGTCGGCCGGTTGCGCGACGAGGGCGCTAGCGTTCGTGCGGCGAGTTTCGACGTGACCTCCGCCGATGAGGTTGAAAAGGCGATTGGTCGCGTCGAAAGCGAAATAGGGGCGATCGATATTCTCGTGAACAACGCCGGCATGCAGCGTCGAGCGCCGCTTGAACAGTTTTCCCATACGCAATGGGAAGAGCTGATGAAGACCAACGTCGACAGTGTGTTTCTGGTCGGGCAGGCGGTCGCGCGGCACATGATTGCTCGCAAGCGCGGCAAGATCGTCAATATCTGCTCCGTGCAAAGCGAACTGGGCCGGCCGAACATTGCGGCTTACACGGCGAGCAAAGGCGCGGTGAAGATGCTGACCAAAGGCATGGCGATCGACTGGGGGCAACACGGGATCCAGGTCAATGGCCTGGGGCCGGGCTACTTCAAGACCGAATTGACCGAGGCGCTGGTTAAAGACGAGACCTTCAGCAACTGGCTGATTGGACGCACGCCTTCAAAGCGCTGGGGCGATGTGGAAGACCTGGTGGGTGCGGTGGTGTTTTTGTCGAGTGACGCGTCGAACTTCGTGAACGGCCATATTCTTTACGTGGACGGCGGCGTGACGGCGACGCTCTAGCCCGCGCCTAGCGGAAAATCTCCGCAATCAGATTCGCCACCGTCCTGATCCGCTCGCTATCGCGCAGCGCCGGATGCAACACCATCCACACATCCTGATCGAGCGCCTTGATGTGCTTCTCCACGCAAACAAGGTCGCTCGTCGTATCGCCGGCCAGTTGCGCGAGCACGCCCAACCCCGAACCGCCCAGCACGCCATCGAACACGCCCATGCCATAACTGCTGCGCAGCGACGGCGCCGGCGCGCCGGGCAGTGCTTTCAGCCATTGGGTGGCGGGATGATCGGGCTGCCGGTCGTCGTAGCCGACGAACGACAGCTTGTCCCACTCCTTCTTCACGATCGCCGCCTTGTGGCGCAGGTAGTAGTCGCGTGAGCCGAACAGCCCAAAACGGATCCGGCCGATCCGCCGCACGTAGAGATCGCCCTCTTCAGGGCATTCCGACCACAGCGCAATGTCCGCTTCGCGCCGCGCCAGGCTATAGGGGCGGCGCGAAGTCAGCACTTCGATCGCGAGTCCGGGCAGCCGGTCCTGAAACGAACCCAGCAGTTTCAGCAGGATGTACGACGGCCATTCGACCGCATTGATCCGCACCGTGCCGTGCGCCGCCGCGCCACCATTCACGTCCGCAGCGCGTTCGATCCGGTGGGCCAGGTCCTCCATCTGCTCCGCCCACGCCAGCACGCGGGCGCCGAACGCCGTCATGGTGCACCCTGACGGCACCCGGTCGACCAGCGGCTCGCCCAGCTTTCGTTCGAGTTCGGTGAGGCGGCGCGACAGGGTCGGCGCGCTCAGATCGCAGGCGGTGGCCGCCGCCCGCATGGTTCCTCCACGGGCGATTGCCACCAGAATCCGCAGGTCATCCCAATCGACGTGTTCCATTTTTGAAACGCAAGGTTTTGAAATTTGGCATAGCATAACCCACTTCCCGAGGATAGGATTAGTTTTGCCATGCTTGTCGGATATCACGCGGAAAGCCATGAAGGCTTTTGCAGGCGGCGGCAAGTGCGGCGTTCCTGCACATCACACGACTCAAGGGCTCGCAGTAGAGCGAATGAGCGACACGGAGACACTAATGATTCGCCATTTCCAACCGGCGCGCCGTCGCGCCATCGTAGCCAGCGCAGCTTTCCTCGCAGTGTCGATCCTGCCGATGCAGACGGCATTCGCTCAGGCCACCCACAAGCCGAAGGTCGCGCTGGTCATGAAGTCCTTGGCCAACGAATTCTTCCTGACCATGGAAACCGGCGCGAAGGATTATCAGAAGCAGAATCCCACCAAATTCGACCTCGTCACGAACGGTATCAAGGACGAGACGGACACGGCTAACCAGATTCGCATCGTCGAACAGATGATCGTCTCGAAGGTCGACGCGCTGGTGATCGCGCCGGCCGATTCGAAGGCGCTGGTGCCGGTCCTGAAGAAGGCCGTGGACGCCGGCATCATCGTCGTCAATATCGATAACAAGCTGGACACGGACGTGCTCAAGTCGAAAGACCTGAACATCCCGTTCGTTGGTCCGGATAACGCGAAGGGCGCGCAGAAAGTCGGCGACTACCTCGCGAAGCACCTGAAGTCGGGCGACAACGTCGCCATTATCGAAGGCGTGTCGACCACCACCAACGCGCAGCAACGTAGCGCCGGCTTCAAGCAGGCCATGGCAACGGGCGGCATGAAAGTCGTGTCGCTGCAATCGGGCGAGTGGGAGATCGACAAGGGCAACGCGGTGGCGAGCCAGATCCTCAACGCGAATCCGGACGTCAAGGCCCTGCTGTGCGGCAACGACAACATGGCAATCGGTGCCGTGTCCGCGGTGCGCGCAGCCGGTAAGGCGGGCAAGGTGCAGGTGGTGGGTTATGACGACATCAACGCCATCAAGCCGATGCTGGCCGACGGCCGCGTGCTCGCGACCGCCAATCAGTACGCCGCTAAGCAGGCTGTGTTCGGTATCGACACCGCTTTGAAAGCGCTCGCCGAACACAAGAAGCAATCCGAGTTGTCGGGCGTCGTCGAAACGCCGGTCGATCTGGTTACCAAATAAGACTGGCATTGCGCGTGGCGGCTCCGTCGAGCGGCCACGCCGGCTGGTATCTGTCGGTTGATCAATCTGATGTCTACTCCCATCCCCTCCGTCGCCGATGCCGCGCCCGTGTTACGGGTGCATGGCGTCGGTAAGACCTATGCCGAACCCGTGCTGGCCGATGTCTCGCTCGATCTGCACGCGGGCGAAGTGCTGGCGCTGACCGGCGAAAACGGCGCGGGCAAGAGCACGCTGTCCAAAATCGTCGGCGGCCTCGTTACGCCGACTGCCGGTTCGATGTCGCTGGCGGGCGCGGCCTACACGCCCGCCAGCCGCAAGGAGGCCGAGGCGCTTGGCGTGCGCATGGTCATGCAGGAGCTGAATCTTCTGCCGACTCTCTCGGTGGCCGAGAATCTTTTTCTGAATCGCTTGCCGCGGCGCGGCCCGTTCGGCTGGATCGACCGCGCCAAATTGCGCGAGGACGCGCGCCATGCCATGGCGCAAGTCGGGCTCGACGCAATCGACCCCGACACGCTGGTGAGTACCCTGGGCATCGGGCATCAGCAGATGGTCGAGATCGCGCGCAATCTGATCGGCGATTGCCGCGTGCTGATTCTCGACGAACCGACCGCGATGCTGACCGCCCGCGAAGTGGATCTGCTGTTCGAGCAGGTCGAGCGGCTCAAGGCGAAGGGCGTGGCGCTGGTGTATATCTCGCACCGGCTTGAAGAATTGAAGCGGATCGCGCGGCGTGCCGCCGTATTGCGCGACGGCCGGCTCGTGCATGTCGACGAGATGGCGAATCTCACGACCGACCGCCTCGTCACGCTGATGGTTGGGCGCGATATCGGCGAGCGGATCGACCTCGGCGAGCGGCGTATCGGCGAGGTGGCGTTCAAGGTCAGCGGCATGACCCGCGAACCGGCGGTGCGCGATGTGTCGTTCGAGGTCAAGGCCGGCGAAATTTTCGGCATCAGCGGATTGATCGGCGCGGGGCGCACGGAATTGCTGCGGCTCGTCTACGGCGCGGATCGCGCGGACGCCGGTACGGTGTCGATCGGGCGTCAAGGTGGCGCACCCGCGCCCGTGACGATCACGTCGCCCGCGGATGCCGTGAAGAACGGCATCGCATTGATTACGGAAGACCGCAAAGGCGAGGGGCTGTTACTGAGCCAGCCGATCGCGGCCAACATTTCGCTGGGCCATCTGCGCTCGGTGTCGAGCAAGGGCGTAGTGGACGGCCGTCGCGAGGCGGCGCTCGCCACGCGGCAGATCGACGCCATGCGTATTCGTAGCGCGGGCCCGGCGCAGCCGGTGTCGGAGTTGTCCGGCGGCAATCAGCAGAAGGTGGTGATCGGCCGCTGGCTCGCGCGCGATTGTTCGGTGCTGCTGTTCGACGAACCGACGCGCGGCATCGACGTCGGCGCAAAGTTCGACATCTATGCGTTGATGGGCGCGTTGGCGAGAGAAGGCCGCGCGCTGGTGGTGGTATCGAGCGATCTGCGCGAATTGATGTCGATTTGCGACCGGATCGGCGTGATGTCGGCCGGCCGGATGACGGGGCTGTTCGAACGCGGCGCCTGGACCCAGGACTCGCTGCTGGCCGCGGCGTTCGCGGGCTACGCGAAGCGCGACGACATGCTGCATGCGCCTATCGAACCCGACGCGAAAGCGCCCGACGAAAGAAAATTAGTGGAGTATTGAGCATGACCGCACCAACCAGCCTGCCCACGCTGCAGAGCGAACCCCCGAAGAAAGCGAAGTCGATCGGCACGCGCCTCGGCTTCTCGAACTACCTCGGACTGCTCGGCGCCCTCCTTGGCATGATCGTGCTGTTCTCGCTGCTGAGTTCGCACTTCCTGAGCTACGACACGTTCAGCACGATTGCAAACCAGATCCCCGATCTCGTCGTGATGTCGGTCGGCATGACGTTCGTGCTGATTATCGCGGGCATCGATCTGTCGGTCGGCTCCGTGCTGGCGCTCGGCGCGGCACTGACCAGCGTCGCGGCTTTGCAGTGGCATTGGCCGGCGCTGCCGTCGGCGCTGCTCGGCATGGCCGGCGCAACGCTCACCGGTTGCGTGACCGGCGCGATCACCGTGGCCTGGCGGATTCCGTCGTTCATCGTGTCGCTTGGTGTGCTCGAAGCGGCGCGCGGTGTCGCGTATCAGCTCACGAATTCGCGCACCGCTTATATCGGCGACGCCTTCGATTTTCTGTCGAACCCGATCGCGTTCGGCATTTCGCCGGCGTTCCTGATCGCGATCGCCGTGATGGTGGCCGCCCAGTTTCTGCTGACGCGTACGGTGTTTGGCCGCTACCTGGTCGGCATCGGCACCAATGAAGAAGCGGTGCGTCTCGCGGGCGTCGATCCGCGGCCTTACAAGATTGCCGTGTTCGCGATGATGGGCCTGCTGGCCGGTCTCGCCGCGCTGTTCCAGATTTCCCGGCTCGAAGCCGCGGACCCAAATGCCGGCCAAGGCATCGAGCTGCAGGTGATCGCGGCGGTGGTGATCGGCGGGACGAGTTTGATGGGCGGGCGCGGTTCGGTGACGAGCACCTTTTTCGGCGTGTTGATCATTTCGGTTCTGGCCGCGGGCCTTGCCCAGATCGGCGCGACCGAGCCGACCAAACGCATCATCACGGGGGCCGTCATCGTGGTGGCCGTCGTGCTGGATACTTATCGAAGCCGGCGTCGCGCCGCATAAATCGACCATTCGCTGAATGGTGAGCAGGAGAATGAACGTGTCAAAAGAGACGAAACAGGGCCGCGTCCTGGTGGTGGGCAGCATCAACACCGATCTGGTCGCGCGCGCGCCGCATCTGCCGCGTCCGGGAGAGACCATCGGCGGGCATGAGTTCTCGCAGGTCGCTGGCGGCAAAGGCGGCAACCAGGCCGTTGCGGCCGCGCGAATGGGCGCGCAGGTGGCCATGGTCGGCTGCGTCGGCAAAGACGCGAATGGGGCCCAGCGGGTCAAGGATCTGGAAACCGAGGGTATCGACTGCAGCGGGATCGAGGTGCATCCGACCCAGCCGACCGGCGTCGCGATGGTGACGGTGTCGGACGACGGGCAGAACACGATCGTCGTGGTGGCGGGCAGCAATGGCGAACTGACGCCTGAAGGCGTCGCTCGCCACGAAGCCGCGATCAAGGCTTGCGACATCGTGGTATGCCAGTTGGAAACGCCGCCGGAGGCCGTTCACGCGACCCTTGCGCTGGCTCGCCGGCTGGGCAAGGTCACCGTGCTGAACCCGGCGCCGGCCACCGGTCCACTGCCGGCGGAATGGCTGCCGCTGGTCGACTATCTCGTGCCGAACGAGGTCGAGGCCGCTATCCTCGCCGGTTTGCCGGTCGAGTCGGAAAGCGGCGCGCGACGGGCCGCGACCGAATTGCAACGCGGCGGGGCGCGCAATGTGATCGTCACGCTGGGCGCGCAGGGCGCCTATCTGCTGGTGGACGGCGGTGAAGGCCAGCATTTTCCCGCGCCGCAGGTCCAGGCCATCGACACGACCGCGGCCGGCGACACCTTTATCGGCGTGTTCGCCGCGCAGCTCGCCGCGCGCCAGCCTCTCGAAGGCGCTATCAGCCTCGCGCAACGCGCGGCATCGATCTCCGTGACGCGCGCCGGTGCGCAGCCGTCCATTCCGAATCGCGCTGAAGTGGATAGCGCAGCCTGACACGGGCGCCTGTTGTGTGATGTGGGGCTGTCCGTACCGCCACCCTCCCCGGGTGGCTCGACGTTGATTTATCGACACCTTCTCCCGATGGTGTTTCTTCGTTAATCACGCTCTAAACTGGACGAAAAACATGAAATCACAATGTCTAGGTATCCTGATGATGTCAACGGTGGTGGCCGGCTGCGGAGGTGGCGTAACGGCCAATGATCCGCTGGCCACCGCGCCGAAAATCATCATCGACTCGGACTTCAACACAATGGGCGACGACGGCCAGCTCTTCGCCATGACCACGCAATTGATGGGGCAAGCCAAGGTCAATCTGCTCGGGCTTACGGTGGTCACCGGCAACGACTGGTTGCTGCAGGAAGAATCGGATGCGTTGAAGGCTGTGGAACGCATGGGCGTGCAGAACGTGGTGGGCGTCTACGGCGGCGCGGACTATCCGCTGCAATACGACGTAGCGGGTATTCGCGCGCAGCAGGCGGCCAATCCGCAAGGCTATTTCGGCGCGTGGAGCCGGCCTGAGCCGACTCAACAGTCGCAACTCGTCCCACCGCCGGACGGCTTCGCGGTGTCGACGAAACTGCAGACGCAAAGCGCCGCGGACTTCATGATCCAGACCATCAAGCGCTATCCGAACCAGGTGACGATTCTCGAAGTCGGTCCGCCGACCAATCTCGCCACGGCCATCATGAAGGCGCCGGAGATCGTGCCGCTGATCAAACAGATCGTCTACATGGGCGGCGCGATGGCGGTGCCGGGCAATGCGAACGCCGTGGCCGAGCTGAACTGGTGGTTCGATCCGCTTGCCGTGCGTACGGTATTGCAGACCACGATTCCGCAAGCCGTGATTCCGCTCGACGTGACGAACACAGTGCCGCTTACGCAAAGCGTGTACGACCAGATCGTCAACAACCCGAACAAGCAGACCGCGGTGACGAAGGCCTATGGCATTGCGAATGCAGGCGCGTTTGCCGACAACACCGATCTGTTCGACACGTTGACGATCGCGTACTTCCTCGATCCGACGTATGCCACGCAAACCAAAAGCGCTTACCTCGATATCGACACCACGAGTAGCGAAAATCAAGGGCATGTGACGGTCTATCCGGATCAGCCTGCGTCCGGCGCTTCGCCGAACAGGATTACGTATGTCACACAGTTCGATAACAACCGGTTCTTCAGTCTCTATGTCGATCTGCTGACGCGCCCGGTGCCGATTACGCTGCCGTGACACGGCGCTGCCGAAGCGGAACAGAAGCCCACTAGCCCTAAAAAGACGAGATCTGCCGACGCATGAAGAAAAAAGCAGTAAGGTAGCGTCGGTGACGACGAACGACCTTGATGGCTTCTCTTCAAACTCGTGCAGATAAAGTCTTTCGAAAGGCGATATGAATAATAAGAACCTGCTCCGCATTGGATTGTTTTCCTGCGCACTAACGCTCGCGCTATGGCGATGTTCCGCCATCGCGGGGGAATTGGACCCGACGGCGACGGACCTGCACGAAACCGTCGTGTCGGTGCCGACGACAGAGAAAAGCTTCTTCGGCATGGGCCAGCGCAAGCTCGTCGCGACGACCTATATGCCCGACGGCGCGGGTCCGTTCCCACTCATCGTTCTCAGTCACGGCAATCCGCCGAATGCCCGAGACCGTGTGAAGGTCGGCCGTTATCGCAAGCTTGCGCAGATTCGCGAGTTCGTACGGATGGGCTTTGCGGTCATCGTGCCGATACGCCGCGGTTATGGCGAGACGGGCGGCACGTTCGCCGAAGACGCCGGCTCGTGCAAGCGGCCCGACTTCCTGGCGGCCGGCAACGCGGCGGCCCAGGATCTGCTGGCCACGATTGCGTTTGCCGACACGTTGCCGCAAATCGACAAAAATCATGTGATTCTGGTGGGGCAGTCGGCGGGGGGATTTGCGTCGCTCGCTGCCGCCAGTTATTCTCCGCCCGGCGTTATCGCCGTGGTCAATTTCTCCGGTGGGCGTGGCGGGCGTCCCGCCACCAACCCCGGCGACCCGTGTGGGCCTGACAGAATGGCCGAGACGATTGGGCACTATGCGTCGACAACGCATGTGCCGGTTTATTGGCACTACGTGCAGAACGACATGTTTTTCGCGCCGGATATCGTCCGCACCTGGTTCAGCGCGTTTCAGGCGGCGGGCGGTCAGGGGCAGTTGGTGATCGAGCAACCGTTTGGCCGGGATGGTCACGGCATGTTCGCCGTCGACCGTGCGATTCCGATCTGGGAGCCGGGCTTCGAGAGCTTTGTTTCTTCGGTGCTGCGTACCGCGAACGCAGGAAACGACAGTACGCTGGACGCGGTTAAATCGAAGCAGTAGGCTAGACGTGCTGGATGACGTAGCTTGGTGATGCTGGCCCTAACCGACAACGTGGAGCCGAAACATGCAAGTAAGCACGGAAACGCTCGTTGAGATGCTGCGAGAGGTCGAAGCCGACGACCCGATCGATTACGCGGACCTGCCATTTGGAGAGCAGGAACTCAGGCAGCTTGTGATGAGTTCTCTGGTTGAGCGTCACCACCAGGTCGAAGCGGGCAATATGGCCGTGTCCGACATTCACGCGCTTTACCTGTTGAGCACCGCCAAGCTGGTGCTGGAAAACACGGTGCTTCACGCACGGCTGCTTCTGCTTCAGGGGCAGCGGGTGGATGTGCAGGCGCTGCTGGCGCCGTTCACGCTTAAAGGCAAGCCGTAATCGGAATACGGCCGCGGTTAATTCTGTTGTGAAGAGGGTAGCCACATAAAGGCGAAGCGAACCGCTATTTCCGGATCGTCCGCCTGACCGATGCGCTGCCCTTTTTTGCAGTTGACGCACAAACCGAACAACACCAATCGTCGCCCCAACACCGCGAATTCGATTTGCTCCGCGACAGCCTGTTGTCGCGCCTCGATTTCAGCATCGAAGAATTCATGAACGCCACCGCACGCATTGCAAACAATGTGGTCGTGCGGATTGCCGTCATTCAGTTCATAGACCATGCGGCCGTCACCGAACGCTACGTTGGACAGCAACCGCGCGTCACCGAAGTACCTGGCCGATCGCCGACAATCGCTATTAACGCGCCGCCCGATATTGCTTAGACTGCGTCTTTAACGCCAATCACTTTTCCATTCCACTCGCCGTATGCCTCGACCGTCCAGTTCGTCGCCGGTTAAACCGCGCAGAGCACCCAGCCAGGCCCGCTCGGAACGCATGGTCGCCACCCTGCTCGAAGCGGCCGCCCAAGTCCTAGAAAGCAAGGGGCTCGAAGGCTTCAATACGAACGCGGTGGCGGAGCGCGCCGGTGTCAGCATCGGCTCGCTGTACCAGTACTTCCCCAGCAAAGACGCGCTCACGTTCGGGCTGATGCAGCGTGAAAGCGAAGGCTTCTATCAGGAGGCGCTGGCGGCGCTCGACCATGCCAGCGGACCGGTCGCGCTCGATCATCTGATTGGCGTATCGGTGCGGCAGCAGTTCGCGCGGCCCACGCTCGCGCGCCTGCTCGACGTGGAAGAGAGCCGACCGCACATGCGCGCGGCACTCTCCACCAAGGGTTCGATACGCTCCTTGCTGACGGAAATCCTCGCGCGTGACGGTCTACCGCCGCAAGAGGACACGTTGGTCGCCTCGCGCGATCTGCTGGCAATGATTCGCGGCCTCGTCGACGCGGCGGGCGAACGGGAAGAGACGGACATGGCCGGACTCATTCGCCGCGTGACAGCCGCCGCATTCGGCTACCTCACGATGATGTCGGCCACCGAGACCGCCTTGGCGCGCGATTCTTCCGCTTCGCCCGCCGAAGAGCCGCCGCAATCTCAGGATAAACGCGAGCAGGCCCCGCGCAAAACCTCGCCGCATGCCCGGAAACGCCCGTAGCACGGGCCTGAGCGGTCGTCGGTACAGCGTCGGGCGACGCGAGTATTGAACGCGAGCTTTTACTCGTAACATTCTCCGTACGGAACGCAACGAGCGATCCGGATCAACGGAGATCGACATGACCCAAAGCACCACCATGAAGCTCAATCACATGAGCTTCCCCTCGTCCGACGTTAGCGCAACGGCGACCTTCTTCGAACAACATCTCGGCTGCACGGTTACCGGGCGGCACGGTAGCTGGATTCTGAAACGCCCCGGTTTCGACATCGTGATCGACGACGCCGGCGACCATCCGGTTGCGTGGCCGCACAACTTTCACATCGGCTTCGAACTGGGCACGCTCGACGACGTTCGCGCGCTTTATGACCGCATGGCCACGGCCGGCGTCGTGATGAAAACCGGCGTGTTCAAACACGAACGCGGCTCGCGGTTTTTCTGTGAAGTGCCCGGCGGCGTACTCGTGGAAATCAATACCCGGTCCGATGCCGACGAAGCGTATCGCGGCACCTTCGACCTTTGACATCTTCAATCGCATTTCCGCCGTACCCGATGGCCGCGCGGACATGCAGGAGTTTCAGCATATGCAAGTATTCGTAACCGGAGCCACCGGATGGGTCGGCTCCGCCGTGGTCCGTGAGTTGCTCGACGCCGGCCACCAGGTGACGGGCCTTGTCCGTTCCGACGACAAAGCGGCCGCGCTGGCCGCGACCGGCGCACGGGTTATTCGCGGCACGCTCGAAGACCTCGACGCGTTGCACAGCGCCGCGTCGGCGGCGGATGCGGTGATTCATACCGCTTTCAACCACGACTTCTCCCGCTTCGTCGAGAACGCCGAGCAGGAGCGCCGCGCGATCGAAGCATTTGGAAGCGCGTTGCAAGGATCGGACCGTCCGCTTCTCGTGACCTCGGGGCTCGCGCACCTCACATCAGGCCGCGCTGCGACCGAAGCGGACGTGCCCGACCCGTCTTTTCCCCGCAAGTCGGAGGCCACAGCAAGAGCGCTGGCGGAGCGCGGCGTGCGCGCCGCGACGGTTCGGCTCGCGCCATCGGTTCACGGTACGGGCGATCATGGTTTCGTCCCGATGCTGATCCGCATGGCGCGCGAGACGGGCGTGTCCGCCTATCTGGGCGAAGGCCTGAACCGCTGGGGCGGCGTGCATCGGCTGGATGCCGCGCGGGTCTACCGGCTGGCGGTCGAGCAGGGCGTGACCGAGTCCGTCTACCATGCAGTCGCGGACGAGGGTGTGTTGTTCAAGGATCTCGCCGAAGTGATTGGACGCCGGCTCGGCGTGCCGGTCGAATCGCGCGGCCGTGAGCACTTCGGGTGGTTCGCGGGTTTCGTCGGCGCGGACATGGCCGGCGCCAGCGCGCGTACGCGCTCGCTGCTCGGCTGGTCGCCGACAGGTCCCGACCTGCTCACCGATATCGATCAGCCCGGCTACTACGCCGTCTGATGACGTGGCGCGGCGGCTCGCACGCCGCTGCGCGTCACACCATTTCCGGCTGCCGTTCGGCAGGCCCCAAAGATTCTTCAAACGGCCCACAATATCCGCGATCCTGAAACGTCTTCAGACGCATGGAACCGCAGCCCACCCCGGACACGATGAAAGACCGAGATAGCGATATCACCGCGACTGTGGTGCGTGAGCGCATGAAGCTCGGGAATTTTATCCGGCGTCGTGTGCGCGATCCCGGCGAGGCCGAGGACATCTTGCAGGACGTCTTCTACGAGTTCGTGCAGGCGTACCGGCTTCCCGCTCCCATTGAGCAGGCGAGCGCGTGGCTGTTTCGCGCGGCGCGCAATCGCATCATCGACCGTTTTCGCAAGAAGAAAGAGCAACCGTTATCGGAACTCATCGACGACGGAGATGAAGCCGATTACGAGTATCGACTCGATCTCGCGCTGCCCGCCCATGACGCAGGTCCCGAAGCGCTGTACGCGCGCGCCGCATTGCTCGAAACCTTGCAGGACGCACTCGACGATTTGCCGCCCAATCAGCGCGACGTATTCATCGCGCACGAACTGGAGGGGCGCGCGTTCAAGGAGTTGGCAGCGGAAACGGGTGTAGCGATCAATACCTTACTTGCGCGCAAACGCTATGCGGTGTTGCATCTGCGCGCCCGCCTGCAAGTGGTTTATGACGAACTGGATCTTTAAAGGAGTCGACGGATGAAATCTCGAATCAAATGTATTGCATTGGTGCCGCTCGTGGTGGTCGGCGTCGCCGTGCTCGGGTGGGCGGTGATGACGTTGTGGAATTGGGTGGTGCCGGCTCTGTTCGTCGGCGCCCGCCTGATCGATTTCTGGCACGCATTGGGTCTGCTGATATTGAGCCGCATTCTGTTCGGCGGCTTTCGCGGACACGGCGGCGGCTGGCGCGAACGGCGGCATTGGCGCAAATGGCAGGCCATGACGCCTGAAGAACGCGAGCAATTCCAGGCGACCTGGCAAACCCGTTTCGGCCGACGCAAAGGAGAATGAGCATGCGCCAGAAAGCGACCGCCGAGTGCAAGCAGGACGCGGGTGTGATCGTGCCCGTGGTCGACCTGCGCCGCTGTGAAGGCAAGGGGGACTGTCTGGAGGTGTGCCCCGAGAACGTGTTCGAGATTCGGCGTATCGACGACGCCGACTACGCGAAGCTCGGCGCAATGAATCGCTTCAAGTTGCGGGTGCATGGAATGAAAGTGGCCTACACGCCGAACGCGGACGCTTGCCGTTCGTGTGGACTTTGCGTGACGGCCTGCCCTGAACGCGCGATCAAGCTAGCCAGAGCGTCATAGCTGGCGTCGCGCAACCGACTTTCCTGTCGATTCACTGTCGATGCACCTCTCCGATAGACGCACCTGGTCATTACGGCCATCGCAGCGTCAGGTTCGCGCCATCTAGAGGGCCTATGCACGGACTCGTGCATGCGCAACCAATTTTTTCGGAATCTTGGAGAGCACACAGCCGGCGCCCAGCCGGCTGTTTCTATTGGCGAACACTATCCGCACGCCGGAATAAATTTATTCCAGTGAATCGAATAGGCAGTTGAGCTTGACATCTTTGTCTTCCAGAATGGCCGCTCCGTCACTCACGATCTCGTCGTCCCAATGCGCGGTTCCCCACGCCTGAATCAACCCGATTCATTGTGTTTACGTAATAATTGCGCAGCATACCGATCCACTTACCAACAAAAATGTGCAGGTCATGGCTTTCAGCGAACCAAGGTCTCCGTTTTTTAAGTGGATCGTTTCTTCCGCTCAGAACCTGAGCGCGGACAATCGGCAGGTACTGCTTGCCAATCTGTTCACACGCACCGCGTCGATCATATTCGCGTCGATCTGTGAAATCAGCGTTTGCGCGACGGCGTTCTATCTTTATCCCAATGCGCTCTACGCCGGCTGGGGCGTGGCTGTCGTCGCGCTGCTGATTGCCCGCCTCGCGCTAATCTGGTTGAACTGCACCCGCAGCGCTCGCGGCCAGCCGACTCCTACCTCCGCGTTTCTATTCGCCAGCCTGCTCTGGAGTGCGCTATTCGGATTCGGCACGTTACTGTGCAATATGAGCGGAGACTCAACACTATTTCTGCTGGGAAACGTTTGCGCCGTCGGTGTGATTGGTGGCCTGGCGGGACGCAATGCCGGCACCCCGCGGCTTGTGCTGTTGCAGATTACTTTCATTCTCGGGCTGCTGGGTCTTGGCGCGGCGCTGTCGCCTGGCTCCGGCAAACTCGTCTTGCTGTTTCAGGCGCCATTCTGCGCCGCCGGATTTTTCACGGTGGCGCTGCGCAGCAATCGCGACACGGTCGCCTTGCTGCTTGCGCGTGAAAACAGTCATCGTCTGGCGCGTCAGGACAGTCTCACGGGCTTGCCGAATCGCGCACGGCTCAGCGAACTGCTGCTGGAGCGCACTGAATTGGGCGCGCTGCGTGAAGATCAACAATTCGCGGTGCTGCTGATCGATCTGGACGGTTTCAAGGCGATCAACGACAGCCTAGGCCATGCAGCGGGTGATCCGATCCTTCAGGAAGCCGCGATCCGCTTGCGCGAAGTACTGCCGAGCGGCGATCTCGTCGGACGCCTGGCGGGCGACGAATTCGTCGCCATTTCAGACGCAACCGGGCAAGCGCGCGACGTGCGTATCCTGGCGGATCGCATCGTCAAAACATTGGCACGGCCGTTCGCTTTGCGTGAGGCGCTGGTGCATATCGGCGCGAGCGTGGGCGTCTCGCTCTATCCGGAGCATGCGCAAACAGGACCGCAATTGCTGATTTGCGCCGACCGCGCGTTGTATTCGGTCAAACGCAGCGGTAAAAGCGCGTTCGCGCTGTTCGATACCGGCAAGCATGCGTCGGACGAGAGCCTGAGCTTGCTGCGCAGCGACCTCGAAGGCGCATTGCAGTCGTATAGCGGCTTGCGCATGGAGTATCAGCCGATTGTCGATCTCAGCAGCGGCGCGGTGTCCGGCCGCGAAGCGTTGATTCGCTGGACGCATCCCACGCGTGGCGAGCTGCCTCCTTCCGCGTTCATTCCCACGGCCGAGCGTACCGGCCTGATTCTCGCCCTGGGCGAATGGGCATTGCTGCAATCTTGCAGGGAAGCCGCGACCTGGCAAGATAAAGTCACAGTCGCCGTGAATGTATCGCCGGTGCAATTGCGGGAAGAATCGTTTGCTTCGAGTGTGGCGGCAATTCTGCGTAAAACGAAGCTGCCGCCCGTGCGATTGAATATCGAAGTCACGGAAACCGTACTGCTGAATGACGACGTCGTCACCCGGCGCAACGTCGCGAGGCTGCGCGCATTGGGTATCGGACTCGCGCTCGACGACTTCGGCACGGGCTTCTCGACCATGTCGACGCTCGTGCGCTTCTCGTTCGACGAGCTGAAGATCGACAGTTCCTTCGTCAAGGAGTCGGTGCATCGTCGCGAATCCGCCGCGGTGGTTCGCGGGATCGTTGCGTTGGCACGCGAAATCGGCATTCCGACCACGGCGGAAGGGATCGAGACGCAGGAACAGTTGGACTTCGTGCGGGTATGCGGTTGCACGCACGCTCAGGGCTTTCTGCTCGGTAAGCCCGTGCGGGGCAGCGAGATTGCGCGAATCGACGAACCGGTTGTTGCTCAGTTAGCGGATAAGGAATGAGCGACGTTTTGCGACCCGCTTGCCGTTCTGCATGCGTACGTTGCACGTTAACGCCGACACCCAGGCAGCCATGGAATCCACGTTGCAATTTCAACTCAGAATAACGGTTGCGTGCGGGCTCGCGGAGGCTTTGCGCACCGACCCAACGTACGCGTCGCACGCTGCGTTGCGTGATGTTCTGCACAAACACAACGCCACGTTGAAGTGTCAGTTCGATGCGTTCGCCGATTACGTCAGCGAGGCGGAGAAACTCGGCACGGAAAACTATCCGCTCTATCAGTGGACCCGCGAGACGATTGAGAATCCGCAGAAGAAGGCGAAATACCTTCAATCGTTTACGGTCTACGTGAACGGCGACGAGGTCTACGGCAAGCTCATTGCGGATGACATGGAGGCCGATCTGTTGAAGCTTGTCAGCGAAGACGGAATCAGTAGCGTCTCCAGGTTCGATACGAATCCTGCCAACAATCCTCAACCGCCGAAGCGATAGTGCGTCGCCGCCGACTTATCCGCCAATCGTCATGTTCAATTGACATTTGACGACAAGCCGCCGAGTTCGTGAGAGGATGCTAATTCACTTTTTTTCGAGGAGAGCGCCATGGGACTCTTGGACGAAGCAGGAAAGATTGCAGGGGCATTCGCCGCTGTTGAAGCAGCAGAAAAAGTGGATCCGGGCGCAGGCTTGCTGACGAAAGGCATCGCGGCTGTAGCCGGTTTCGAAGGCGCCGGTAAGCTGGAAGAAATGGTCGAAAAGAAAGACGACCAGACGCAAGACGCCGCAGCCGACACGCAAGCCACCGACGACACGGCTCCCCAAGCCTGAACGAACGCAGGTCGCCGGAAACATGAGTCCGTATGACGGATTCATGCTTCCGGCGGCTTCGCGATCAACGCATCACTTCGCATTACCTCGCATCACTTCACCCCGCCCTCGTGCGCGTCAACTCCCCTTTCACTTTCGTGACTGCGGCGCCGTAAATGTCGGTAATTCGTAAGAATTATTCGCCTGACATCGAAGCCGCCTGTTCTGGCTCGCCATTCTCAATCGCACGCTGATTCACGGTACTTTTCGTATGACTGTTTTCATCCGGCTGTCATAGCTTCACGGCTAGGATCGCGGGTCACCTTCGTGGTGCACATTCAGCCGCATCCTTGCCGCCTACGCAGCCGCATGGTCTCTCCGCGTATTCGCCGGCATCCTTCCACCCATAGAAAAATACCAGACATGTCGAACAAGAAAATCGCCAATGCTGTGCCGTCCGAACAGGGCGCTTCCATCGTTTCGCGTCGTGGGTTTTTGAAGTTTGCCGGCGCCTCCAGCCTCGCTACCGCAGCGAGCACGTTCGCGTCGACGGCGCGTGCCGCGAGTAGCACGCCGGACGGCACGCCCGAACAGATCCACCTGACGTGGGGCAACGATCCGTCGAGCGAAGCCACCGTGTCGTGGGCGACGCTTGCGCAAGCGGTGAAGCCGCAAGTGCGTTTCGGCGCCGCGGGTGGCGCGAAGCACACGGTGCACGCTGTGCAAAGCACGTACACCGACGGCATCAACGGCGAAGTGGTGTTCGCGTATCACGCGCGTTTGCGTGACCTGAAGTCCGACATGAGTTACGAATACGAAGTTACCGCCGAGAACGACAGCAACGCGGCGCAGCCTTTCACGGCAAACTTTCGCACCGCGCCGCGCGGCCGCGCGGCGTTTCGCTGGACCAGCTACGGTGACCTCGCGACGCCCAATACCGGTTGGGTTTTGTCGTCGCCGCAAAGCCGTTTCGCGGTGCAAGCGGTCGAGCGTTTCGAGCCGCTGTTCCATCTGCTCAACGGCGACCTTTGCTACGCGAATCTGAACCCGATGCATCAGCCAGATGTATGGCGCGACTTCGGCAACAACTGCCAGACCTCGGCGGCCAATCGTCCGTGGATGCCGTGTCCCGGCAATCACGAACTCGAATTTCACAACGGCGAACAGGGCCTCGCGTCGTACCTCGCGCGCTATACGCTGCCGGACAATCACACGCGTTTTCAGGGGCGCTGGTACAGCTTCCGCGTGAGCTCGGTGCTGTTCATCTCGCTCGATGCGGACGATATCGTCTATCAGGACGCCGCCGCTTTCGTCGCCGGCCCGGCCCCGCTGGTGCCGGTGGCCAGCACCGGCAATCCGCCGATTCAACCGGGCACTTCGCTGTACGTACGCGGCTATAGCGACGGCGAGCAAACCCGCTGGCTCGAACGCGTCCTGCGCCATGCCGCGGAGGACAGCGAAGTCGACTGGATCGTCGTGCAGATGCATCAGGACGCGCTGAGTTCGTCGAAGACCGGCAACGGCTCGGACAAGGGTCTGCGCGAAGCGTGGCTGCCGCTGTTCGATCGCTACGGTGTGGACCTCGTGTTGTGCGGTCACGATCACGATTACGAGCGCAGCTACCCCGTGCGTGGTTGCAATCACAACAAAGGCACCGACATCGCCACGGGCCGTCCGGTCGATACGTTGCAGCCGAAGCCGGTGATGTCGGCGGTGTCGTCCGGTGCGTCGACGTTCGATACGAGCCACGGCACGATTCACCTGATTCTCGGCGGCGGCGGCACCAGCGCGCCGCTGGATGTGTACGGCGTGGACGCCGGCACGGGCATGCCGCAAGCGCGCCTGTTCACGCGGCCGAACCGTCCGGTTCCGGGCACGACGGCGGGCACATTCGTACGCGCCGGCGCGGATGCGGTTGAAGACGCGATCTGGTCCGCGCAGCGCGATACCGGCACGGGCTACGGGATCGCCGTGTTCGATCACGATCCGGGTGAGCACGGCGGCGAGACGACGATCACGATGAACTACTATCACGCGCCCGGCGCGGACCAGACGCCGACGCAAAACTATGAGCTGTTCGAGACGATCGAGTTGAAGAAGAAACGACGCGGATAAGGGCGGTAAAACGGCATAGATCTTTTGTTACACGTCTTACGGACGTGTGTTTAGGCGGTTACAAAAAGCTTTCAAATTGCCGGTTATACTCGGCGCCGTCCTAAACACAAAAGAGCTTTTTTATGCCGAAGAAACTCGTTCAGATGCTTGCTATTGCCGTGCTCAGCGCTGCGGCTTCTTTGCCGGCCATGGCCGGTGACATGAACAACGCCCTTGGCGGCGCGCTCGGTGGTGTCGCCGGCGCTGCCCTGGGCGGTGCGGTCGGCGGCAGTACCGGCGCTATTCTCGGTGGCGCGGTCGGCGGCGGCGCGGGCGGTGCGGTGACGTCGAACCGTCGTGAGCGCACGGGCGCGATTATCGGCGGCGCGCTGGGCGGCGGCGCGGGCACCGCGGCCGGCAATGCGATGGGCGGCCGCAGCGGTGGCCTCGTCGGTGCGGCGTTGGGCGGCGGCGCGGGGTCGGCGCTCGGCGGCAACATGTCGCGCTCCAATTCGTACTCGGACGACTATTCGCGCGGCTATCGGTCGGGCAAGCGGCATCATCGGCATCGTCACTACGATTAATGCGGTGAAGGGAACGCGGCGAGGTTCGCTCAGCGTCCTCGCCTGAGCGACAAATATGAGCGACAGGTGGCCTGATTCAGCATGTTGTTTGTCGGCGCGTTAAGCTCCTGGCAGTGGGACGATTCATGCGGCGAATGCCGCGAAGGCGTCTCGCGATTCAAGGCCACCCTTCAGGAGACGCAAAAAATGCTACGCGTGTATTGCGCAGGTCCGCTCTTCAACGCGGCCGAACGCGCGGAAATGGATTCGATTGCTCACACGTTGGAAGCCGCCGGTTTCGCGACGTTTCTGCCGCATCGCGATGGTCTGGAATTTGCGCGACTCAAACCGGAACTCGAGAAGTTGGGCGCGTCGGTTGAAGAAGCCGCGCAGATTCTCGATCGCGCGATCTTCAGCCTGGATACGTATCAACTGCTCGAACGCTGCGATGTTGTTGTCGCGAATCTGAATGGCCGTGTTGCCGATGAAGGCACGGTGGTGGAAGCATCGCTCGCCTGGCATGCGGGCAAGCCGTTAGTGCTTTTCAAGGCCGACGCGCGCTCCATGCTCAGCGGTTCCGACAATCCGATGCTCGCAGGACTCGGCGATTTTCAGGTTGTCGCTCAGGTCGCGGCGCTTCCGCTGGCCATTCGGGAAAGCGTCGAACGAGATCACGCACGCAGAGTGGAGAGGACGATGGCCGTCGGCGCCGGGATCGCGTCGCTGCGCGAGGGCGGCGACGATATGAGTTCGCTGGCGAAGACTTTGTTTAGCACCTTCAAAAACGCGTAGCGACATTCACGTCGGTGCGTTCCGCCGCTGGCCGATCTGGTGATGTCGACTCCGTGGCCAACCGGCGTATGCCCGCGGCACCCCGCTAGTCGAGTGCTAATCGGGCGGCAACACCAACGCTCCACACCCCGTATCCGTGACAAACGTCGCCAGCAGTTTCGCCGGATGAACCGGATCGGGATTCTCGGCAAACACATGAAGCGTGCCCGGCGGCTCGAACCACGTCTGTCCCACGGCGTAATTGATCGCCGCTCCGCCACCTAGTTGCGAGCGCACCGTTCCTTGCAGCACGACGGCCGTCACCGACCCCGGATGACGATGCGCCGGCGTGAACGCGAGCGGCGGATACTCAACGGTGATCATCGTGATTGATTTGCCCGGCGCATTGGGCAGCGCCTCGCATGACAACACCTTGATAATCGACGCCGGCCGGCTCGCTGCATTGGCATTCGCATTCGTGTTCGGCGAGCCGTTGGACAGTAGTGGACCGCTGCCTTGGGTACCGCCACAAAGCGTAGCGAACCAGTTGAACGCCGAGCGAGGCGCCGCCGGACCGAGCGACAGCACGGCCACCGCGAGCGCGGCAAACAGCGCGGGTTTGCCGGCCGTCAGATTCGACCGATTCGACAGACACGACAGCATGCGCGCGTTCATACACGTGCCACCCGACACAGGCTTGCTCGCCAGCGCAACTCACGTTTTGCCTTCACGCTGGTGACTTCCGCGTCGTCTTGCGCGATGTTGTACACACCCGCAGCGCCTTGTTGAAGCGCCAGCAAGGCCGCGTACGCAGCAGCCTCGACGTGTAGCGGGCTCGAACCCTTCGGCGCGTCTGCTCCAGTGCCAGGGCCGTAGATCTGTCCATATCGCAGCACCGTGCCATTCAACGACGCGGCTTCCAAAACCTGCTGCTCCAACGCCACGACGCCACGCACGCTGATACCGCGCGCGCCTTCCGCGTCGACGTCGAGCGGTGACGTTTCGTCGTACGGCGTAGCGCCTGGCCGATACGCCCACGCAATACTTTGCGCGATCAACCGGTTGCTGCCGGCCGCGATGGCGGCGGCAATCAGGTTGCGTGTGCCCTCGTCGCGTATCCGCGCGTTGTTCCGCACGGCCTCGGCCATCCGGGCAGGATCGAGTCCCGCAGGCAGATCCGTGAGTTGATGAATCACACTATGCGGCGCGATGGAACGTAGTGCATCCCGCAGCGCACTCGCGTCGAATACATCGACGACAACCGGCACGACGCCTGCCGCTTCGAGTTGTTTCGCGCGCTCCGCACGCCGCGTGCTGCCGAAAACCTTGTAGCCCGCCTCGATCAGCAGCGGCGTGAGCGCGGCGCCAATCGCGCCGGTTGCGCCCGCAACAAATATTTTGTGTGCCATTCCTCTTCTCTCCCGTAAGCGATAGCGAACGTCCGCGACGGCATGCCGTGCTTCCGATGAAGAGCAGAATAGGGCTGTTAATGGTCGCAAAAAAGGTCCATTATCGAGAAAATAACTAAGCCAATTTGACGGAGAAACCGGTGCGACGGGCAGAACAGATTGAACTCGCCTTAGCGCCGCGACCCGACGGCGTGTCGCGGCAGCGCTGGCTCTATGACGAACTGCGCGCCGCGATTCTGAGCGGCCGCTTGCCGCCGGGCGCGCGGCTGCCTTCCACACGCGATCTCGCGGCGCGCTTCGAGCTGTCGCGCGGAACCGTGTTGGGTGCGTTCGCGCAACTCGACGCGGAAGGGTATCTGGCAGGCGCGGTAGGGCGTGGCAGTTTCGTCGCGGCTGAATTGCCGGATCGGCGCATCGACAGTGGCGATCGAGGCGAACCTACGTCGATCAAGAAGCGCGACGGCCGCTCATCGGTACGTGAACGCAAAAGCAACAGCAACAGCAACAGCAAAAGCAAAGACGACGAGAGCGGCGCGCAGCGACCAGCCGTGGTGCTCTCCAACCGCGGACGCCTGCTCGCCCGCAGCGCCTTCCAACTCAGCGGCCGCTCGATCCCGGCACGCGCTTTCCGCGCGAGCCAGCCGGACCTCGACGCGTTTCCGTTCGATCTCTGGGCGCGCATTGCGGCCAAACGCGCGCGCCGCACCCGGCGTGATCTGCTCGGCGATGGCGAAGCACAAGGCTACCGGCCGCTACGTGAAGCGATCGCCGGCTATGTGGGCATGTCGCGCGGCATCGCGTGTTCGGCGGATCACGTCGTGATGCTCGGCAGCGTTCAGCAGGCGATCGATCTCTCCGCGCGTCTGCTGCTCGATCCGGGCGACGCCGCGTGGATCGAAGATCCCGGCTACGTTGGCGCGCGCTTCGTGCTCGAGGCAGCGGGCGCGCGCGTGATCGGCGTGCCGGTCGACCCCAGCGGCCTCGATGTGGAATGGGCCCGCCGACACGCGCCCGACGCGCGCCTCGCATTCGTGACGGCCGGGCGGCAAGCGCCGATGGGGCCACCGCTCGCGCTCGAACGCCGGTTGTCGTTGCTCGAATGGGCGCGTGAACGTGGCGCGGTCATCATTGAAGACGACTACGACAGCGAATACCGTTTCGCGGGCAATCCGCTGGCGGCGTTGAAGAGCCTCGACGACGACGGCCACGTGATCTACTGCGGCACGTTCAGCAAGCTACTGTTTCCCGCGCTGCGAACCGCGTATGCGATCGTGCCCGACCGCCTCGTCGGGCCGTTCGTGGCCGCGTTGTCGTTGACCGCACGGCATGTGCCGCTGGATCAGCAATCGGTGCTGCACGAGTTCATCGCCGATGGCCATTTTGGCCGGCATATCCGGCGCATGCGCGTGCTTTACGGCGAGCGCGCTGAAGCGTTGACGGCCAACGTGACGCGATATCTTGCCGGCTTGCTGGAGGTGCCGCCGATCATTGCCGGACTCGACGCGCCGGCCTTCTTGCCGCGCGACACCGACGACAACGAAGTAGTGCGCCGCGCGGCGCTCGAAGGCATCGAAACGCGGGCGCTGTCGCGCCACGCGGTCGACCGACCAGCGCCGGCGGGGCTGGTCCTTGGGTTTGCGTCGGTCGGCGTCGACGATATCGCGTCAGGGGTGATCGCGTTGGCGCGCGCGCTGTCGTGATGCAAAGCCAGGCCGTGCGTCATTCATCGCGATGGTTCATGACGACACACTCGAGATTGCCGGCGTTGGCGGCGGCCGCCATCGCCTCAGGCAACGCATTCAACGGATAGACGAGCGCGCGTAGCGGCGCAATGTCGAGCAGTCCGCTGCGGATCAGGTCCAGCAGACGCCGGTAGGCATCGCGTGGATACATGAACTGACCGAGGATCTCCCAGCCGTTCAACATCACTTCGGTGTACGGCACCGGCAACGGCACGTTCATGCTACCCATCACGACAAGGCGGCCGCCTCTCGACAGACTGCGCAGCGCGGCGAGCGTCATGTTCGGATCGCCCGCGTTGCCGACCATGTCGAACGCGAGTTGTGCACCGCCGCCGCAGACGCGGCGAATCGCGTCGCGGTCCGCGTCGACGTCGCCGGTTGCCGCGACTGTCGTGACGCGCCCCGCAGGGGCGAGTTGCGCGACGGCTTCGAGCGCACGCGGATTGCGCCCGAGCGCTACGACGCGTGCCGCGCCCATCGCCAGGGCGACCATGATCGCCGCTGTGCCGTAGGCGCCCGTCGCGCCCGAGACGACCACGGTCTCGCCGGCAGCGAGCCTACCGCGCAACAGTCCACCGAATGGCACGATGCAGCGCGTCGTCATGGCGAGCTGGATGGCGCTCAGTGGCGCCAGGTCGTCCGCGGGCGTCACGGCGCTGGCGGGAAACGACGCGTACTCGGCCAGCGTGCCATCCGGCCAGTCCGACTGCAGCGGGCCCGAGTCGGCACTGATGGCCGTGATGCCGAGCAGCATCTCCGCGGGCGTCGCGACGTTCTCCTGCGCAACGAAATGGGACGACAACACCACCCGTTGACCGGGCTTCAGATGCCAGACGTCCGGGCCCACTGCGTGAACGAAACCGATACCGTTGCCGCCGGGAATGAACGGACGATCCGGCGTGTGATAGATCGATAGCTTGCCGTCCACGTAGTCTTTCATATACGACAGCAATGACGACGTTTCGACGCGCACCACGACGCCACCCGCGCGCGGTTCGGGAATGGGCAGGTCGATCAGGCTGAGTGTTCCACCGAGACGTTCGAGTTGCCAGGCTTTCATGCGAGTGCTCCTTGATGAGGTTCAGGTAACGACACGGATGGCGTCGTGAAAGTGAGCTCATGATCGCGCTGGCCTTCGTTGCTGGCTATAATCAAAACGGTCTGATTCTTATTCGATCGTACATTTATGGATGCTCTATCCGACGTACTCTCGATGCTGCGCGTGAGCAGTATCCTGACATCGCGATTCGAGGGACGAGGCGCATGGAGCTTCCGGTTCCCTTCGTATCAGCACATCAAATTCGGCGGCATGCT
Organism: Burkholderia sp. 9120; assembly: GCF_000745015.1. Classification (NCBI taxonomy): domain Bacteria; kingdom Pseudomonadati; phylum Pseudomonadota; class Betaproteobacteria; order Burkholderiales; family Burkholderiaceae; genus Burkholderia; species Burkholderia sp. 9120. Next base: position 5,813,386 of record NZ_JQNA01000002.1, on the reverse strand, counting down.
CGAAGGGCGCTCCTTTCTGTGGATCGAAGGGAGTGCGGAGCCGGTTGTGCTCGAACGCGGCGACTTCTACATGCTCACCGACGGTCAGCCGTTCTATTCCGCCAGCGACCCAAACCGACCCGCGCTCGAAGGTCCCACCGCGTTTCAGCCGATTCGCAGCAGCAATGGCGTGGTGCGTTTTCAGGGCGAGGGCGATAACGAAAGCGTTAGTCTCGCGAGCGGTCGCTTCACGTTCGAGAACGACGTCAGCGATCTGTTGCTGCGACACTTGCCGCCGCTGATTCATCTGCGCGCGTCGGACGTCGGCACGCATGCGTTATCGCGTGTGCTCGATCTGCTCAACTGGGAGACGGACGACTTGCATGTCGGTGCGGACGTGGCGCGCAGCGGTCTGGCGGCGCTCGTGCTGGTTCACGTGTTGCGCGCTTATCTGGCGTCGGCGCGCGAGCCCGAAGGTTGGCTCGGCGCGCTGGCCGATCCGAAGATAGGCGGCGCGCTGTCGATGATGCATGCGCAGCCCGGCGAGCGCTGGACGGTGGAGAGTCTGGCGTCGGCGGTCGGGATGTCGCGAACGGCATTCGCGCAGCGGTTTCGGAGTCAGGTGGGGACTGCGCCGGTCGAATATCTCGCGCAGTGGCGTATGACGATCGCGCGTTCCGCGCTCAAGCATTCCGACGAATCGTTGACGGGGATCGCTTCACGAATCGGCTACCAGTCGGATACGGCTTTTAGTATCGCGTTCAAGCGGTACACGGGGGTGAGTCCGGGGAGATTTCGGGTGAATGCGCAGTCGGCGGAGGGGCGGGTGGGAGAGTCGGCGCTGGAACACTAAGAGCTTTTCCGACCTAATAACACGGCAACAATGTATTGGACGCACGCAACGCGCCGCTGCATCCTTCCGGCATGAGTTCGAACCCGTAGGTTGACGGTACGGAACGTGAGGAAGGAAAACAATGACAAACGAGAGACTGGCCGGGATTGGCTATGGATTGATTGCGGCCGTGATCTGGGGAGGGTTTCCAGTCGTGACGCGTCTTGGCGTCACGCATTCGACGCTGGATTCCTATGACATCGTTTTCGTCCGTTTCATCGTTTCCGGCATTCTGCTATTACCGGTATTGCTACGAGGCAAGCTCAACGGACTCGGCCTTGTCCCCGCACTGGTGATGGTCGTCGGCGTGGGCGCGCCTTATATCCTGCTAGTCGCTACTGGGGTGAGCCGCGCGCCGGTCGGCTATTTCGCGCTGACGCCCGGCAGCATGATTGCATTCACGGCCATTCTCGGCAGGTTCGTGATCAAGGACACGCTTTCCACCGCACAGAAAATCGGCATTCTGACCGTATTGTTCGGCATGGGCATGGCCGCGTTCGATGTACTGTCCAACACGGGCGGCGCGTTTTCCATCACGCTATTCGTTTTGGGCGGACTGCTCTGGGCGATCTATAACGTCACCACGAAGCGATATGCCGTCAGCGCAATTCGCGCGACGGCAATCGTATCGGTCGGCTCGGCGCTTTTCTATAGTCCGTTCTATGTGTTGAGCCGGGGTTTATCGCCGCTCCTGCATGCGCCGATCGCCGCCGTCGCTATTCAGGCGGTTTATCAAGGTGTGCTGGTGTCGATACTGGGGCTGTACTTCTTCAGCAAAGCCGTCTCGATCCTGGGACCGGCTATTGGCGCGACGTTCGCCGCGCTGGTGCCGCTCCTCGCCACGATTGAGGCCGCACTACTGTTGAAAGAGCAGCCTCATTCGCTCACGCTGGCTGGTATTGCGGTCGTGACGATAGGGATGGTCGCGAGTCTCGTCAAACGTTGGGATCGCCCGCCACGAGCGGCGTCGGTTTAATGCGTTGCTTTTTGCTTGCCGTACTCGGTGCGGTGTAGTTGGCAGAGAAGTTATCGAGTGCAGCGGGAAGTTCTCTTTCCAGCACGGTCATGATGGTGCGTGTTCTTGACGGAATAGGGCGCGCGCACAGCGCATTCAATTCAAAACCCGGCACGGTATATCGAGGTAGCAGCCGAATCAAACGACCGCTCTCAATTGCCTCGGCGCAGACGGGTTCCTGAAGCACCCCGATACCCGCACCCGCCAACAACAACTCGTAAACCGGCCGCCAATGGCTCACGCTAAGCGCCGGCGAAACCGGCGCGGAGATCAGTGCCTTCTGTTCATCGAACAGCCTCAGCATGCCGTCGCCGAACAGACCCATCACGCGAATGAATGGATGCGCGATCAGTTCATCGGGATGATCCGGCAGGCCGCATCGTTCTAGATAGGCAGGGGCCGCCACCAGTACACGCCGAACATGTCCCAGTGGACGAGCGATAAAACTCCCTTCGCCCAGTTGTCCCAGCCGCAACGAAATATCCACGCCCTCGGTGACGGGGTCGACCATCTGGTCGTTCAATATCAGATCGATGTTGAGTTGCGGATGCTGCTCACGAATACCCAGCAAAATGCGCGGCAATACGATTTCGCCGAGACCTTGCGGCGCCGCGATACGTAACACGCCACGCAGCCTGGGATCCTGTTGCGACACGGCGGCGCAGGCTTCGTCGGCTGCGTCGATCACCTGCTTGCAGCGTTCGTAAAAGAGCTTGCCCTCATCCGTGCACGAGACGACGCGGGTGCTACGGCGAAGCAGCTTGACGCCGAGATGTCGCTCCAGCCGTTCAATACGTTCGCTAACGGCAGGCTGGCCAATGTCGAGGTCGCGCGCGGCCCTCGACATATTGCCGCGTTCCACTACCCGCACATAGATTCGCATTGCCGCCAGTAGGTCCATGCGCCGTATCGTATCAGTTCCACCGATAGCTGTTATCGGCTGCGGAGACCTACCGGCAGGGTGAGTGTGAACGTTACCGTTGCGGGCATCGAGTCATTGCCCACGGAGCGCGAATGTCCCTGTCCAGATCGAAACTCAACCTCAAGCTTCTCGGCCCGTGTCTGCTCGCCATCGCGATCGATGCGATGGGATTCGGCCTCGTCTATCCGATGATGTCGGCGATATTCAACGATCCGCAGGCCGGTATTCTGGCGACCGATGCTACGCCGCAGCTCCGCAACTTTTACCTCGGGCTGGGTTACGGCATTTATCCGTTCTTTATGTTCTTCGGCTCGTCGCTGATGGGCAATTTATCGGATGGGTATGGCCGACGGAAGATCCTGTTGTTGTGCATTGCCGGGCTATCGGCCAGCTACTTTCTCATGGCGCTCGGTGTGTTTCAGGCTAGCGTCTGGTTGCTGCTCGTTGGGCGCGGTTTGAGCGGTCTGATGGCGGGCTGCCAGGGCATTGCGCAAGCGGCGATCACCGACATGAGTACGCCCGACAACAAGGCTTACAACATGAGCATCATGTCGCTGGCGTTTAGCGCCGGTGTGATCGTTGGCCCGGTGCTGGGCGGCGTCACGTCGGATCGAACCATCGCGCCGATATTCAACTATGGAACCCCCTTCCTGCTGGTCGGCGCACTATCGGCCGCGTGCGCAATCTGGACCGCATGCTCGTATCGCGACACGGCGCAGGCAGTGGGCGCGACCCGCATCGATCTGTTGCTGCCGCTGCGTATCGTCTATCAGGCGGCAATGCACAAAGAGGTGGCGTTTCTGTCGGTCGTCTTCTTTCTGATGCAGGTGGGGTATGGGCTGTATTTGCAGACCATCATGCTGTTGCTGCAAACGAAATTCCACTATTCGAGCTCGCAACTCGGCCTGTTCAGCGGCTTGATCGGTGTGTGCTTCGTTTTGGGTCTGCTGTTCGTCGTGCGGCTCATGCTCCGGGTCTGGGGCGTGGTCGACATTGCAAAGACCGGCTTATTGATCGCCGGCGTGTGTCAGATCCTGTCCGCGCTATTTCCGCAGGAGATCGTGTTGTGGTGTCTCGCCACGCTAGTCGGCTGTTTCGACATGGTGGCGTACACAACGATGTACACCGCTTACTCCGACGCCGTCAGCGAACAACGGCAAGGCTGGGCACTCGGTATTGCCGGGTCGGTAATGGCGGTGGCGTGGGTGGTCACCGGGCTGCTGACGAATTTGCTGCCGCTGTTCGGAGAGACCGGCCTGCTTCTTGTCGGCGGCGTGAGCTTTGTGATCAGCTTCCTGATGATGAGCGCTTACTGCCGCCGCTCAAGTACGGCGCGCCGTGCGGGCGCCAGCCTTTAATTTCCGCAAGCTCTTTGCACGGCGCCGCGCGCGGCTGCCGCCTTTACAGCGGAGGACGCTCCAGTTCCAGCCAGCGCTGCACCGACGGACGTTGCCACTGCCGCGTAGCGTAGTCGGCCAATTTCTCGGGCACTGCGTCGCCGTTCAGCACGAGGCGATTCAGCATCAACGCAAGATCCAGATCGGCAATGCACCACTCGCCGAACAGATTCGGTGAATCGCTGGAGAGCAACGTCTCGGCCAAGGAGAACAACTTTTGAGCGGCGGCATTGGCCGAAGCGGACAGCGGCGCGCCCGGCGCGCGATAGAACACGACCTCCGTGGAGCGCTCCTGTCGGATCGGCATCAGATCACTGCGAAGCCACGCCTGTACCTGGCGCGCTCGCGCTTTGTGAATACGCGCTTGCGGATAGACGGGCGTTTCGGGAAACGCCTCGTCGAGATATTCAGTGATCGCCGACGACTCCGACAGAGCGAATTCGCCATGTATCAATGTGGGAACGCGCTGCGTCAATGATTGGGCGGCATAGCCCGCTTCATGATTCGCGTTATTGGCGAGATCGATCGTGGAAAGCTCGAACGGCAAACGCTTCTCGTGAAGCGTTACGAAAACCGACATGGCATAAGGGCTGATAAATTGCGCGTCGGTGTAAAGATGAAGAAGACCTTCTGGCAAAACACTCTCCTTGGGCGTTGAATGGAGCTGTTACCGGTAGAACACGTAGTCGGCAAGATAGGGCGAGCTTCCGATCTGATGCTCCGTCGAACACGATGCTTGTGGCGCCAAGCCGCCGACAGTGTGCAGACGTTGCACGTAGCGGACATCCGCAAGTGTGCCGCTGGCGCCCGTGCCATGCGTTTCAAGCAGCAGTTGGGGAATGCTTGCCGGCGTTTCGCTCGGTTGCTGTGCAAGCACATGACCCACGATTTTGCTGCCGTCTTCCGCTTCCCACGATGGGCCCGCGCCGTGACGAACCGCCGCATGACCACTCGTATCGAACAGCATGGCTTGCGGACTCTTGAACACCCATCCCAGACGATGCTGCGCGTCGAACTCGCACGAATAGTTCTGCACGCCGGCCGCGGCCAATGTCATGGCTCGCGTACCTTGCGGCGGCGTAATGGAGGTATTGGCATTGGAAGAACTGGAGGAAGAGCTGACGGGAGCGGACGGTGGTGTCGCGCACGCGGCTAACACAGATAGCATGGCGATTGCCAGGGACGGCTTCAGGAAACGCTGGAACATGGGTCTCACCTTGATGACGGGATGACGTGCAACGCGGAAGGACGGCCTGGCGGAGAAGCGGCCAGGCGAATTCGATAGTCCAGATAGTACGCGATGACAGGATATCCGCGTTGAGCGCGTGCTGTGCCACGAGTCTGCGCGACTCGAGTTCTTCAAGGTCGAGGGGCCGACCGACGGCTGATGACCAGCGTGCCGGTGCGGCTGAATTCTCAATGCCGCGAATGTGCGGCGTTACGTCTCTATGTCGATACTGATCTCCCAGCGGAAATAACCGCGCACCTTCTCATCGTTGCCGACCACGATGAAATCCGCCGCACACGTCGTGCTACCTGTCGCCAGTACTTCGCTGCGCCAGTAATGCCCGCCAATCTGCTGGGTTTTCGGCTGCAGCAGGTCGTCCGGATTCGGTACGGACAGCGTTGCATGGTGTGCCACGGCCTCCAGCGGAGTAATAACGCCCTCATCCGCCAAAGCGAAACGGTAAAAGACAACGCTTTCTTCGGCTCTCAACGACATCGCGCTCTCGCGCAGATGCAACTCATCTCCCGCGCTGAGTCTGGCCGCTATCCGGCTGTCGTTACGACCGATCTGTTGCGCGTCGCCGGCGTTCATCACATAGACGTGCCGGCCGTCGATCGGCGTGGGCGCGTCGGCATCGAGGCTGGCGTCGGGATGCGCTGCGAGCAGCGCGGCGGCGTCGACGATGACGAGGACATCGTCATGCTGAGCTGGCATGGGCACTCTCCGGCGTGACAAGAGAAGAAAGCGGGCGATCGCCGTGCAGCAATCGCCCGCCCGTCAGCATCAGTTGTGGATCGAGATAAACGGATCCCACGAGAAGCAGCCGTTGGACTGGCAATTACGGTCGATAATCTGGAAGTTGAAGTGGTAAGTCACGCGGCCCTCCTTCAGCATTTCCGACGACCAGTAATAGTTCGCCACCTTCTGGCAAGTCGGCGTGGCCGGCGAGCTCGTGTTCGGCACCGGAATCGAGGCTTCCGCCATGCGCGGCGTCGGCGTCGAGATCAGCTCGTTGCCCACGTTGCCGATGAAGCGATAGAAAATCGCCTGCGTCTCGAAGCCCAGCGAGAGGCTCGTTTCGCGCCACCGGATCAGATCGCCCACCTGTGCCTTGATGTCGAGTTCGCCGCCTGCCTGGCCCGAGATCACGTTGTCCTGATTGGTGATCATATAGACATAGCGCGCATCGATCTGCGTCGGAGCGTTAGGGTTCTTACTGGGGTTCGGGTACTTCTGCAGAATCGTCGCTGTATCGAATGAGACGAGCACATCGGTCACGCGTGACATAGGAACTCCTAATTAATGTAGAGGGTCTTGCCGCAGCACGAACTTGCATCGCACGGCCGCCAGTGCATGAAAATCATGCGTACCGGGACGTTGTCGCGGCAGGGTCCGGGCGAACCGCAGTCGAAATATAGGTCGCACCTGCCGGGCTACGTAGCTGCCAAAATAGAGAGGTACGCGAGAAGCGGAAAAGGCCTATGGGAAATCTCTCGCATATTCAACATAACGGCGTCGCCATGTTTGAAACCGGTGTTCACTGGTCCAGAGATTTATCTTTCAGGCGATCACACGATCAGGCGACGACGGCACCCGATAGGCCCGCGAGCGTTTCCATCTTTCGTTTTCGTTACGCGCTGATGCGGCTCAGCCGTTTGAGACCTGCACTTCGCGCCGCGTAGGTTCATTTCGCGACATGCAGGCGCCGCTCGTCGCAACGCGATGGCGTGAGACCGGTATGTTCGCGAAGATGGCGTCACAGCAGGTTTAATCCACAGATAGCGGGACGCCAACATGCCATCGACGAACTTTCCGTGTACCACGCGACGAACAAGATTCGTCGGTATGGCGGGAAATGTGATAAGCATCGACCTGTTATCTGAGTTATTGATCAACCCCCGGATTCGATACTGCGCAATGAACCTACTTCCGACCCCACCCCGATGGCTGCTGCGAACGCTTCGGGTGACGATTCCGACCACCGTCGGCAGCGCGTGGCTGTACAGCACGATCTACGAGGAGTCGTTCATGAAAGATCTGATGTACGCCTTTCTCGTCGTGTCGTTCACTCAGGCGCTGATTGTCGCGGGACGTCACGGGCTGTCCTACTGGCTGCGTAAGCGCTTTCCCGAGAACCTCGACGCGAAGCGGAACTGGCCGGGCTGGGGATTGATGGCGCCGTGGATCGTCGGTTCGCTGATCGTGGGGTACTTTGCGGGCGTCGCTCTCGGCGATCTGCTCACGGGCACGCATCGCGAGCCTCTGATCATCGCGGCGGACACGCGCATGGTTCTTCTCAGCATTGTCGTGGCACTGGTCCCGGCCATCGGCATTAACTACTTTCTTTATGCACGTGCTCGCATGGCTGCCATGGAAACCCGTACACAAGCGGCACTGCGCACAGCGGCGGAAAATCGCCTGAAGTTGCTGGAGTCGCAGCTCGAGCCGCATATGTTGTTCAACACGCTGGCTAATCTGCGTGTGCTGATCGGCCACGACGCACCGCGTGCGCAAGGCATGCTCGATCATTTGATCGCTTATTTGCGGGCTACGCTCGAGGCGTCGCGTACCGGACTGCATCCGCTTTCAACCGAATTCGAGCGCATTGCCGACTACCTCGCGTTGATGCAGATCCGGATGGGCTCAAGGCTGCAAATACGGCTTGAACTGCCGGCGGAACTCGCCACGCTGCCATTGCCGCCATTGCTCCTGCAACCGTTGGTCGAAAATGCGATCAAGCACGGATTGGAGCCGAAGGTGAAAGGCGGCCGGGTCGAAGTAACGGCCATGCTTGAAGGTGGGTTGCTGATACTCACCGTGCGCGACACCGGAGTTGGACTCGACGCGCTGCCGGAGCACGGTGCCCGCTTCGGTTTGCAACAGGTCCGCGAGCGCCTCGAAGCACTCTACGGCCACGCCGGCCACATCGAACTGATTCCCGCAACGGACAAGGAAGGGGGCGCTCTCGTGACCGTCACGCTTCCGTATCAACGGTAAAACCATCATGAAGACGACAGCTTTGATTGCGGAAGACGAGGCGTTGCTGGCCGCCAACCTGCAAGCCGAATTGCTCAGGCTGTGGCCTGATCTGGAGATCGTCGCCAGTGTCGGCGACGGCGAAACGGCGACGGAGCAGGCGCTAAGTTTGCAGCCGGATATTCTGTTCCTCGATATCCGCATGCCGGGTATGACGGGTTTGGAGTGCGCCGAGGCGCTGACCGAAGACTGGCCCGACGACGGCAAGCACTTTCCGCTGATCGTGTTCGTGACCGCCTACGACCAATATGCGCTGCAGGCATTCGAACGCTCGGCCTTTGATTATGTGCTGAAGCCGGTGCAGACCGAGCGCCTCGCCAAAACCTGCGCACGTCTGCAGGAGCGCCTGCAAGACCGCCAACCGCCACAAGCGGCGGTCGCTTCGCTGAATACCGTTGTCGATCAGATGCGCGAACTGCTGGCCGGCGGTCAACCGGAACCGTCGCGCAGAATGCCGGCCGCTGCGCCGCTGCGAGTGATTCAGGCGAGCGCCGGGAATACGATCACGATGGTCCCGATCGACGACATTCTCTTCTTCGAAGCTGCCGATAAATACATTCGTGTCGTGACCGCTGAACGCGAGCATCTGATCCGCGTGTCGTTGCGCGAACTGTTGCCGCAACTCGATCCGCAGCGATTCTGGCAGATCCACCGTGGCGCCGTGGTGCGCTGCGAGGCTATCGAGACCGCCCAGCGGGACGAGGCGGGGAAATTGACGCTAACCCTGCGCGGCAATCCGACCCGGCTGATCGTTAGCCGCCTGTACGCCCACCTGTTCAGGGGAATGTAAGGTTCGGGTCATTTCGTCGGCAAGAAAATAATTGGAATAAGCAGCGATTCGATGTGTTTGCCCTTGTATGGACGGCGGCAAACACAAGCGCCGCGAACGAAGGCACCAGGGCAGAGACGGTGCCTTCGCCTCGCAAGCAGTACGCAGCGGTAAGCGGGCGAGGAGGTATTTTCAAGCACGCAGATAGGACTCTTCAATCTCAAACTAGTTAGGCATCCAGATGAAAGCAAAACTCTTTATCGTTCTCGCGCTGGTCTTTGCTGCTTCGGCCGGCGTCATGACGCAAGCTTCCGCGAAGGAAGTCGCCCACACAAAAACGCAGCAGTGTGTCGGCCCCGCAGGTTACTGCACGCCGTACTTCGGTAGCTAACGTATCAACTTCATTAGGGCAATCGTTGCCCTCTAATTCACCAAGTCATAAAGGAAACTGAATCATGAAAAACGTTCTCGTTTGTTTCGCTCTCGCCGCTGGCGCATTGGCTACCCCTGTTCTCAGCTTCGCACAATCGAATGCGCCGGTGACGCGCGCTGAAGTGCGCGCCGACCTGGTACGTGTCGAACAGGCTGGCTACAACCCGTCAACGAGCGACGACGCCACCTACCCCGCCGACATTCAGGCAGCCGAAGCGAAGGTTGCCGCGCAAGACCCGCAGCAAGCGACGCAATCGTCGTATGGCGGTGTGGCTCAGAACGGCAGCTCGTCGTCCGGCCGTCCGGTACATACGACGATGAACGCGGGTTGTGTCGGGCCGGTCAGCTACTGCAATCTGTACTTCGGTAGCTGAATAGTGCGCACACAGGATCCTGCGACGTAGCCCGGATAAGCAACCTGGGTAAGCAGGATCCCACAATGGGTCATTCGCTACGCCGTTACGTAGTTCCAAAGCTTCGACCCAAGTTATCTCGCATAACATTCGTCAGACATATAAAGATCCTGTATCGACTGCCGATATAGCGACTGACAAAGCGGATGTCGGCCGGACGTCCTCTATCCCATACCAGGAAATAAGGCCCGCTCGATATGACCACGTTGTCGCCGTTGAATGCACTGCCAGCACTTACAGTGACGCCGTTATCGAATGCGACCGCTAGCGTGGCCTCCGTGAGCGCGACGGCTTCGCAGGAATCGGTCATGACCTCCGCGTCGACCATCGTGACGATCCCGTCGATGATTGGCGTCGATGCACCCGTGGTCTATACGCCAGAGGGCAAACTCGCGAACGCTGCGTCAACGGTCACATGGGCTCAAAACAGCTCGGATGCCGTGACCTTGGCGATGGCGGGCAATGACATGTCGCAGTCCATTTCCGGTCAGTTCTATGGCTTAGGCAGTGCGCTGCTGGATCGCTTCAAGACGACGGGCAGCGACTTCTCGCAATCGGTCAATGTCGCGTCGACAGGCGGGATCGCTGGCCTGGATCAATCGACACAGGGTCCGCAAGGCGATATCAAACTGACGGTTAAGACCGCAAGCGGCGTCGAAGTGGATATCGCACTGGATAGCGGCGGCGGCACACTCGCGGTCAGCATGCACAGCAGCGGCAAGCTCAGCGATGCCGAGCGCAGCGCATTGGCCAAAATGGCCGATGGTTTTCAGCAGGCTATCAACGGCCTGAGCGCCGTACCGCCCACGATCGACCTTAGTGGTTTGATGGACACGGACCCGTCGGTGTTGTCATCGGTGAAGTTGCAGTTCAATGTCACCAACGACGGGCCAAACAATCTGGCGGTCGATTTCTCTACCAGCAGCACCGCCAGAACCCTGAGTATCTCGGGCGCGGCGGGCAAGATGAACGTCGACGTCGATACCAGCAATTCCGCGCTGTGGGGCTCGGACGCGCAGCGCAGCCAGGCCATTGCAAGCTATCTGAAGCAGATCGACAATGCCACCGCACGCGGTCACGGCAACGCGGCGTTGATGAGCATGTTCAAAGACGCGTTCTCGCAAATGAACAGCAGTGACGGAACACCGTCGCAACAACTCGCCGGCACGGCCTACGCGCCCTGGCTCGCGCAGTCGGACCACGCGATGCTGACAGGCCTCGCCGATTTCAGCGCTTCGGTTACCGAAACGCCGGTGTCGTCAAATCGGTTCCGTTTGGGCGAGGTCGATGCATTCGCGTATCAGCTATCGCAAAGCACCAGCAGCGAAGGCAATTTTCTGAAGGGCACGATCTCGCAAACTCAGCAATCGCATCTGAGCGCGAGCTATCACCAGGCGCTCGCGGGAACCGGTGCGCCGGTGCTCAACACGTCGAAGACCTCGCAGAACTATGACTACATGCAGATCAACGACGACGCCGATAGCACCACCCAGATCGCCACTGAAAAGGGCAAATTGCTGAGTGCGTCATTGAATCAGTCGTCGAGTCAATCGACGCGTCAATCCGAATACGTGCGGGGCGTTCTGGTTTCGGATGTGACCACACCTTCCAGTTCATCGCAGTCGAAAGATCTGCTGGCGCTGTTGAAGCCGCTATTCGAAAACGGCCAGGCGGAACGAAATAGCGACGCGTGGCAGCAGGCTTTAGCCGGCATCCACAGCATGGTTCTGCTGGGCGCGACGACGTCGTAAATTACGCTTGAAAAATAACGGGCGTGTGTGACAAATTCAAGTCAGTACATGGCCGCCGCGACGAACGCGCATTCCTGCTAACGCGCCGCGCGCTCAACGCTGCCGGTGTTGAATGGTGTGCTCTCCCTTTTTGCCTTCGATCGGACACTTTTCCGACACGCGTGTGTCGTAAGGTTCTACGTTTGCAACGGATATCGTTGCCTGCCAGATTCCCGACCGATCAGTTTGAAAGAGGCGCACATGCCGGCAAAACGCGAGTCGAAGAAGAGCGAAACGAAAGACAGCGGCAAGAAAGCGAAGCGAAAGGAGGCGCGCGAAGGCAAGGCGGCGGCTGCCGTGCCTGTGCCTCAGCCGGGCAATGCCGATGCATCCTCCGTCGCGCTGCGCGAGCGCGCGCTGACGCATCCCGTGTTCGCGCAGCCGCAACCGACCGCCGACCCGACTGTGTTCCGCGTTTCTCATCCATCGGACGACGCGGCGTACAAAGAGATCGATAAACTCAACGCCGAGCACAAGCTCTTTCCGCTGCCGTTTCCCGCGCCGCGCGGTGGCGTCGAACCGCAACTGTCGCTCGCCGAGGTGTTTGGCGGTAATACCGGCGCGGTCGATACCGTAACGGCGTCGGGACAGCTCGTCTTTCACGCACTCGGTGATTGCGGCAACACAACGGGACCGGCCACGCAGAATGAAGTCGCCGACAAGATGACGGCCGACTTCGCCGAGCCGAACGCTGCGGAAATCCCGCAGTTCGCGCTGTTACTCGGCGATGTGGTCTACAGCTTCGGCGAGAGCAAGTACTACTACGATCAGTTTTACGAGCCCTATCGAAACTATCCCGCACCGATTCTGGCATGCGCGGGCAATCACGACGGCATGGTCTCGCCCGAGGCGCATGCAAAGAGTCTCGCGGCATTTCTGCGCAACTTCTGCGCGGAAGACTTCGTTGTGACGCCGGAGGCCGGTGGTCTGTCGCGTACCGCGCAGATTCAGCCCGGCGTGTTCTTTACGTTCGAGGCGCCGTTCGTGCGCGTGCTGGTGATCTACAGCAATACGCTCGAAGACCCGGGTGTGATTTCGGATCCGCACATTGGGCGCAGTCAGCTCGACTACCTCGACGCCGCGCTCAAACGCGTGAAAGCGGAAAAATTCACGGGTGCGTTGTTGATTGCCGATCATCATCCGCCCTATTGCGCGGGCGGCCACGGCTCGAGTACCGCGATGCTGCAACAGATCGATGAGGTCTGTGAAGCCAATGGCGTTTGGCCGCATGCGTTTCTTTCCGGGCATGCGCATAACTATCAGCGCTTCACACGGACCCGTCGCGCGGATGGCACGCAGATTCCCTATATTGTGTGCGGTAACGGGGGCCATGGCCTGATCAAACTGGCGCCGAGTGGCACTGCACCGATTCGCGCGCCGCAGGTTTTGCAGGCGGCATCGGCGAAAAACGACGTGGTGGTGCTCGAGAATTACGATGACACCAACTACGGTTATCTGCGGCTCGTCGTTACCGCTTCACAACTGCGCATTGAATACCATTCGGCGTCGGACGGCCTTACCGCGAAAGCGCCGAACGACTACGTCGCGGTCGACCTCGGCGAGCGCAAGATCGCGCATTTCGTCGCGGTGGATATGGGCCGCCCGGGCGCCGCGAAAGCGGCCCGCGCGATGCTGAAGCGCTGAAGCATGGGTGCTCGTAGCCGGCCGCGCCGGATCGCTCGCGTAATAAACGCTGTTCATCCAATGGCGTTGCCACGGACGCTCTCTTGACGAAGCCGCTCGCATTCGGTGTGACCGTACTTCTGGCCATAGTGGGCGTCGTGTTTGCGATTGGTGCGCCGTTCCTGCTGGGTGTTCATGCGACGTTGGCCGGACTTCAGTCGGCGTCGACCCGTTTGATCGTTATGCTGGCCGCGAGCGCATTCGTGAGTGCCGCCGCCAAGGCCGGCAAACAGCAGTTGATGCAAACGGCTCTGGGTCTTCGCATACGATTCCGGCGCACGCTCGCCATTACCTTTATTACCGACGCGGCGTTTCTCAGTTCTCCGTTCGGCGCAGCGGGATATGGCGTAAATCTCGGCCTGTTGCAACGCGCTGGCGCTTCGTGGACGCAGGCCACTACCGTAGTGAGTGGCGATCAGGCGCTCGACCTCGCGTTCTTCACCGTCGCGGTGCCCGTTTCGTTCGTGTCGTGCATTGGCCTGATTGCCGGGTTGATTACGCCGAAGTCCTTGCATATCGTGGCGGGCGCATCGATCGGGGCTATTGCGGTGGCCTGCGTAATCTGGACGTGCCGGCGAAAACTCGCGGAGAGTGCGGGCGGCGCGATCAGGCGTGTTGGTATGCCGAGCTGGCCGCCTGCGCGATGGACGGCTTTCGTCGCCAATGTGCGCGATGAATGGCGGCATCTGCTATCGGGGTCGCGCTGGCGGCTCGGTGCCTTGCTTCTTCTGACAACGACGCAATGGCTGCTGCGTTACGGCGCATTGTGGTTCATTCTGCTCGAACAGGGTTATTCGTTGCCGCCGGGTTTCGTTGTGGCCGTTCAGGCGCTGGTTTTGCACGCGGCGCTGTGGACCGGTATTCCGGCCGGTGGAGGTGGCGGCGACCTCGGTCTCGCCGCCGCATTCGGCGCGTGGGTGCCGCATGCCGCGGTTGGGGCTGCACTCATACTGTGGCGTTTCGCGACGCTGTTCTGTCCTCTCGTGCTGGGCGCCATCGGCATGCTTGCCCTGGCGCTGGCACGTGTTAATAGACGGAGTTGAACGTCACGCGGCGTTTCGGAGAAGCGGCATGCCGTAGAGAATCCGCAGACTACTGCGAACTATCCGGCGTTCCTTTCATGCGTGTCGCGAAAGAAGCTCGTCCGTGGCGAATTCGCAGTTGTAGCAATCGAACCGTCTGCGTGATCAATGCGAGCGGATAAACCGCTTTCAGCAGGTCGGCGATCATTCGCCATTCGGCGCGAACACCACGCCAGTAGCCGAGTTTTTCGGTCTTGCGGGCCTGGGTCACATGAGGCCAGTGCGTCACCGCGATTCGCAGACGCCGCTCTATGATCAGGCGGTTCATGAATACTTCGATGCCGAAGCGTGGGAGCGCCTGAATCTGTTCGAGGGCCGCATGCAGCAACGCCTTTTTAACGACACGTTCCCCTGAAACGAAATCGAGCCCGATAGCGCGAAACAGCGTCAGGCTGTTTTGCCGCAGGCTGATGCTGACATCCGCACGCCCTTTGAGCACGGGCGCCGCCAGTGCGCTGATATGCTCGGCGGCGAGGCCTTTCAGATCGGCGTCGAGCAGCATGAGCAGGTCGCCTTGCGCCGCGGCGATACCGTCCACCATTGCCGCGCTCTTGCCGCCATTCACGCCGCGCATGATCAGACGCACAGAGGGAAACTGTTTGACGATATCCGCCGTGCCGTCGTCGGAACCGTCGTCGACGACAATGACTTCGCCCAACGCAGGATGGACCGCGGCCACGGCGAGTACCTTTGCAATCCGTGGCGCTTCGTTATACGCGCAGATGACGCATGAAATGAACTGGGAATTGTAAGGGGACGGGCTGGCTGTCATAGTAGGGCAGAAGCCGCACCTCGATCGCAGTAACGACTGCGTAAGGCGCAAT
This sequence comes from Burkholderia sp. 9120, assembly GCF_000745015.1. Classification (NCBI taxonomy): domain Bacteria; kingdom Pseudomonadati; phylum Pseudomonadota; class Betaproteobacteria; order Burkholderiales; family Burkholderiaceae; genus Burkholderia; species Burkholderia sp. 9120. The sequence continues at coordinate 5,797,924 of NZ_JQNA01000002.1, read as the reverse complement.
GGAAGGGTTCGCGCCTGAGGGTGGATGATCGCAGGCACGAGCGCTTGAGACGTCGCTCCATCATACGCGAGACCCGGCCGTCTGGTTCACCTGGTTCATGACGCACAGAGGAATACGCCACGCGGGCGTGAAGCCCGCGTGATGTTCTGAAACATAGTCGGCGGTGCGGCCACTACCGCATCAAGCTGCCTTGCGACGAAGCGCGGCTTCTTCGAGTTCGCGCACGAGCGGCAGTACTTTCTGCCCAAAGTACTCGACCTCCTCGATGAAATGCAGGAACCCAGCCAATATGAGGTCAACCCCCGCCGCTTTCAGTTCGATAATGCGCTCTGCAATCTGACGCGGTGTGCCGATCAGATTGGTGCGAAAGCCGTCGTTGTACTGCACCAGGTCCTCAAAGGTCGACTTCGCCCAGTTTCCTTCGCCTTCAGGAGATGCACTGCCTGCCTGTCTGGCCGCGTCGCCGAAAGCGTGAACGGCTTCCACGTGCGCGTGGGCGATGATGTCGTCAAGCACAGCGCGCGCTTCTTCCTCGGTATCGCGTGCAATCACGAACGCGTTCACACCAATGCGCACCTTGTGGTCGTTCTTCGCCGCCTTCGTCTGTATGTCGTCGATCTGCAGCTTGAGATTCTCAGGCGTATTGCCGTTCGTGAAGTACCAGTCGGAGACGCTCGCCGCGTTATCGCGGGCTGCGCGCGAACTGCCGCCCTGGAAGATCTCCGGATACGGTTTTTGTACTGGCTTCGGACTCAATGTGTAGTTGTTGAAACGATAGAAGTCACCGCGGTAGGTGAAGTTATCCTGCGTCCAGATACCTTTGAGCGCCTCGATGAATTCGCGTGAGCGACGATAGCGCTCGTCATGTTCCAGCCACGGTTCGCCGATCGCAGTGAATTCGCCTTTGAACCAACCGCTGACCACGTTGATGCCGATACGCCCGTTGGAAATATGATCGATCGTGGCGATCTGCTTCGCGACCACTGCGGGACTCCACGGACCCGGCAGGATCGCGGCGAGTACTTTCAGTTTCGTCGTTGCATGCAGCAAGGCCTGGCTAAACGACACGGATTCGTGCTGGTTGTCGGCGCCGTAGCCCGCTGTAAAACGAATCTGACTCAGCGCGTAGTCGAAGCCGGCGCGCTCGGCGGTTTGCGCGAGCTTCTGGTTGTACTCAACACTCCAGTCGGTGCGCTGTTCGATCGTGCTGACCACCAGACCACCGCTGACGTTCGGCACCCAGTACGCAAATTTCAACTCTTCCTGACGCTCGCTCATGTCGACTCCCTGTTCGTTCGCAAACCGGAGCAGACTCCGGCGGATCATCGCCAAGGTTGGCGACGCACAGGTCGAATCTATGGCAGGGATGCGCCCTGGATCAATCAATTAAATCTGCTATCGACCGATGAAAAACGCGTGATTCTCATGCTCGAAAGTACGAGGTCGATGTCGTAGCGGCGGTTCGCGCGGGACAACGTTGGTTTGCATCATGCATTGCGCAGTCTGCGTATATGGAAAACGCAAATCGATCTATTGGTGGGCGTGATTGTTGGTCAGTTCATCTGCGATGGCCGCTTGATCGCTTCATCGCGCGCTTCGCTCTCGTGCATTCGAAGATGCCTTAGCGCGTGCGCGAGACCGTCGTGGGACAACTGCACTGCAGCGGCCTCAGCCGAAAAAGTGGCGGGCGCAACGACACGCTCGAACATTTGCGTTTCGTACGCCGACACGGCCGCTTTCCAATCGACACCGTCGCTTAGAGCGCGGGCGAGCTGGGCCGCATCCAGCATCGCGGCGTTCACGCCTTCGCCGCCAAAGGGCGACATCACATGTGCTGCGTCGCCGATCAGCGTCAGACCGCACCGATTCGTCCAGCGGTGTCCAACCGGCAATGCGTAAATCGGCCGCGCTGCGAAGTGGCCGTTGCTCGCATGAATCAACGCGAGAATTTCGTCGGCGAATCCGTCGAACTGGTTGAGCAGGTCGTGTCGTATTGCTGTGGGCGATGAGAAGTCGAATGTATCGGCCGCCCACTCCTGCCGGACGCGAAAGATCGCATAGACACGAATGTGCGCGTTGCCGTTGCGCTGCGCGATCAGCGCACGGGCATCGCCGAGTGCCTCCATCTTGCCGCGGCCTACCAGCTTCGCGACATCGGGATGACTGGCGTCGACATCGTCGATACCGAATTCGATGAACATCAATCCGCTGTACTGCGGCATGTAGTGAGACAGCAGTGGCCTCACGCGCGACCACGTGCCGTCCGCACCCACGACCAGATCGGCGCAAACCTCGTGACCATCGGAAAAGCTTAACTGCCACGCGCCTTCGTCGGGTTGGCGCAGCTCGCGCAACTCGCTATTCCAACGCACGCAGCCGGGCGGCACCGAATCGAGCAAGATACGACGCAGTTCGCTGCGATCGACTTCGGGACGATTGCCGCTCGTCGTATCGGCGCTTTCAAACAGCAGCTCGCCCGTTTTGTCGAATAGGCGCGACCCTTGATCGTCGTACCGCGCGATCCGCTGAAACTCCGCGTCGAGTCCGGCGCGCTGCAGTGCCAGTTGGCCGGACTCGTCGTGCAGATCGAGCGTTCCGCCTTGAGGGCGAACATCCGGGCCGGCCTCACGCTCGAACACGGTCGACGCAATGCCCTGGCAATGCAGAATGCGCGCTAACGTCAAGCCGCCGGGGCCACCGCCGACAATCGCGATACGAGGGAATGCATTCATGAACCGGCTCCGGATATATAATAGCTGCCTATGTAGTTTAAGCATAGGCAGCTATGTTTCGTCAAGAGGAATGCGATGCCGGTCAGAAAACAGCTTTCCAATCCCATGCCGCTGATCGGTTTGATCAACCGCGGCTTCACGCGCATCTTCGACGCGCAGTTGCGCCAGCTCGGTTTCGCCGTTGGACAGATTCCCGTGCTGAATGCGTTGAAAGGGGGCAAGGCGTTGCCTCAGTCTGAACTGGCAAGGCTCGCGAGAGTGGAGCAGCCCACCATGGCCCAGTTGCTGAGCCGTATGGAGCGCGACGAGATCGTCGATCGGGTTCCCGATCCTGCGGACAAACGTAGCCGGTTGATTTCACTAACGGCCGATGCGGAAAAACGCTTGTCGAAAGCGCGGGCGATTCTGTTTGCGGGAAGTGAAGACGCGTTGTCGGGACTCAGTGATGACGAAGTCACGCAACTGGTTGAACTGCTGGAGAGGGTGAACGCGAATATTGAACGAATGAGCGAGCAGGCGGGAGACGCCTGACTCGCTCTATCGATGCGCCGCCGCGGTGAGCGGCGGCGCGTCCGAGGTCTTCAATGACTGTCGACCTGGTTGTCGGTCAGCTTATTGACCGGTGTATCCGACCGGAACAGTCGAATTGGCCTTGGCGACCGTTGCGTTGCTCGACACGATGTACTGCGGCACTTCGGTGAGCGTCAGCGTGACCTGGCCGTTGGTGTAGGGCAGCGTGGTCATGTTGCCGTAGCCGTCGATGTCCGTCACATTGCCCGACGTGCCGGCGTTGTCCACCGTCAGCTTGTAGCTGGTCGAGTAGCTCTGGCTATATACGCCGGCGCTCGTCGGCCATTGTGCATTGCTGTGCGCCCATGCCGCGGTCACGACCTTGCCGTTGCCGAGTTGCTGGAACGAGTACGCATACGTGCCTTGCGGCGTGCCGTTCACACGACCCAGCGTATTCGTACCGTCGAGCGCGCGCGTCATCGTCGCGAACACCATGGCTTCCGGCTTCGGCGACAGGTTCGTCGCACCGAATGCGCCTTGTGCGTCGTTCAGGTCGAAGAACGTACCGTAACCGACTTCACCCGGATAGTCCGGACCGTAGAACAGCGTCGTCAGTTGCGCGCCGCCGCCCAGCACGATGATGTGTGCCCGCACGCCCACTGCTGCTTGCGCAAACAACTGGTTCTGCGACGGGACAGTAGGACCGTAGTTAAGGCCCGGATCGTAGCTCACGCCGGCTTCGGTGAAGAAGAGCTTCATATTCGGCTTGCCCGCCTGCATCACTGCGCGCAGTTGCGTCATCTGATTGTCGAGCGCGTTGGCCTGATTCGCCGTGCTCGGGTCCGAATCCTGCAACTCAGGCGGATGCGCCGGATAGGTGCCCGCGTTCCAGTAGCCATGCGTGGCAACCGCGTCGATGTAATTCCACAGACCCAGTGCGCCGTACTTCTGCAGATAGCCGGTGGTACACGTGTCGCAGTTCGACGCGAACGGGTTCGCGGTGCCCATCACGACAGCGTTCGGATCGGTCGAGTGAATGCCTTGATACGCTGCTTTGTACATGGCGACGAAATTCGCGTCGCTATCGGCCCAGCCGAGGCTCGGTTCCCACGTCACCTGATAGTAGTTGCTCTGCTGGTTCGGATAGTTCGCGGCGCGGATCTGGCTCGTGTCGGTGCCGACCTTGGCCATGAAGCCCTGGAACTCGGTCATGTTCGACGGCGCGTAGTAGCTGTCGTTGAACTGGCCGGTCTTCGAATCCCATGCCGGGATGCCGTCGAGACGCACGATACGCATCTGATCCGGATTGGCCTTGTAGAACGGATCGAGGTCGCTCACGCTCGGCGTGTACGTATTCGGACCGTTGGGTTCCATGGCCGATTGCTCGCGATCGTCGATCGTCCACGTAATGCCCAGATCGTGCAATGCCGCGATGTTGCCGTTGAAACCCTGCATGCCGAAGCGATGCTGGTCCTGATGAGCGTAGCTAACCGTGCCCAGTGCCGAGTTCAGGTTCGGCAACACGCCGAACGTTGCGATGCCCGTGGGACGCGTACCGCTGCTCGGCAACGTGCCGCCGTTCGAGCGCAGCGTCGCGGTGAGCGCGCCGTAGCCTGACCACGTCGAGGTACACGGAATCGTGCTGGTCTGCACGCCGGATTTAACCGCGAAGCTGCCTTGCGATTTGATCGCGCCGTTCGAGTCCGCGACGGACCAGACGACCGTGTCCGCGCTCGGGACGTTCGTCGTGATCGCGAGCTTGAATGCTGCGTTGTTCTGGAAAATGCGCATGCCGTCGGTGGTCGGCGTGTCGGCGCTGATCACGCCGTTGGCGGTGCCGCCTGCCGCTTGCGTCGGCGTGCTGCACGAAAGCGTGGAGCTGCCCGGTGCCGGCGACGGAGTGGGCGTCGGTGTCGGCGTTGGGGTAGGCGTCGGAGCCGGGGCCGGAGCGGGCGCGGGGGCTGGAGCCGGTGCGGGCGCTGGAGTCGGCGTCGGCGTCGGAGCTGGCGTGGGAGTCGGTGTGGGCGTGGGAGCCGGAGCCGGGGTAGGTGCCGGCGTTGGTGTCGGCGTCGGCGTAGCGGCGACTGCCTTCACCCAGCACGACTTGCCGTAACCATAGGCGGGATCTGTCTGCGAAACCGCGCCGACATAGCAGCCGACGCCATTACTAAAGGTCTTCGGCGCCGTCAGCATGACCGACGGCGAATTAGGCGGTACCGCGCCGAACACCACAGAGCCTGTGCCGAGGAACGAGCAGTTGCCGTTCTCTTGTCCGCACAGCTTGTACTGCTGGCCCGACACAGTGATAGTGCCGCTTTGAGCGGCCTGCGCGCTTTCCGCGCCAAACGATGCCAACACCGTTGCCGAGGCAACGCCTAGAAGTTTCCAATATCTCATCATTGTCCGTGTATCGCTAAAAGCAGGTTTTCCCCGAGGAATCAGCAAGATCGATCAAAGTCGTCCGCGTTGGCGTTATGACTACAGAGAGAGGTCAACCAGAGAACGCGCCGAAACCGCGTTCATTGCTGATGAAGCCAGCGCTCGAGCGCGCCGTTGTTATGAGAACGAGAGCCCTTAGACAGCCGTTCGTGCGACGACCTGTCAGGCGATTGAATGCTGAACAATCAATCAAATGTCGGCCGGCGTTTATATTACGGAATACTTACTATTGACTACGAAAGACTCACTTGATAGAGCGCTCTCGCTGGTCACACTTTTGAATAGGCAACGCCACGCATCGAGCGCGGCATGTAGCAGCGCTTCAGCGTACCCATTCGTTGCGTGAAAGCTCAGTCGACTTCCCAGCCGGCGTCCTCCGACTCGCGAACGCGCGACCGGATAAACGACACAATCACTGATGACATGCCGATGACGTGACTCGTAAAACTTTGGCAAGGCTCGCGTTGATACAGCAGCGCGCCGTGAATGTGAAAACAAATTTCTGGTAGGCACGCGCAACGAAGGAAATCAGGAGAGCTGATGTTCCAGCTAAGTCCCATTCCTTCGCAACTGACGGCCTGGCGCCGATACGAACGCAGCGGTGCGACGGTAATTGAGGCGCGCCCAAAGATCAGACGTGACGCTCAACCTCGCGCAACCTGCACCAATGCAATTATTGCCGACACTGGTGTGCTTTCTCGTGCATCTGGTATTACTTACAGATGCTTTCGGCAGAGGAATTATAAACGTTTCACCAGTGCAACGTGGCGGGAATTCGAGACGATAAGTGATAATGCCGAGAATCCGCCGTATGGGGCGGCTTATGACTAACCAAATGCGCCGCAGAGGAAAATCTCTTCCTCACGATCGACGGGAAAACGTAAATCTTTGATTTGTCAGCAGATTGGTGGTGTTTGACATTCCGTCGAGAAGTACGCTATTTAATATTATTAATATAAATAGGAGCGTGCTATTTGAATTTCTAAAAATAGAATGGGGTGCGAACAGATAATTCGCGTTGCGGTACTTTTTTATTCGATATTTTATTGAATTCGCACCCTAATTTAATTCGAAATTCAGGGTGCGACGGCGTTCAAGTGTAGTCGAGCGGGCGCGTTCGCAATGGCCAGCGCGCCCGCCAATTTACTTCACGGCTCCGAGCGCCAAACCCTTCACCAGGAATCGCTGCAACCACGCAAACACGATCGAAACCGGCAGCGTCGCGCATAAGGTCGCGGCCATCACGAGATGCCATTCGACGACGTACTTGCCCGCCACCATATCGGTCACCTGCACGGTGAGCGTCTTGTTCTCCGGCGAGCGGATCAGCGTATACACCACGGCAAACTCATTCCACGCGTTTATGAACGTGAAGATGGCGGTTACGACGATCGCGGGCACGGCGAGCGGCAGGAAGACCTTGAAGACGGCCTTGGTGCGTCCGCATCCTTCGAGCCACGCCGACTCTTCCAGGTCTCGCGGCACCGTCTGAAAGTACGAGGACAACATCCACACGGCGAAAGCAATATTGAACGCCGCATAAGAGACGATCACGCCGATCTTCGAGTCGACCAGATTGCCATCGCCATAAGGGATCATCGCGGCGAGGCGGAACAAACCCACTACGAGCAGGATGGGCGACAACATCTGCGTGACGAGCAGGAACTGTCGATACAAACCGCGTCCGCGAAACGGAAATCTGGCTAGCGCATACGCGGCGGGCAAGCTCACGGCCAAAGCGAGCGCGGTCGAGAGCAAGCTGATCACCGTGCTATTGCGTAACGCCACGCCGAAATTCGCCGCTTGCCACATGTCGACGAAATTGCTCCATTGCCAATGAACGGGCAACCAGCGCGCCGGATAAACAAAAATCTCCGTGGCCGGTTTCAATGCCGTGAACAGCATCACGGCAAACGGAAACAACACCACCACAACCAGAGGCGACAGCGCGAGCCAGCACCACAGCGAGCGCTTCATCTTGATGCTGAGACTCATGACGGATCTCCTTCTTTCGCGGGCTGCAGGCGCAGATAGGCGATCGAGAAAACGAACAGCATGACGAGCATGATCAGCGACACCGCCGCGGCTTCACCGGGACGTCCCAACCGGAAGCCCAACTCATACAGATAAGTGACGAGAATATGCGTGCCGTTGTCGGGCCCGCCTTGCGTCATGACCCAGATGATCGGAAACGAGTTGAACACGTAGATCACATTCAGCAGGATCGTCATGTTGATGAAGGGTCGCAGCAACGGCATGGTCAGCTTGCGAAACTGCTGCCACGCGCTCGCTCCGTCCATGCGTGCCGCCTCGTAGATATCGCCAGGCACGGAGGACAACCCGCCCAGCAAAATCGTCACCGTAAAGGGTATCGACACCAGAATGCCGACGGCGATCTCCACCGGAAACGCGAGATCCGGCGTCGCGAGCCAATGGATCGGGCCGCTGATCAACCCCAGCCTTTGCAGTGTGACGTTGACCATGCCGTAATCGTCGTTGAAGGCCCAGCGCCAGACCACGGCGGTCATGGTCAGCGAGACGGACCACGGCAGCATCACGATGGTGCGCGCTATGCCGCGGCCGTAAAAATCCTGGTTCAGGATCAGCGCGACCGGCACTGAAATCAGTACGGTGCCACCCACCACGCACACGGTCCACACAACGGTTCGTCGCGCGGCCGCGAGAAACGCGGGGTCGTCGAAAATCGTATAAAAGTTCTGTAGGCCGGTGAAATCGCGAATCGCACCGAAACGCGAGACCTCGTGCAGCGATTGCCACACGATGTTGAAAATCGGATAGCTGATGATAAAGAGCGCGAGTACCAGACTCGGCGCAATCAGCAACCAGGGCGCCTGCAGGCGCGAAGAAGCGGAACGGCTCATGCGTGCTCGATCGTAAGACGCGCTTGCGCTCATTCGCGCGCGCGCCGGGATGGGCCGGATAGTGCATTACGACCGAAACGCGCACCGCCTTCACGATGGCGGCGCGCGTTCCGTGTTCAGCAAATCACCTCGAGATCACTCAGCGATCAAAACCGAGCGATCAGAACGAGCGATCAAAGCACGATCAATGACCGAGCGACTTGTTCGCCTGGGTGGCTGCCGCATTCAGCGCGTCAGCCGGTTTCGCCTTGCCGAGGTAGATCGACTGCATTGCATCGGTCACGGCTTTCGCGGTGTCTTCCCAGCCGGTCACGGTCGGTGCGAAGCGCGCCGTCGGCAGCAACGCGACGAACGCTTTCGTATCCGGATCGTTGAACGCCGGATCGGTCGCTTCAGCCTTGGTGGTCGGCAGGAAACCTTCGGTCGTCGAGAACTCGACGCGCGGTTCCTTCGTGAACAGATAGTCGAGGAACTTCCAGGCCGACTTCTTCACCTTCGAGTTCTTGAACATCACGATCGAATCGGTGACGGCGTACGTGGCGTGCGTCGTACCCATCGGAATCGGATCGATGCCGTACTTCAGGTTCGGCGCGTCTTTCTTGATCTGCTTCGACAGGAACGGCGCGGAGATCACCATCGCGACGCGGCCCTGTTTGAACAGGTTCTGCACATCTTCGCGGCTATAGCCGGTCACGCCGGGTTGCGTGAGACCCTGATCGATCATCGACTTGTACAGCGTGGCCGCCTTGATACCGGCCGGCGAATTGAACGCCGCCTTGCCGTCCTTGCCGACGACGTCGCCGCCATTGGTCCACAGCGCGTAGTAATAGTAGACGTCCGTTTCGATTTCCTTGCCTTGCAGGCCAAAGCCGGCAATGCCCTGCGCCTTCAGTTTCTTCGACGCGTCGATCACGTCGTTCCACGTTTTAGGACCGTCGGGATAGCCGACTTTCGCCAGCAGATCCTTGTTGTAGTACAAAGCGCGCGCGGAAGCCGCGATCGGCAGACCGTACACCTTGCCGTTGATTTCGCCCGGTGCGAGGAACGGACCGATGAAGCGGCTCTTGAAGCTCGCATCCATGTATCCGTCGAGCGGTTCGGCCACGTCGTCCTTCACGAAGTCGAGCAGCCAGCGCGTGCCGACAATCGCGAGGTCGGCATTGGCGCCGCCGGAAATGTCCGTCTGGAGTTTCTGTTGCAGCGTGTCCCAGTTCACGTCTTCGATCTTGATGGTGGTGCCGGGATTGGCCTTCTCGAAGTTGCGGGCCATTTTTTCGAAGTACGGCGCGGTCGCGTCGCTGTAGTGCGCGACCGTGACGCGGACCGTGTCGGCGTGAGCCGCGACGGCGATACCTGCAAACGCGAGCGCCACGGCAACTTTGCCTAGCGCGAGGGAAGCACGGGCATGCAACGACATTCTCTCTCTCCTGTTGTCGATCGGAATTGGCGCTTGAGCGCCGGCTCCGGTCCCATCCGATGATGGTGGGGTGGTCTGCTGCCATCGCCGGCCGCTTTGGGTTAAATTGTTTGAAAAAATCCTACATGACGCAAAATAGCTTGTCACGTAGGGTCTGCCATATTTTTTTGCAGCCGGTTTTGTGCATAAGATGCTGTAAAGCAGGGGTATTCTGCGTAACGCGAAGTCACGGATACCCAATCTTCGGGATGACTAGACAACTGGCCGACATCGAGTTTGTAGGAAATTTACATGCTAATCCGGTGCGAATGACCAGTTGATGAGCGAGGCGGACATGAATCGTGTGGTGTTGGTAACGGGCGCTTGCGGCGGTATCGGCAGCGTGTTGTGCAGGCGTTTCGTGGAGCAGGGCGATACCGTGCTGGCGCTCGACATCGACGCGGCCGCGCTTCAGGCATTGACCGCGCAACTCGGCGACGCGCACGTCACGCCGATCGCGGTCGACCTCGGCGATGCCGCCGCGGTGCAGCAAGCGGTGGCGGCCGCAGTCAAGGTGCGCGGTCCGGTGGATGTGCTGGTTGCGAACGCCGGCGCTGCGCAAGGCCTGACGCTTGCCAGCACCGACGCCGCGAGTTGGCAACGCGACATTCATCTGAATCTGAACGGCACGTATCACACGGTGGAAGCGGTGCGGGCGTCGATGATCGAACGCCGGTGCGGCGCGTTGGTGCTGATCGGTTCGGTGAACGGCATGGCCGCGCTCGGGCACCCCGCGTATAGCGCGGCAAAGGCCGGCTTGATCAGCTACACGAAAGCGCTGGCCATGGAACTCGGCCGCTATGGCATTCGCGCCAACATCGTGTGTCCGGGCACGGTGAAGACCCAGGCATGGCAGGCGCGCGTCGACAAGAACCCGCAAGTGTTCGAGGATCTGAAGAAGTGGTACCCGTTGCGCGACTTCGCGACGCCCGACGACATCGCCGACGCCGTGCAGTTTCTCGCGTCGCCGATGGCGCGCGTGATTACCGGCGTCGCGTTGCCGGTGGACGGCGGTCTGATGGCGGGCAATCGTTTGATGGCGGAAGAACTGACGCTAGAACAGATCTGAACACAGCGACACCCGAACAAAAACCCGCAACTCCCGGTCGAGTCAACGAAGCAAGACGATGAGGACAGCATGGCAGCAGTGCAACTAAGCGGCATCTTCAAACGCTATGGCGACACGCAAGTCGTGCACGGCATCGATCTCGACATCGACGACGGCGAGTTCGTCGTGCTGGTCGGTCCGTCGGGCTGCGGCAAGAGCACGTTGATGCGGATGGTGGCCGGCCTCGAAGAGATCAGCGGCGGCGATCTGATGATTGGCGGCACGCGGGCGAACACGCTCGCGCCGCAGCAGCGCAATATTTCGATGGTGTTCCAGAGCTACGCGCTCTATCCGCACTTGTCGGTCTACGAAAACATCGCCTTCGGACCGCGCATTCGCAAGGAATCGTCGGCGAGTTTCAAGCCGCGGATCGAAGCCGCCGCGAAGATGCTGAATCTCAGCGGTTATCTGGACCGTTTGCCGCGCGCGCTCTCGGGCGGTCAACGGCAACGCGTGGCGATGGGCCGCGCGGTGGTGCGCGAGCCGTCGCTGTTTCTGTTCGACGAGCCGCTGTCCAATCTCGACGCCAAGCTGCGCGTGCAGATGCGCACTGAAATCAAGGCGCTGCATCAGCGCCTGAAGAATACGGTGATCTACGTCACGCACGATCAGATCGAGGCGATGACCATGGCCGATCGCATCGTCGTGATGAACGCGGGGCGGATCGAGCAGATGGGTCGTCCGCTGGAGTTGTACGATCGTCCGGCGAATCTGTTCGTCGCGAGCTTCCTCGGCTCGCCGTCGATGAATTTTGCCGAAGGCGTGGTGGCGAGCGGCGCGCAAGGCCAGGGCCTCACGTTGAAGCTGACCGGCGGCGGCGAGATCGTGCTGGAAGGCGCGTCGGCTTCGGCGGCAGTCGGTGCGAAAGTCACGCTCGGCGTGCGCCCCGAACACATCGAGACCATGGCGCAGACGCCGGACGCCACGATGGAAGTCGAAGTGGTCGAGCCGACTGGCGCGGAGACCCACTTGTACGGGAAAATAGGCGGCAGCACGTGGTGCGTGACGACGCGCCAGCGCTCGAAAATCGAGCCTGGCCAACGTATCGCGCTGCGTTTGCCGGCGGAACATATTCATCTGTTCGATACGGAGAGTGGACGCAGGCTGGTCTGAGCCGCGTGTTGCCGTCCGGTTCCGATTCCGGTTCCGGCCGCAACGGCAACCGCGACGCGGATTCATTTAACCCGTAAGAAAACGCCGGGACGTCCCACGTTTTCCGCTCCGCAGGACGTCCACCGCCCCGAAGGAAGTCCCCTTCGGCGGCCGGCGCGAAGCGACAGGTCTGAGGGCGCTTTTAAGGAACACCGGGTGTCCGCACCGAACTTGATTCCCCACATTCGCAGCGCGTTGGCGAACTTGCGGCCTGCCGAGCGCAAGGTCGCCGATATGGTGCTGAGCGACGTCGACTTCGCCATGCGCGCGAGCATCACCGAACTCGCGCAGCGCGCCGACGTGTCCGAGCCCTCCGTCACGCGTTTTTGCCGCGCGATCGGGGCGCATGGTCTGCGCGACTTCAAGATGCAACTGGCGCAGAGCGTGGCGGGCGGCATGCCGTACGCGTCGACCGCGGTGGCGCGCGACGACGACGTGCAGACCTTGATGGACAAGGTGGGCGAAGCGGCCATCGACGGCATCACGCATGCCCGCGGCGCGCTGGACCCCGCGGTCGTGGAGAGCGCGATCGCGGCGCTGTCGAGCGCGGGGCGGGTGTTCTTCTTCGGCGTCGGCTCGGGGTCGGGCCTCGTGGCGCAAGACGCGGCGTTGCGCTTTCTGCGGCTCGACATTGCGTCGACTGCTTTTACGGACGGTCATTTGCAGCGTCTTTACGCGGGGCTGATGGAGCCGGGCGATGTGGCATTCGCCATTTCGCATTCGGGCCGCAGCGTCGAAGTGAACGAGAGCATACAGATCGCGAAGGAGCGCGGCGCGACCACCATTGCGCTGACCAACGTCGGTTCGCGGCTGGCGTGGCTAGTCGATATTCCGCTGCTGCTGCGCGTGCCGAGCCCGATCGATCCGAATACGCCGGGCGTGTCGCGGCTCGTGCATCTGTGCATCATGGACGCGCTCGCGATCGGCGTCGCGCTTAAAGCCGGTCCGAAGACGCTTGAGAAGATGCGCCACGCGAAGGCGCGGTTGGCGTCGCATGAACCGGAGGCGACCGGGGATTGATCGTCACGTAGCTGTATTGGAACCTGGCGACGGTCGCCCCGCTTGTTGCGTTCCGCATTAATCCCATTCTCCTGGCTATCGGCGATACCACGCTGAAACGCCCCTATTCACACTCCCGCCTCACCATCGTTTTACAACGGACAGCGCTCGCCCTAAAATCCGCGGCAATAGCTCGATTCGCGAGCGCGCGGCAGAACGTCCAATAAAGCAAACCGGGAGAACAATGAAAAAACTCATCGCCTTAGCCGTGCTGTGCCTGCCCATGTTCGCCCATGCCGACGCCGATACCGATGCCAAGGCGGCTTGCCAGGCCAATCTGAGCCAATGGATGAAAACGCTGCACCCCGGCCGCCAACTCGATAGCGAGCACGCGGCGTGCAAAGTCTGGCCGGCGGACCCGTCGCTGACTCTGGCCGTGCAGCCGATGCCCCAGGCCGGCGCCACCGACGATGAAGCCGTCTACGACGTCGAAGTGCTCGTTGCCGATAGCCAATCCGGTGCGATCGTCGCGCACTTCTATGAACCGTCGGCGATCACGTCGGACGCGGTTCGCTTCAGTTCGATCGATCTCGACACGGCGCGCTATCAGTTGACGCCGCAACTGCGCGCGTTCGGCGTGCGCGTGACGTACGAAGGTTCGTCGCGCGTCAATCCCTACGAAGCGCAGGCGCTGAGCCTGTATGTACAGGACGGCCACACGCTGCGCCGCGTGCTCGACGACATGCTCGTCGCGAACGACTCCGGCGAATGGGATGGCAATTGCGCGGGAACGTTTTCGTCGATCGCGCGTTCGCTCGCCGTCGGTCCGGCCAACGCGTCCGGCTATGCCACGTTGCGCGTCGGCGAAACCTCGAAAAAGCGCGTGAGCAAGCAGACGAGCAGCGATTGCGTGTCGAAGGATGGCGCGCCGAAACGCTCGACCACCACGCTGAACTACAACGGCGCCGCCTACAGCGTGCCGAAAGCCCTGCACTATGAGTGACAGCGGCACATTGCGACACAAGCGACGCACGTTCGCCGTTTTTGTCGTGTTGTCGCTAATCGTTCTGGTCGCTGCGTGTAGCCGTCCGGTCACGCCGTTACCGAACGACGCCTATGTCTGGCAGCGCAAATGGACGCCGTCGGTCAACGCGGCGATCCAGCAGAGCCGTGGCCTGGTGCAGTCGTGGCACGTGCTCGCCGCCGAGAAAGACAGCCGGAACGACTGGACCGCCGTGTCGCCGGACTGGGCGACGCTCGCGGCAACGGGTGTGCCGATCACGGCCGTGGTGCGAATCGACGGCCAACTCGACGATCTGGACAGCTTGCCGGTCGCACGCATTACTCAACTCGCCGACGACTGGAAACAGCACGGTGTGCCACTCGCGGCCATTGAAATCGACCATGACTGCGCGACCTCGAAACTCGCGGCCTACACGCGGTTTCTCGCCGCGCTGCGCGCGCAGCTCGATCCCGCCATCAAACTGACGATCACTGCGTTGCCCACCTGGCTCGACAGCCCCGCGCTCGACGCGCTGCTGAAGCAAGCCGACGCCGCCATCCTTCAGGTCCACGCGGTGATGAACCCGGCGCAGGGCCTGTTCGATCCAGCGCAAGCGCGCACGTGGCTGCATGCTTTCGCGCGACGCACGCAGCGGCCATGGCGCGTCGCGTTGCCCACTTACGGCTCGCGCGTGACCTGGGGTGCGGATGGCCGCGTGGCCGGCATTGAAAGCGAACGCCCGATGTTGCTCGCGAACGGTTTCGCGCAAGGCCTGTCGCATGAACTGGTCGCGCAGCCCGGGCAGATGGCGGTGTTCGTCGCGCAAATTCAACGCGACGAATTGCGCGGTCTGGCGGGCATCGTCTGGTTCCGCTTGCCCACCGACGCCGACGAGCGCGCGTGGAGTCTGACAACCTGGCGCGCTGTCTTGAGCCGCGCACCGCTGACTTCAGCGATGAGCGTCGACGTCCATCCGAACGCGCAGCAGCCGGGCTTGTTCGACGTGTCGCTAGTGAGCAGCGGCAACGCCGATTCGACGCTGCCGGCGGTCGTGCGCACCGACGCCGCTTGCCAGGCCGCGGACGGCATCAACGGTTATGCACTCGATTACGACGCGCGCGGCATGCTGCTGCGTCGCGTACAACCCGGCTTGTTGCGCGCGGGCATGCGCCGCGACATCGGCTGGCTTCGCTGCGGCGAAACCGATCACCACAAGGTCTCCGTTCATGTTGAACCGTAAATATGTCGCATTCGGCGGCGCGTTCGCGCTACTGGCCGGCGCTGTGATCGTCCACGCATGCGGACCGTTTTTTCCGCTGCAATTGCTCGACAATCGCGCGGGCACGTTGTCGGGCACGCCGAACAATTCGTTCGCTTATGAGGTGGCGCGGCTCGTGACGCCGAGCGATCATTTGCTGGCGCCCGAAGCCGTGCGGGTTGCGGCGGGCGCGCAAGCGGTGGATCCGGCGAAGGCGGTGTTGGCCGGTCTGACGTCCGCGCAGATCGCGACACTCGCGACAATGGCCAAAGCCGCCGACGGCGACGCGGCGTATGCGCTAGGAACGGGCGTGCCGGACGCGCAACGTCTCTATGCCGCGGCCGACGTGGACTATACGCACGCGCTGACGGGTTGCGCGAGTACGGCGGTTGCGTCGGCGGCGTCCGGCTCGTCCGCGCCAACGGCCGATGCGCCGGCATCCAGCGCGGCGGCTTCCGGTGCCGACCCTGCGAATCACGCCGCGCCCGACTCAGGCGGTGCGTCGTCGAGCGCCGCGACGACGTCATCCGCCTGCGCCAGCAAAGAATCCTTCCTGACCCGCGCCACGACCCGCCTCGAAGCGGTGCTTGCGCTACCTGGCTCATCCGGCGCGCCGCGCTCGGTCGCAGCGGCAACCGAACTCGCGGCGATAGCCCAGGCGCGAGCCGACAGCTGCACGGATGCCGCCACATGCAAGACCCTCACCGCCGCGTTGCCCGCGGCGTACGCCCGCCCGCGCGCACTCGCCGCGAACGGCGCGCCCGACCCGCAGGGCCTCGCGGTCGCCAGTTTCGGCGATGAAGCGCTGACCTATCTGCACAATCCGAAATCGGACATGCAGTGCGATTACCGCAGCTTCCTGAACGACACGCCCTGCGCGACGGCGATCGCGCCCGCGGACCTGAAGCGGGCCATCGGCCTCTATGCGCAACAGGCGGTGCGCGGTGGCGTGAGCGGCGTGGAGTCGCTGCAATTCATCGCGGCATGGGCGCTGGCCGGCAAGGCAGGCAAGGCGCGGGTCGCGTCGCTGATCGACGATCCGGTCGCGCAACGTCTGCTGGTGGCGTATGCGCTCGCGCGGGAAGGCGATATCGTCAACGACCAGCCGGCGAGCGCGTCCGAATACTACGGCGGCTACGACAACAGTTTCGGGCCGACCGGCTATGCCGATGCCGCGCGCGGCGACCACGGCATCAAACCGAATCCGGCGTTGACCTCGTTGGTGGAGGCGATCCGGCAACGCGGCATCGATCATGTAGCGGGCGCTGATCGTCTCGCCGCGCTGGCTTATCGAGTCGGCCGTTACGATTTCGCCGGCATGCTGGCGGCGCGTGAACACAGCGCGCTGGCTAGCTGGGTGAACGCGAAACTCGCGCTGCGCCGGGGCGATACGGCCGCGGCCGTGCAGGCGTACGCGCAGGCTTCGAAGGGTTTTCCGGCCGCCGATTCGAGCGTGGAGCCGGCGGGCGTACGACTGATCAAAGGCGAGCAGGCGGTGTTGACCTTGTCGCGCGGACAGTATGTCGAGGCACTCGGTTATCTGTTCGACGCCGCGTCGCGAAGCGACGATGCGAGTGTGAACGACGGCTCGGTGACCGATATCGCGTACGGCAGCGATATGGCGTACATCGCGGAGCGCGTGCTCACCACGGACGAGTTGAAGCACTTTGTCGATACGCGCGTGCCGACATGGTCCGCCGCGCCGCCGCTGCCGACCGATCCGAACGCGTATTACGCAGCGCGGCCGTCTGCCGGCGACTCGTTGCGTTATCTGCTGGCACGCCGTCTCGTGAGAGATGGCCGTATCGACGAAGCGCTGCCGTATTTTCCCGCCGACGACGACCCGCGTTACAGCGCCTACGACTGGAAAAACGGCCAGACGGCGCGCACGCAACTTCATCTGCGTGAGCTCGCGCACGACTATGGCGCCGCGCTCGACCAGGCGCAGCACGCGTGGACCCGCACGAATCGCGCGCGTGGCTGGTTCGCCGCGGCGACGCTCGCGAAACAGTTCGGCATGGAATTGATGGGCTACGAGCAGGGGCCGGATTATCACGACATCGACGGCGATTTCGAGGGTGGCTCGGGGCGCTCGGGTGTGATCGGCGCGCATGTGGCGCGGGGTTCGGATGCGAACGCGGCCAGCGACGCAGCCGCCGCGTCAGCGAAACAGCCGAACACGCCGGAAACGCCCGCGACGCGCGCGGAGGACGATCTGGCAGGACCGTTCGTCACCGCCGACGAAAAGCGCCGCTACGCGGCAAGCGAGAGCCAGCCGTTGATGCGCTTTCATTACCGCGAGATTGCTGCTGGGTACATCGCGAAAGCGGCCGACGCATTGCCGGCGCGCTCGCAGGCGTTTGCTGCCGTGTTGTGTCGCGGGACGGACTGGATGCACAACTACGATCCCGAGCGCGCGCAGGGTTTTTACAAGCGCTATGTGAAGGAGGGGGCGTACGTGGACTTCGGCGGGGCGTTTGGCTCGCTGTGCCCGGAGCCGGATTTCAAGGCGGCGGCGACCTTCACTTATACGCAGGCTTGGCGTGACGTGCGGCGTGACGCCGGGCGGCATAAGAAGCGCGTTGCGTTGATTGGGGTGCTGGTGCTTGCCGGTGTGATGGGGGCTGGCTGGTGGTGGTATCGGCGGCGGGCGACCGGCCGCAACCGGCCTACGTCTTAACGCATTGCCAAAAGACTGACCTGCAATGAGGCGTCGAGCGTCACGCCCCGCTCGTCGCCGCCATCCACCCAAACCGCCGCGACAATCTCAGCGTCGCGGCGCGCAAGGTCTGCGCCGGACCACCCGTCGGATCGCTATCGAAGCTGCCGCTCGGTCCCATCAGCGCCAGCACGAGACAGATGCTGCCGGTGTGATCCAGCACCGGTGCGGCCAGCGTATTGATGCCAGGCACAGGTCGGCTCAACGCAGTATCGATACCGTCCGCGCGGATTTGCGCGAGACGCTGCGCGTAGGCTTGAGTCAAAGGCGTTAACGCTGAGGTCGCGCCGGCGTTTGCATCGACCGTCTTCGACACACCCGCTCCAACTCCGCGCGCTTTCGCCGCGAAAATATCCGCCGCGTCCGCCCCCGCCAGCCGCAGATGATCCTGCGCTAGCAGACCGGCGCGCACGTCGTCGGCGACATAAGCGGCGAACACGCGGCCAATCGCCGTATTCACCAGCGACATCACCGTGCCGACCCGCAAGCTCACATGCAGCGGCCGCGCCGATTCCTCCAGACGCACAACGGTTGGCCCCAGCGGCCCCAGCACCGCCATCGCGACGCTCATCGCGGTCGACGCCGCCAGCTCGACCACCTCGGGTTCCGCCTCACGCGCCGGCGAGAGGCGCTGCAAGCCGATCAACCCGAGTTCCAGCGCGAGCGGCCCCGCTTCGAAACAGCCCGACGCATCGCGCTTGAGCAAACCGATTTTCAGGAGACTCACCAGATGCGGAAACGCCTTGGCCGGCGGCATGCCGGCAGCCGCCGCAAGATCGCGCAAGTTCAGCGGGCGCGCCGCCGAGACCAGCGCCGCCAGCAACTCGCCGGTGCTGTCGAGCGACTGGATGCCGCGCTGCGGTTTGGCATCGGCGGAAGCGGCGAGAGAGAGGTCGAAAGAATCGGTCACGTGGCAGAAGAAGCTAACAGGGAAGGCGCAGCGGCGAGTTCAACGCTAATGTCATGAGCCGCCGCGAGCAGCGCGCGGGCGATGGGACCGTCGGCGGCGACATCAATCGCGCCGGTCGAGCCGATCACCGTCAGCGCCAGCGACAAACCGCCGTCGCCATCGAGCACCGGCGCGCTCAAACTGCTGATGCCCGGACTCGGCGCATCCACGCTGCGTGCCAGACCGCGCGCGCGAATCTCGTTCAACGCGGCTTCGAACGCGGCGCTTTCGTCGGGCGGCGTCATCGCACTTATCGTGCTCATCGTGCTCGTCGCGCCATTCGTTGCGCCCGTCTGATTCGCCCACATCGCGTCTAATACCTCACGCGGCAGATAAGCGCAAAACACGCGTCCCGTCGACGTCGCCGGTAGCGACATCACCGTGCCTACATGCAAATTGACGTGCAGCGGAAACCCCGCGTGCTCATAGCGGACGATGGTCGGCCCTTGCGGCCCGGCAATACAGATCGCCACGCTGAAGCCGATCGCTTCCGCGAGCGTCGCGACGCGCGGCACGGCGGCGCGAAACGCCGGCTGGTTTTCCAGATGCAGCAAACCGAGCCGCAGCGATAACGGCCCCGGTTCGTAGCGGCCCGACAGGTCGTCGCGCTTGATCAGACCCAGCCGGCTCAAACTCACCAGGTAGGCGTGCGCCTGCCCCGGCGCGAGTTGCGCGGCGGTAGCGAGATCCGACAACGCCAGCGGCGTGCGCGCCTGCGCGAGCGCCAGCAGCACGCGGCCGCCCACTTCCACGCTCTGAATGCCACGCTGCGGCTTGCCGCCTGGCGCGCTGTCGTCGCCGCCCGCGCCTTTGCCCACGGCCGGTTTCGCTGCTTTGCTCACCCTCGCGCCCGTCCGTAAAAAAGGGTCCATGTTAACCGATGGCCTTGCCGAAAGCCTAAGCGACTGCCGCATTGCCCGTCTCCATCTTAGGCGCATGAAGATTTGTGTATAGCGATACATTTCGCTATTGACAAATAAACTCGCGCAGCCATAAGATGCATTCACCCCGACACACCGGCGCAGTCACAGAGTCAAAACGGGGCGAGACAATCCTCCAATACCGTCAGCCCGCGCATTCCGTGCGCAGCCGGCCGTCTCGCCTCACGTCCAACTTTTGAGGGAGACAAGCATGGCAAAGGCATTCGCATCCCAGGCCGATCTGGAAGTCAAGAAAGTCACGTGGACGAAGTTGTCCGAGAACGCCTACGCGTACACCGCGGAAGGCGATCCGAACTCGGGCGTGATCATCGGCGACGACGGCGTGCTGATCGTCGACACCACCGCCACGCCGGCCATGGCGCAAGACCTCATCGCGAAGATCCGCAGCGTTACCGATAAACCGATCAAATACGTCGTGCTGTCGCATTACCACGCGGTGCGTGTGCTCGGCGCGTCGGCGTATTTCGAAGAAGGCGCGCAACAGGTGATCGCGAGCCGCGGCACGTACGAGATGATCGTCGAGCGCGGCGAGGCGGACATGAAGTCGGAAATCGAACGCTTCCCGCGTCTGTTTGCCGGTGTCGAAACAGTGCCGGGCCTGACGTGGCCGACGCTGGTGTTCGAGAAGGAAATGACGCTGTTTCTCGGCAAGCTCGAAGTGCGCATCGCGCATCTCGGCGCCGGGCACACGAAGGGCGACACGGTCGTGTGGCTGCCGTCGCAGAAGGTGCTGTTCTCCGGCGATCTGGTCGAGTACGACGCAGCGTGTTATTGCGGCGACGCCCAACTCGAACAGTGGCCGGCCACGCTCGAAGCGCTGCGCGCGCTGCAGGCCGACAAGCTGGTGCCGGGCCGTGGCCCCGCGCTGACCACGCCGGAAGATGTCAACAAGGGTCTCGACTACACGAAAGACTTCGTCACCACGCTGCTGCAGCAAGGTCGTGAAGCCGTCGAACAGAAACTCGATCTGAAGGCCGCAATGGCGCACACGCGCAAGGCAATGGACCCGAAGTTCGGCCACGTGTTCATCTACGAGCATTGCCTGCCGTTCGACGTGTCGCGCGCATTCGACGAAGCGAGCGGCATTACGCATCCGCGCATCTGGACCGCGCAACGCGACAAGGACATGTGGGACGCGCTGCAAGCCTGATCCCCACCGCACTATAGCGACGCCGAGAAGAGCAGGACGGAGACATAAGATGAGCATCAACTACCAGACGCTGTCGTTCGACTACCAGCCGTGCCGCGAGCAAAGCGCGCACGGCGGCGCGGAGCAGGCGGCTTATCCGGTGATCGTGGTCGGTGCGGGCCCAGTGGGCCTGGCCACCGCGATCGATATCGCGCAGCAGGGCGTGCCGGTCGTGCTGGTCGACGACGATTGTTCGTTGTCCACCGGCTCGCGGGCAATCTGCTTTTCGAAGCGGTCGCTCGATATTTTTGATCGACTGGGTTGCGGTCAGCGGATGGTGGAGAAGGGCATTAGCTGGAACGTCGGCAAAGTGTTTCTGAAAGACGAGCTGGTCTACACGTTCAACCTGCAGCCGGAAGCGGGTCACAACCGGCCCGCGTTTATCAATCTGCAGCAGTATTACGTCGAAGGTTTTCTGCTCGAACGTGCGCAGGCATTGCCGAATCTCGAGATCCGCTGGAAGAGCAAAGTGGTGGGCGTGCAGCAGAACGGCGCGCCGGGCACACACGATGCCAGCGTGACGTTGACGGTCGATACACCCAACGGACCGTACCCGTTGCGCGGCCGCTATGTCGTTGCCGCCGACGGCTCGCGCAGCCCCATGCGCACGCTGATGGGACTCGACAGCAAGGGCGTCACGTTCAAGGATCGTTTCCTGATCGCCGATGTGAAGATGGAAGCGGACTTTCCAACCGAGCGCTGGTTCTGGTTCGATCCGCCGTTCCATCCGAACCAATCGGTGTTGCTGCATCGTCAGCCGGACAACGTGTGGCGGATCGATTTCCAGTTGGGCTGGGACGCCGATCCGGTACTCGAAAAGACCCCGGAGCGGGTGATTCCGCGCGTGCGCGCGTTGCTCGGCGCGGATGCGAAGTTCGAACTGGAATGGGTCAGCGTCTACACGTTTTCGTGTTTGCGCATGGATCGGTTCCGGCACGGCAACGTGCTGTTCGCGGGTGACTCCGCGCACGGCGTGTCGCCGTTCGGCGCACGCGGCGCGAATAGTGGCGTACAGGACGCGGAAAATCTCGCGTGGAAACTGGCGATGGTGCTCGAAGGCAACGCGTCCGACGCGCTGCTCGACACCTACGCGAGCGAACGCGAATTCGCCGCCGATGAAAACATCCGCAACTCCACCCGCTCCACCGATTTCATTACGCCGAAGAGTCCCGTGAGTCGCGTGTTCCGCGATGCGGTGCTGAAGCTCTCGCGGCAGCATCCGTTTGCGCGGCAATTGGCGAATAGCGGGCGCCTGTCGGTGCCGGCGGTGTTGCGCGATTCGCCGCTCAATACCGCGGACGGCGATCGCTTCGAAGGGGCGATGGTGCCGGGCGCGTCGTGCGTCGATGCGCCGGTTCTGGTGGCCGCGCAACCGGCCTGGTTGTTGCAGCAACTCGGTCAGCAGTTCACCGGCGTGTTGTTCTGCGGTGAGCAAGGTGTCGATCAGGCGACGCGCGCCGCGCTGGATGCGCTGAACACCGGGCCGATTCCGTTGAAGCTTGTCGTGGTGACGAGCGGTGATCTGCAGGCGGCTGTTCTGGCCTCCGCGTCGATTTCAGTTTCGCATTCGGCGAGTGTGAGAGTCGCTCACGACGCGGATGGTCATGCGAACGCACGTTATGACGCCAAACCCGGCACGTTCTATCTGATCCGGCCGGACCAGCATGTGTGCGCGCGTTGGCGGCAGCTCGATGCGGACGCGGTAACGCAGGCGCTGAAACGCGCATTGTGCGTCGAAGGGACGGCCTGAAGTCTGGAGCCTGGAGCTTGGACCGTTGGCCCAGGCACGCGGCACAGTTGCGACCACGGCAAGGCATCGGCAAAAAATAGCAGGAGACAGACATGACACTGAACACGCAACCGAATCTCACGCGCCCCGACGATTTCTACGAAGCGCTGATCGACATGCATCGCGATCTCGACGAGGCGCAGAGCCAGTCGGCGAATGCGCAACTGATTCTATTGCTCGCCAACCATATTGGCGATCACGCGACGCTACTCGAAGCCGTGCAGCATGCGCGCGACGGGGTAATCGACGTTTCAGCGCGAGACACGCAGGCGCATTCGCTCGCGGCTTAAGCGAGTGGTTTAAGCCAGCGGTTTAAGCCCGCGGCGTTAAAAAGCAGCGTTAGAAAACCGCATTAAAACGCAGCATTAAAAAAGCACCGTTAAAAGCAGCACAAACACGCGCGTGGCCATTCGAGCCGCGCGCCATTCACAGCGGCGACGCGGCGTAACAACGCCGCCTGCCGTCCACGTAGACGACGACAACGCGGCGCATCAAGACGCCGGACCCGGCGGGTCCGTTGGACCCTCACGTTTGGAGATAATCGATGAGCCAATCCCTCGCCCCCGCGCTCGAGCCGGGCGCCTCCGCTGCCGCGCACGACGACCTGTTATATCGCAAGGTCTCGCTGCGGATCATTCCGTTTCTGTTTCTCTGCTACGTAGTGTCGTTTCTCGACCGCATCAATATCGGCTTCGCGCAATTGCAGATGAAGCACGACCTCGGTTTCAGCGACGCCATGTATGGCCTCGGCGCGGCGGTTTTCTACGTCGGCTATGTGATCTGTGAAGTACCGAGCAATATGCTTCTGGCACGCTTCGGCGCGCGCCGCACGTTCACGCGGATCATGCTGCTGTGGGGCATTGCGTCGGTCGGCATGATGCTGGTGTCGAAGCCGTCGCACTTCTATCTGCTGCGCTTCATGCTCGGCGTGTTCGAAGCGGGGTTCTTTCCCGGCATCGTGTTGTATCTGACGTATTGGTATCCGGCGCGGCGGCGTGCGGCCGTGCTGTCGATCTTTTTCGCGGGCGTCGCGGTGGCGGGCGTGCTCGGCGGTCTCGTATCCGGCTGGATCATGCGCGACATGGGCGGCGTGCTGGGCCTGTTCGGCTGGCAGTGGATGTTCGTGATCGAAGGCGCGCCCGCGATCGTGCTCGGCCTGCTCGCCGCGTTCTATCTGGTGGACGGTCCGCAGCACGCCAGTTGGCTGAGCGCCGACGAAAAAGCGCAACTGATCGCGCAACGCGACGAAGGGCGCCGGGCTTCGTCGGATGCGCATTCGTCGCGCTCGTTTCTGCACGCGTTGCGCAATCCGCGCGTCTATCTGTTCGCGTTCATCTACTTCTCGCTGACCTGCGCCTCGCTAACGCTGAACTTCTGGATGCCGCTGATGATCCGCGACTTCGGCGTGCATGACGTGGTGGCGATCAGTCTGTACACCGTGATTCCCAATGCAATCGGGGCGGTCGGGTTGATTCTGATCGCGCGTCACTCGGATCGCCGCGGCGAACGTCGCCGGCATTTTGCCGTTTGCACGATTGGCGGCGGCGTGGCGCTTTCGCTGCTGACGCTGCATCTGAGCAGCTTTCCCGCGATGCTCGCGATTCTTTCGCTGGCCTCGGTGTTGATCTTCGCGGCGCTGCCGATCTTCTGGACGGTGCCGTCGGGTTATCTGTCCGGCACGGCGGCGGCGGCGGGGATCGCGTTGATCAGCAGCATCGGCATTACGAGCGGCATTGTGAGTCCGTGGGTGATCGGACTGATCAAGACGCACACCGGCAGTATGGATAACGCGCTGTATCTGCTGAGCGGGTTGCTGTTCGTGAGCGGCGTGGCGTTGTTGCTCGGCGTACCGAAGGACATGAAGCGCATCTGAAGGCAGAGGTGGAATCGGGCGTGATATCGGGTAGAGTCGCGAATGGTCTTTTCGTGTTCCTTTTCTACCGTACGTAGATCGTCCGAATCTTTGCGATGCATTCCATCGAACCTGTTCTTTTGCCGCACGACGGTCCGTCCGATATTTCGTTGTGGCGGATCGATTTTGCCTTTGATGCGTCGCTGAGCGACGCGACCGTCTTCGCCTCCCTTAGCGACGACGAGCGTGCCCGTGCCCGCAGATTTCTCCACCATGAGGACACGGTGCGTTTCGCGAGCGTGCGTGCCGCGCTGCGTGAACTGCTCGCGCAACGCCTTGGCATCACCGCTCACGCCATACGTTTTGCTCAGGACGGAAATGGCCGTCCGCGTCTGGCGGACTCGGCCCGCTTCGATTTCAACGTATCGCACGCGGGGGCGCATGGCTTGATCGCGATGTCGCCGGTTCGGCGCGTCGGCGTCGATATCGAACAGCAGCGCGATGGATTCGATTGGCGTTCGATTGCAGCGTTGACGCTCGACCCCACCGAAGTGGCATGGCTCGAACGCCGCGATGCGATGCAGCAGACCGCTGCGTTTTACGAAGCCTGGGTGGCGAAGGAAGCGCTCGTCAAGACAACGGGCGCGGGCATCTCGCGTGGTTTGCAGTACCTGACGGTGCTGCCGCGTGAAGGTAGCCAGGTGACGTTGAGCAATCGGATTCCGGACGATATGCGCGAAATCGCCGCACAGTGGATCGCAGCGCCAGACGCCTATTCGGCGTGCGTGGCGTGGTCAACCGCCACCTTCGCGCGATAGACCGCGATAGACGTTGGCCGGCTAGGGGTTGATTTCGCCGATCGCCAGAGACTTCGGCCAACCGAAGGTATGCACTTGCGTAACCGGCTGCGCGAGCGCCACCGCCGCGCGAATCTTGCCGCCCATCGGCAGATCGAACACATGCCAGCGGCCATGCTCCGCGAGGTCGAATGCGCAACTCGCGGTGTTGCTCAACAGCAGATCCATGTCGATATCCACCGGCGCATAACGCAGCGCATTACAGAGGCTGCCATAACGTGCACGCCGGCGCGCGCCTTCCGGCGTCTCGTCGGCACTTGCGCCGGGTGACGGCACGATGACGCTCAAGCCCAGCGTGGCCGATGCAACGCCCACCACGATCCAGATACCGCCGTAAGCGATGTCGATGGTCATGCCGCGGCCGTCATGAGGATGACGTGCGCGCAGTTTCTCGTTGCCGTCGTCCTGCAGATCGACGTCGCGCGGCGCGCAGTCGAACAGATTCGCGACGATCCAGCGCGCCACCACGCGCGCGCTGACAAAGCGCTTGCGCAACGCGGCGTTCGGATGCAATCGCGCACGTTCGCGCTCGGTCTTCGACAGCCAGCCGTCGCCCTCCTGCACCGGCACCGGCAACCATTCGCAGCGAAATCGCCACAGATGCAACTCGCCCGCGCGCGGCGCGGTGACGCCACGCGGATAGTGGCGCGTCAGTGAGTGAGAAGAGAAAACGGGCGGTGCGGCAGTGACGATAGCGTGCGCGATTCGGGCGCTGTTCGCCGCGGGTTCGGTCGCACGCGCATCGCTGCCGTCGCGCACGCGCGAGGACGTCGGCGCAGCCAGGTCCAATTCCAGTGACATGGGCTGCGTCCTCAATGCATGTAGGTCACGCGACGCGCTTGCACGTCGAGTTCCATGCCGGCGTCCAGCAGATCGATCGCGAACCAGCGGATCAGCTTCAGCACGCCGCTGACCGCGGGCGAGGGCAGCCACTCGCTCAACATGCGCAACGCGGCGCCGCTATGCGTTTTTTGCAGCAACGCGATGGTCTGCAAAATGACGGCTTCGTCCTTGCCGAGATCGCTGGCGCAACGGCAACGCATGTCGAGCGGACGATAGGACACGTGCATTAGCGAGCGCATCAGCAAATCAAAATGTTCTATGCCGTCCTGTCGCAAGCCGACACCGCTCAGAATGTCGCGCCATTGCACGCCGCCGCGTGCCGATTCGCAGGCCGGCCGCAGCCAGGTGCGAACGGCGCTGAGGACGGTGCGCTCGGGCGCGTCGGTGGTGTCGGTCGGATGATCGTCGATCAGTTCGGGACGGCTGCTGTAGTGAGAGCGAAAGTTCATCGAGGCTCCTGAATGGACACGGTCCATGAGTCGCGCCGGCCGGATTGAGTAGCTGCCGCGTCGCAGGCCAGCGCTTGTCGCTTGCGACGCAAGGGCGATGACGCAACGTGTGCGTCAATGGCTTGTATTAGTTTCGGGCTGGTTGCGATGGCAACCATTCACGCACGTGCGCACTACGCGACGGCCGCACCGGTGCCTGACCGGGCGTTTTCGCCGTGCCCACAAAAAGAAAGCCGAGCAGACGCTCGTTCGACGCGAAGCCCAGCGCGTCGTGCAGACGCGTTTCATAGCTGTCCGGTCCCGTGGCCCAGAAACCGCCGTAGCCGAGCGCATGAATCGCGTTGAGCATGTTCATCGTTGCCGCGCCGGCCGCCAGCAGTTGCTCGATTTCCGGCACTTTCGGATGCGCCGTCACGGCCGCGCCGAGTGCGATCACGAGCGGCGCCGCGAAGGCCTTTTGCCGCCGATGCGCGTGCGCGGAGCGCGGTTCCTCGGGCGAACGCGCGCTGGCCAGATCGACCAGCAGGTCGCCGAGCGCACCGCGTGCTTCGCCGCGAATCGTGACGAAGCGCCATGGCCGCAGATTGCCGTGATCGGGCGCGCGCAACGCGGCGTCGAAGATCAGATCGAGTTCGGCGTCGGCCGGGCCGGGTTCGGTGAGCGGCCAATGCGATTGGCGCGACAGCAGCACCTCGAGCGCTGCCGATGCATGGGGCGTGGCGGTGGCGCCGGGTTTCGCGGTCGCGGGAAGTGCGGGTTCGAGGCGGCTGATGTCTAGCGTGGTCATGGCGTGTATTCGACTGAAGGTATGGGCTGAATAATGGGCTAATTATCTCGTAAATGCAAATCATTCGCATTTAGTCTTGGGTGTCAGTAATGATAGTTGTTGGCCTTGGGCTTGTCCGTTAAGCCGTTCGCGGCCGGAGGTCGAGCCAAACGGAATCGGCTCGACTCATAAAAAGCAACTAACTGTCAGCCCCGCCCGGCGTCCCCGGATATGATGGCGAGGTGCCGTAATCAGCGTTTGCGGCACAACCGGTCTGCAGCTTCCTTGCCCACTTCCGCCCGCCCATGCCGACAAAATCACTCGACGCCGCCGTGTCCGCCACGGACTCCGAAGCGGCGCACCGTCTCCCGACCCTGATGCTTGCCGCCGCGCTCTCACTAGGCAGCGCGATCGCGCTGGGACTCGCCCGCTTCGCTTACGCGCTGCTATTGCCGTCGATGAAGCTCGACCTCGGCTGGAGCTTCGCGCAGGCCGGCGCGATGAACACCGCCAACGCGCTGGGCTATCTGCTCGGCGCGCTGGCGTTCCCGCCGCTCGCGCGCCGCTGGTCGTCGGGCGTCCTGTTTGGTGTCGGCTGCGCGGCCACGACGCTGCTCATGGCCGTCAGCGGCCTGCTTGCGGACACGCATTCGCTGCTTGCCTTGCGGGTGATCACCGGCGCGACCAGCGCGGCGATTTTCATCAGCGGCGGCGTGCTGGCGGCGCGTCTGGCGTCGGCGAGACCGCACGACGCCGGTCTCGTGCTCGGTCTGTACTACGGCGGCACGGGATGGGGAATCGTCGCGTCGTCGGTACTGGTGCCGGTGACGATCATCAACGTTGCGCACGGCTGGCAGTTCGCGTGGTTCGCGCTGGCCGTCGCGTGCGCGGCGTTCGCCGCGGTGGCGATTCAGGCGGCGCGCAAGATCGAGCGCGTACATCCCGCCGCCCATCCGGCGACGCGCGCAACCGCTCACGCCGACGCGCCGCGTTGGCCGCGTTTCGGCCTCGCGTTGGCGGGCTATGGCCTGTTCGGTGTCGGTTACATCGGCTATATGACGTTCATCGTGGCGCTGCTGCGCAACGCGGGCATGAGCGCGGTCGTCGTCACGGGGTTTTATCTGCTGCTCGGCGTGGCGACGGTGATGTCGGCGCGCATATGGTCCAGCCTGCTCGACCGAATGCGAGGCGGCCAGGCGCTCGCGGTGCTCAACGCGCTGCTCGCCATCGCGACCTTGCTGCCCGCGCTGTTTACTCAGCCGTGGGTGGCGTTCGTGTCCGGCGTGCTGTTCGGCGCGACCTTCCTGTCGGCCGTCGCGTCGACCACCGCATTCGTGCGCCACAACCTGCCCGCGAGTCACTGGGCCAAAGGCATCAGCGCGTTCACGATCGTCTTCGCGTTCGGGCAGATCGTCGGGCCGATGGTGATCGGCTGGGTCTCGGACGGCGCCGGTCTCGCGCGCGGGCTCGTCTACTCCGCGCTACTGCTCGCGGCCGGCGCGGTATTGGCCGCGTGTCAGAAGCCGTTGCGTGCCACTATCAAATGAGAATCATTATCAGTATCATCGCAAAAATCGATTTACCACCGGGTTGCATTCGCTGAGTCATCCCGGAGTTGCATCGAATCGACTTAGGTACGCGTCGGCCGGTGCGCTTCGCGGCGCGAATCGACTCACTCAATTCAGGAGCCACGTATGTCGAATGACATCCGGGAAGCACCCGCTGAGATCCAGCTCGCCGATACCGCGTTCCAGCGAGGCCGCACGCGTTTGCCGGTCATGAACGCACCCGCCGACGCCAGCGACATTCTCGATCGCGGCTGGCACGCTTCGATCCACGAGCATCTCGCCCGCGACGGCGGTGTGCTGCTGCGCGGTTTCGCCGACATGAGCATTGAACGCTTTCACGAATTCGCCAAGAGCTTTGGCTCGCCACTGCTGTCGTACGAGTTCGGCTCGACGCCGCGCAGCGAAGTGACGAAGGGTGTCTATTCGTCGACCGACTATCCGGCGCATCAGTGGATTCCGCAGCACAACGAGCAGGCGTACACGACGAACTGGCCGATGAAAATCTGGTTCTACTGCGACGTCGCGCCTGGCGATCGCGGCGAAACACCGGTAGCCGACGCGCGCGCCGTATATCAGGGCATCGATCCCGCGCTGCGCGAACGCTTCGCGAATCGCAAGCTGATGTACGTGCGCAACTACGGCAGTGGACTCGATCTGTCGTGGCAGCAGGTCTTCAACACCGAAGACACGGCGGTCGCCGAAGCCTATTGCCGCGCGCATCAGATCGAATGGGAGTGGAAAGAAGACGGCGATCTGCGCACCCGGCAGATTTGCCAGGCGGTCGCGCGGCATCCGCGTACCGGCGAGGACGTGTGGTTCAACCAGGCGCATCTGTTTCATGTGTCGTCGCTGGAAGACGCGACGCGCGAGGCGCTGCTCGACCTCGTCGAAGAAGAAGATTTGCCGCGCAACGTGTACTACGGCGATGGCACGCCGATCGCCGACGCCGAACTCGATAGCGTGCGTGCGGTGTACGACGCGCATCGACTCGATTTCGCGTGGCAACGCGGCGACGTGATGATGCTCGACAACATGCTGTTGACGCACGGCCGAGCGCCGTTTTCGGGGCCTCGGCGAATTGTCGTGGCGATGGCGGAAGCGCACGGCGCGTGAGCGCGGGGCACGGTCACAGCGATCTGCCTAATGCGCTGATGCAGCCGACGAAGCGCGACGCAGCAACCCGCTACACCGCAATCGACGGAATGCTCTTCATGCAGCGCAGCGCGAACATCGAGCGGCTATGCCGGATGCCGGCAATCTTGTAGAGCTTCTCGCGCAGAAAGCGCTCGTAACCCGCGGTGCCGTCCACGGCCACCTTGACCAGATAGTCGTAGTCGCCCGACACCAGATACGCCTCGAGCACTTCCGACAGCGTCGCGAGTTCGGCGCCGAAGCGGGCGAGGGCGTCGTCGTCGTGACGGTCGAGCGTGACCTCCAGCAACACCACATCCGCGAAACCGAGCTTTTGCTGATCGAGCAAAGCGACATAGCCGCGGATGTATCCCTCCGTTTCCAACTGACGCGTGCGATTCCAGCACGCGGTGGTCGACATGCCCACCAGCTCGGCCAGTTCCGCATTGCTCAGACGCGCGTTTTTCTGCAACTCGCGCATGATCTTGCGATCCTGGTTGTCGAGTGGGCGATTTCGGGTTGTCATAGCGTTATCGGAAGTATGTTCTGTGAAATCCTATTCTAGCGGAATATCGTCCTGACATGACGGTTCCGGCGCAGGGCTTTAAGAAGCCTATCCAGCCTGCCTCCGGGTATATTTTCAGGGTGCATTCATGCCCGGGACAACCGCCCGGGCCGCGGGCTTCGCGCCCACGGCCTCGTTTAGCCACAAGCTGTTATCCGGTGTCTCGCTGCCTTCCCAGCAAGAAGGCGGCACGCGGGCGAATTCCGGCGTCAACCGCGCCGGAAGGCGCGCTCGCCGGGCATGGACGCATGTTCCTAACCGAATGCCTGGTGGAGGTGGCATCGACGGCGGTGATCGCGGGACGACGTTTGCGCGCGTGCCGGATGCGCGAAAGGCGACGCCGCAGATCGCGGGCGTCGCCTTTCACGAGTCAGCGCGCCGGGCGCTGAGAGACGTTGCTGAGAATCAGTGAAAAATCAGGTACAGGATGACCAGTACGATCAGCGGGACGCCAAGAAGCCAGCCGAGAAGATAAGGCATGATGTGATCTCCTTTCGTGTTGAAGTTTGAATACGAAGGTGATTGAGCATCCGGCGTGCCTGACCTGATACGACGCTACGTTTGACGCTGCCGGCCTTGCTGGCGGTGCTTCTCCCGGCCGCCAGGTCAAGGTAAGTTCTCCCGCAGAACAATACTGAATTGCACCGGCTTCACGTCGTGCATCGCCTCGCGTTTCTCCCGCACGTTGCGGAAAATCCGCAGACAATTCCCCACCATCGACTGCGGCGTTTGCGTAATCAACGCGTCCATCGTCCCATCGATCAACAACGCGCGCGTATCCGGCGTCAAGCCATGGCCGACGAACAGAATCTTCTGTTCCGAACGCGCTTCGACAATCGCACGCGCGACGCCATCCGATCCGCCGCCGCTGTTATAAATGCCCGCGAGATCGGGATGCTGCTCCAGCAACTTGCGCGTCTGCATATAGTTGCGCTCGCTATCGTCGTGTCCTTCACGCAGTCCGATCACGCGTACCTGAGGAAACGTCGATTCGATCAGATGCAGAAAGCCGATCTCGCGCTCTTCGTGCCCGCGATAGTTGAGACTGCCCGCGAGCATCGCGATCTTGCCGCTCGGGCGCGGTCCCATGAAACGCCCCAGCAATAGCGCCGCGGTGCGCCCGGCCGAGCGGTTGTCGATACCTACATAAGCCAGCCGCCGCGCATTCGATAAATCCGAAATCAACGTGATAGCGGGCACGCCCTGATCCGCGAGCGCATTTACCGCGTCTCGCACTTGCGGATGTTCAAGCGCCATGAACACCACGCCATCCGCGCGCTGTCCGTAATGCAACAGACGGTCGGCCAGTTCCTTCGGATTGAAACTCTCGACGTAGTGCACACGGCATTTCATATCGAGCGCGTTCCACTGATCGTGCGCGAAGTCGATGTAGTCGCCGAGCATGTGCAGGTAGCGATTCGTGCCGGCGGGCAACAGAAACGCTATTCGCATGGGCTTCGACGCGGTGACGGCGGGCGCATTGGGCGTGAGCAGATAACCGAGTTGCGCGGCCGCTTGCAGCACACGTTGCGCAGTGACGGCGCGCACGTTCTCGCGACCGTTGAGCACACGATCCACCGTGGCGGTAGAGACCCCCGCGGCACGCGCGATATCGGGAATGCGCGCTCGTGCAGCGAGGTTAGCGTCGGCGCCAGGAAGCGGTTCGGACATGGCAGTCCTTCAGGGAGAGGTCAATCAAAAACCATCAAGTTCGCGGTTTGACAGCACTTGCCGCGCACGCCTAGTCTTGCAGCTATCACGCAACGACTGAACGCCGCCGACCCGAAATCAAAGCGTAGTCCGTCATGCCAGTAAAGGTTGCCGTGAACGATGATGGTTTTTGATGGATTCGACCGTCACATCAATTATAAGCAAGGAGACGCTCAAATGACCAACCTCGCGAGACGCACCGTACTGCGCGCCGCAGCTGCCTTACCGCTAGCCAGCGCGCTGGGTTTTCCGGCGATCGTGCGCGCGGCGTCCGGCCCGGAGTTCGTGTTCAAGTACGGCAACAATCTGCCGCTCGCGCATCCGCTGAACGTGCGCTCGCAGGAGGCCGCTAACCAGATCCGCGAGGCGTCGAAGGGGCGCATGGAGATCCGGATATTCCCTAACAACCAGTTGGGCGGCGACACCGACATGCTCGCGCAAGTGCGCAGCGGCGGCATCGAAATGTTCACGCCGTCGGCGCTGGTGGTGTCGACGCTCGCGCCGTCCGTCGCGATCAATGCCGTCGGCTTTGCCTTCAGCGACTACAACCAGGTGTGGAGCGCGATGGACGGCAAGCTCGGCGCGTACGTGCGCGCGGCGATGCAGAAGGCCGGCCTCGAGTCGTTCGAAAAGATGTGGGACAACGGCTTTCGTCAGACGACCACGAGCACCGGGCCGATCACGAGCGCGCAGAACATGCACGGTCTGAAGATCCGCGTGCCGGTGAGTCCGCTCAGTATCGACATGTTCAAGGGTCTCGGCGCGTCGCCCACCAGCCTGCAATTCAGCGAAGTCTATTCGTCGCTGCAAACGCATATCGTCGATGCGCAGGAAAACCCGCTGCCGATCGTGCAAGTGGCGAAACTCTACGAAGTGCAGAAGTACTGTTCGCTGACCAATCACATGTGGGACGGCTACTGGTTCGTGCTGAATCCGCGCGCGTGGCAACGCTTGCCGAAAGACCTGCAAGGCATTGCGAGCGACGCGTTCAATCAGTCGGCGCTGCGGCAGCGCGAGGACGTGCGCAAGCTCAACGACGCGGCCGTCGCGGATCTGCAAAGCAAGGGTCTCGCGATCAATCGTCCGGCGCCGGATACGTTTCGTGCCGCTTTGCGCCAGGCGGGTTTTTACGCCGAATGGAAAGGCAAATTCGGCGATCAGGCGTGGGACCTGCTCGAACAATCGGTCGGCAAGCTGGCCTGAACGCGCGCGCTGCAAACCGATGAGCACCAAATGAAAAGACGAAGCGCGGCGAGCACCCGCGAGGAGGCGCAAGGATGTCGAATCACGCGTTGAACCCAGTGGAAGCGCACGTGCCGTTGCACGCGGCGAGCGCGCCGCGCCGCTGGCTGCGAAGCTTCGATCGCGGTTTGATCGCGCTCGTCGAAGTCTGTGCGGCCGCGCTGCTGGCGATGGAAATCGTCGTCATGCTCGCGGGCGTGGTGTGGCGCTACGTGCTGCATCAGCCGCTGGTCTGGTCGGACGAACTCGCGGGCATCCTGTTTTTGTGGCTCGCCATGCTCGGCGCCGTGCTGGCGTTGCGACGCGGCGAACATATGCGGATGACGGCGCTGGTCAGCCGTTTGTCGCCGTCGCGGCGCGCGTTCGTCGATACGCTGGCGATCGCGGCGTCGGTTGCGTTGCTGGCGCTACTGATCGCACCGGCCTATGACTACGCGTCCGGCGAGGCCGCGATCGTGACGCCCGCCTTGCAGATCAGCAACGCGTGGCGCGCGCTCGCGTTGCCCATCGGCGCGGCGCTCATGCTGCTGGTCGGCATGCTTCGTCTCGCGCAGGTGAGCCGGATGCGCGACATACTTATCGTGCTCGTCATCGCGGCGGTGCTTGGCGCGGTGGCGGTGTTCGCCGGCCCATGGTTCCAGACCCTGGGCAAGACCAACCTCGTGATCTTTTTCGTCGGCGTCGTGGCGGTCGGGATTTTCTCGGGCGTGCCGATCGGGTTCTCCTTCGCGCTTGCCACCTTCGGCTATCTCGGTCTCTCGACCTTTACGCCGCTCGAAGTGATGGTCGGTCGCATGGACGAGGGCATGTCGCATCTCGTGTTGCTGGCGGTGCCGCTGTTTGTGTTTCTCGGCCTGCTGATCGAAATGACCGGCATGGCGCGCGCGATGATCGAATTCCTCGCGAGCCTCGTCGGTCATGTACATGGCGGGTTGTCGTTCGTGCTGATCGGCGCGATGTATCTGGTGTCCGGCATCTCCGGTTCGAAAGTGGCGGACATGGCGGCGATTGCGCCGGTGCTGTTCCCCGAGATGAAAAAACGCGGTGCCTCCGAAGGCGATCTGGTCGCGCTGCTCGCTACGACCGGCGCGCAAAGCGAAACCATTCCACCCAGCATCGTGCTGATCACGATCGGCTCGGTCACCGGCTTGTCGATCTCCGCGTTGTTCACGGCGGGCATGCTGCCGGGCGCGGTGCTCGCGCTGATTCTGTGCGCCGTGGTGTGGTGGCGTTACCGCAAGGAAGATCTGAGTGGTGCGCAGCGGTTCACGCGGGCGCAGATCGGGCGGCTGTTCCTCGTGTCGTTGCCGGCGCTGGCCTTGCCGTTCGTGATTCGCATGGCGGTGGTGGAGGGCATCGCGACCGCAACCGAGGTGTCCACCATCGGCATTGCCTATTCGATGCTGGTCGGCGTGCTGATCTATCGCCGGTTCGAATGGCGGCGGCTCGGCCGCATGCTGGTGGACGCCGCCACTTTGTCGGGGGCGATTCTTTTTATCATCGGATGCGCGACCGCCATGGCGTGGGCACTCACGCAATCCGGCTTTTCGCAGGACCTCGCGCAATGGATGGGCGCCATGCCCGGCGGCGCGTATGGTTTTCTCGCGGTGTCGATCGTCGTGTTCGTGATGCTCGGCAGTGTGCTCGAAGGGATACCCGCCATTGTGCTGTTCGGGCCGCTGCTGTTTCCGATCGCGCGGCTCGCCGGGGTCAATGAGGTGCACTACGCGATCGTCGTGATTCTCTCGATGGGCGTGGGCCTGTTTTCACCGCCGTTCGGCGTCGGTTATTACTCGGCGTGCGCAATCAGCAAGGTCAATCCCGACGCGGGCATGGGTCCGATCGCCGGCTATATGGGCGCACTGATCGTCGGGTTGATTCTGGTCGCGGCGATTCCCTGGATATCGATCGGGTTTCTCTAAGTTTTCTCTACACGTTCGACCTACGGGCGCTGCGTCGACAGCCGCGCCGGGGTGTCGCTCGTCTTTTCAATCCTGGTGCTTTGGGAGAGCTATATGAGTCGTTTCTTTGGCGAAATTCGTCAGGCGGGATATGTGGTCCGCGATATCGAAGCCGCAATGGACTACTGGAGCCGCGTGCTCGGCGTTGGCCCGTGGTTCTACAACGAACGCGTGCCCATCGAAAACTACACGTATCGCGGCCAATCTTATGAGGTGCATAACTCCGTCGCGTTGGCGAACTCGGGACCGTTGCAGGTCGAATTGATCCAGACACGTAACGACGCGCCGTCGATGTATCGCGACTTTCTCACCGCCGGTCATACGGGCTTGCAGCACAACGCGTATTGGACCACCTCGTTCGACGCGGATCTCGCCCGTCTGCAGGAGCAGGGTTTCAAGGTCGCGATGAGCGGGGAAGTGGGGCGCAACGGCCGGTTCGTTTACTTCGACACGGAAAACCATCCGGGCACCGTGATCGAACTGTCGGAGATCGCCGGGCCGAAAGGCAAACTGTTCGACATGATCTATGCGGCGTCCCGTGACTGGGACGGCAGCGATCCGGTACGCCGTTTTCCCGATCTGGGCACGCTATGAACGCCGCGCCGCAACGGCAGACCGGCGACGATGTACTCGAAGCCGACTATCTGATCGAGACGCCGCTCGATCCCGCGCGCGTCGCCGACGTGATGGCCGGCGAGCAGTCGAGCGGCACCTTCGTGCGCGTGGCCAATGAATCCGACGCGCTGCGCGCGCGCAGTCGCGCGACCGTGCTGCGCATCGAAGAACTCGACGCCGCTCAGCAACCCAGCTTGCCGAATGCCTGGCTCGCGCGCCAGCGCATCAACGGACCGTGGCGGCGCGCGCGCGTCACGCTGTCGTTCCCGCTGGCCAACATCGACGCGAATTTGCCGACGCTGGCCGCGACCGTCGCCGGCAATCTATACGACCTCGGCGAAGTGACCGGCATGCGCCTGTTGTCGCTGCGTTTGCCGGCCGCCTATCGCGCGCGTTTTGAAATGCCGCGGCATGGCGTGAAGGGCACGCGCGCGCTGACCGAGGTGCGCGACCGACCGCTGATCGGCACGATCGTCAAACCGAACGTTGGCCTGAGCGCAGCGGAAACGGCGGCGCTGGTGCGCGAGCTTTGCGAAGCAGGCGTCGATTTCATCAAGGACGACGAGGTGTGCGCGAACCCGCTGCACGCGCCGCTCGCGGAGCGCGTGCGGGCGGTGATGGCCGAAGTGCGCGGCTATCGCGAGCGCAGCGGCCGGCCGGTCATGGTCGCGTTCAATATCACCGACGACCTCGACGCCATGCGCCGTCACGCCGATCTGGTCGAACAGGAAGGCGGCAGTTGCGTGATGGCGAGCATCAACTGGTGCGGCTTTTCGGCAATCCAGACGCTGCGCCGCGCCACGCCGCTGGTGCTTCACGCGCATCGCAACGGCTACGGCATGATGTCGCGCGATCCGGCGCTCGGCATGTCGTTTCAGGCGTATCAAACCTTGTGGCGTTTGACGGGCGTCGATCACATGCACGTGCACGGCCTGGCCGGCAAATTCGCGCAGAGCGATGCCGAGGTGATCGAGTCGGCACGCGACTGCGCGACGCCGCTCGCGTCCGGCTACGACGACGTGGTGCTGCCGGCGTTTTCATCGGGCCAATGGGCGGGCACCGCGCAGGCGACCTTTGACGCGGTGCGTTCCACCGACCTGCTGTTCATGTCGGGCGGCGGCATTCTCGCGCATCCGGATGGCCCCGCTGCGGGCGTAACGAGCGTGCGCCAGGCGTGGGCCGCAGTGCAGGCGGGCACGCCGTTGCCGGTGTACGCGGAACACATGCCGGAACTGCGACGCGCGTTGCAGTTTTTCGGCGGTCGCGCGTGAGCGGCGCGTCGACACGGATAAGGGCATTAAGAACATGAGCGACTTGCCGCGCAACGATGGCCCGGACTACGCGTTTTACGGCGACGATTTCACCGGCGCGACCGACACGCTCGCGCATCTCGCCCGCGCCGGTTTGCGCACGATGCTGTTTTTCGAGCCGCCGGATGCCGCGCGTCTGTCGACGCTGGGCCCGCTCGACGCGCTCGGTGTCGCGGGCGCGGCGCGGACCATGGCGCCCTCCGCGCAGCAACGTGAACTCGCCCGTGTCGGTGCGGCATTCGCGAGCCTTGGCGTGCGCGTGATGCACTACAAGGTGTGCTCGACCTTCGATAGCGCGCCGCAGACTGGCAGCATCGGCGTGGCGGTTCGCACGCTCCGCGAGCACTGCGCGAACGAACTGGTCGCGGTGGTCGGCGGACAGCCGGATTTGCGGCGCTATTGCGTGTTTGGCGAGTTATTCGCGGCGGCCGGCGCCGACGATGCGCGGCAAGCGGTCTACCGGATAGACCGTCATCCGACCATGAGCCGACATCCTGTGACGCCGATGCACGAAGCGGATTTGCGCGTGCATCTACAGCGACAAGGATTGGAAAATGTGCAATCGATCGATTGGCGGAGTTACGCGGCGGGCGCTGCTGCGTTGGAATCCGATGTGCGGCGTCGGCTCGATTCAAAGCCGGACGCCGTGCTGTTCGACGTGCTCGACGAGTCGCATCTGCAAGCGATTGGCGATCTGATCTCGCGTTACGCCGCGACGTCGGCGCCGCTGCTGGCGGTCGGCGCGAGCAGTGTCGCGCAGGCGTATGCGTTGGCGCGCGGTGACGCGTGTCGGTCCGCAACGGCAAGCGAACCCGTCGGGCTGGCGCGCGCGCGTGGTCCCGTGTTCGTGCTGGCGGGCAGTTTGTCGCCGTTGACCGAGTTACAGATCGAGGCGGCGCGATCTTATTTGCGTGTCGAGTTGGACCCATTACAAATGACCGGCGACGCTGCCGCCGCATATCTCGCGACACGTGTGGAAGCGATAGCCAGTTCGTTGCGCAATGGTCGTAATGTGCTCGCCTTCACGAAGCGGCGAGCGGTGCGCGCGGCGGATCGCGAGACGACGGTGAATGCCGATGCGAATATAACCACATCTGCCGAAGGCGCACTCCCACAACTCGCCGATGCCTGCGCGGCACTGCTGCAACAAGTACTCAACGCCGTGCCTTTGCAGCGCGTGGGCATCGCCGGCGGCGACACGTCGAGCTTCGCCGTGCGTGCACTCGGCGCATGGGGTTTATCGTATCTCGCGCCCTTGTCGGCCGGTGTCACGGTGTGCCGTCTGCATGCCGATCGTGCGGAACTCGACGGCATGGAGATCATGCTCAAAGGCGGTCAGATGGGCGGCGCGGATCTGTTCGAACAACTGCTCAACGGCGACGAAGCACAAGACGCGTAACGGTCAGCCATTATCCGCAAAGCCAGGATAAAGCGTCATGCCGCCGTCGACGAACAACGTCGTGCCGACCACATAATCGCTATCGTCCGACGCGAGCCAGACAGCGGCCTTGCCGATGTCCTCCACGTCGCCCACACGGCCGTACGGAATCAATTTCAGCAGCTTCTCGCGCGCGGCCTCGGTATCCCATGCATCTTTATTGATCGGCGTGCGGATCGCGCCGGGCGCAATGGAGTTGACGCGAATCCGTTCGGGCGCGACCTCTTGCGCAAGGGATTTCATGAACATCTGAATGCCCCCTTTCGACGCCGCGTAGTTCACATGTCCCGCCCACGGAATGACTTCGTGCACGGAGCTCATGCAGATAATCTTGCCCAACGCTTTGGACACGTCGTGCGGTCCGCGTCGCCTGAATTCCTTCACAGCGGCTTGCGCGGTCAGAAATTGCCCGGTCAGATTGGTTGCCAGTACCGTTTGCCAATCTTGCAGCGTCATATCGGCAAACGCGCTGTCTTTCTGCACGCCCGAATTCGCGATCACGATATCCACAGTCCCGAAGCTCGTACGGCAGGCGTCGAACATACTGTCGACTTGAGCGGGGTTGGCCACATCGGCTTGAACCGCGAGTGCGGCGCCACCTGCCTGCTCGATCTCGTCGGCGAGTTGTTGCGCTGCATCGGCATGCGAGTGGTAGTTGAGCACCACAGTGGCACCGGCATCCGCCAGCGCTTTCGCGACGCCGTAACCAATCCCGGAGCTAGCGCCGGTGATCAAGGCGACCTGATTCGCGAGTAACTTTTCCATCGCATTCTCCGACGTGACAAGCGTGACAAACTTGAATAAGCGGCAACCGTCGACATAACGAAGCCGCCGGATAACCGAGCAGCGAACTGCATCGATATCCGGCGGCCGGCCAGGTTCAAGGTTCGGTTCGAACGAATCTGAACGAAAGAACCTGGTGCTTCAATCTGCCGAGGCTATATCACACCCGCCACGAGTAACACGATGATGACGATCAGCACGACACCGATACCACCCGTCGGCGCGTAGCCCCACGAGCGGCTATGCGGCCAGGTCGGAAACGCACCGATGAGAAGAAGAATCAGCACAATCAGAAGAATAGTTCCCAACATATTAATAACCTCCGCTTGGGTTGACAGGATCTGCCGTCACGCTAGCCACGCAGCGCCCATCGTGAGAAGGGTTCGCGATCGGCAGATCGATGTCCCTATTCAGCAAACCGCATGCCCAGGCGGAGAGTGGTGTCGAGAACGTTTTAAACCCGCGTCATTCGCTTACCCCTGTGCGGGGCCGCAGCGCGCCGATGCGAGCCACCACCAGATCGGCAACGAACGCAACGCCGAGCGCCACCGCACCGCAGATGAAAATCAGCGCGTAATTGTTATGCGAGTGCGAGAAAAGATACGAGTACCCATAGCCGCCGAGCGCCTGGAAGAGAGCGAAGGCGGTCGTCGCGCGGCTCCATGCGGCACGCTGTTCGGTGTGGTCGTGCGGCACGAGTTCATGAATGCGGCCGAGCGCCAGCGTGACGATGCCAGGCGTGAAGATACCGAGAATCACCGTCGCGATGACCAGGGCCACTGTGCTACCCGACAGCGCCAGCATCGCGACCGCTAACGCTTGCAGAAGCAGCGCGAGCCGATAGGCCTTGCCCGCGCCGATACGATCGGCCATGTTGCCGCAGAGTACCGGTCCCACGATCGCCGCCACGCCGTACAACACCCAGTAGTCGGCGCCGATCGCCGCGCCACGTCCCAGGCCGCGCGCCACGTAGTCCACCAGCAGCACCATCGCCGGGACGAGTCCGAGTGCGTTCGCCGCGTATTGCGCGTACAGCACGCGTAGCTTTAAACCCTGCGGGCGCGCGTCATGATGCGCGGCGGACGACGCCGGCGGCGCGGGCGGATTGGTCGACGGCCAGCCGAACCAGCTCACCGCGGTCAGCACCAGCGCGACGACGCCGAGGCCGATCCATGTGGTCTGCAAACCGAAGTGCAGCAGTTGGGGAATCAGCGTGCCGGATGCCGCGATACCGAGACCCAGCCCGAGAAAGATCATGCCGCTAACAAAGCCACGACGCGGCGCGGGCATATGCGGAAGAATCGACGTGGCCACCAGCACCATGATCGCGCCGCCGGAGATGCCCGACAGCAGACGCCAGCCGAAAAACCAGCTAATCGAAAGCGGATACGCGCAGGCGAAGAACGCGGCGGTGACGACCACCATCAGCCAACGCAACGCGCTGCGATTCGACAACGCCGACGCCAGCGGACGGCCGATCAACGCGCCCACCAGATAGCCGGCGAAATTCGCCGCGCCCAGTGTCACGGCTTGCGACGAGGTGAACCAGTGCGCCTGGATCAGCGAGGGAATCAGTGGCGTGTAGGCGAATCGCGCCAGCCCGATCGCGACGAGACTGCCGCACAACCCCGCGAGCGTTGCGAACAGCGCGCGGCTATCAAGTGAGGGCGTGCTTTCGGGCGTTAAAGCGGGGACTGCGGACATGACGGTTCCTTTACCGGCGCGCGCATGGCGCGGCGACCGG
This sequence comes from Burkholderia sp. 9120, assembly GCF_000745015.1. NCBI lineage: Bacteria > Pseudomonadati > Pseudomonadota > Betaproteobacteria > Burkholderiales > Burkholderiaceae > Burkholderia > Burkholderia sp. 9120. The sequence continues at coordinate 5,755,964 of NZ_JQNA01000002.1, read as the reverse complement.
ATGTCGGTGGGGAAAAACTTTGCATTAGAAGAGGCGCCGCGTTCGGCGCGTGGGGCTTAGCCGGAGCTGCCTGGCGCAGATGGCGCTGGCGCGGATAACTCCGGCAGTGCCGGCAGGCCTAGCAGCATGAGCGCCGGCGCGATCGCCGCGACGAGCTGCGCGCGTTGCGGTTTGACGCGCGCGAGAATCCGGATGCCGATCAACGTGGCGAGCAGATGAGCGGCGGCATCGTCCGCTGCGACGGTGGTCGCGATCTCGCCACTTTGTTGAGCCTCGGCCACACAGCGACGGAAAAACGCCTGAAGTTCGTCCAGTTCGGCGGCGACGGTGGCGCGGAAAGCCTGATCGTCGGACGTGGTTTCCAGCGCCGAGTTGACCAGCATGCAACCGCGTTGGTCGGGATCGGCAATTGCCCGCTCGATGATTTCGTGGAAGAACATCGTGACGCGCTGCGCCGCCGTCATGGTGGTTTCCAGCCGGTTGATCCGTTCGCGCAGCGTGTGCTCGAGATAGTGCTCGAGCGCCCGCAGATACAGACCGCGCTTGTCGCCGAACGCGTTGTAAAGGCTGGGCTGTGTCAAACCGGTCGACTTGACCAGGTCGCGCGTGGAAGTGGCCTCGTAGCCCTTGCTCCAGAACGCGGCGCTGGCCGCTTCGAGCACCTCGTATTCGTCGAAACCGCGGGGTCGTGCCATGGCGAAGATCCTTCCTGCGTAGCAAACAAAATTATGTATCACTCGATATAGAAACGGATTATATATCGAGTGATACAGAACGCAAGAAGAATGTCGACGCCCGCCGCAGCAGGCGTTTAGAGCGCGCTGCGCGGCACGGGAGGGGCCTCGGCCGGCGTTGGATCGTCCGTCGCGAGGGCGGTGTCCGGATAGCCGATCCGCACCGGCGGCACGAACCAGGCGAGGCAGAGGCCGACCAGCGCGGCAGCGCCGGCCACCAGAATGCCGATGTGAATCGACTGCACGAGGGCGTCGCGGGCGGAATTCATCATCGCGTCGCCCGCGTGGCCCGCGCTGACCAGCCGGTTGATCAACGCGGCCTGTTCCGCGCGATCCACCAGCAACTCCGGACTGGCGAACGATTTGAACCACTGCGTCGCCTGATACGAATCGAGCGAACGGTGGACGCCGCGCGAGTAGAGATGACCGAGCAGCGCGCCGGTCATCACCGTGCCGAGCATGCCGCCGAAGGTCCGCAGCGATTGCAGCAGCGCGGTCGCCGCGCCGACGTGATCGCGCGAGACGATCTGTTGCGAACAGACCGTCAGGCTGGTGGCGACCAGACCGAGGCCGAGTCCGCTGATGCCCATGCACGACATCCACACCAGATGCGGCTCGTTGCCGTGCAGCGCGACCACGCTGAGGCAAGCCAGCGCGGACAGCGCAAAGCCCACGTACATGATGCCGTTCGCGCGGCGGATTCGTGTGACGATCCGGTTGTTGACCACGCTGCCGATCGTCGTGCCCAGCAGCAGCGGCGTGATCAGCATGCCCGAGTCGTGCGCGGACATCGCGTAGCCGCCTTGAAACAGCAGCGGCACATAAAACACCAGCGAAAACAGCGCGAAGCCGCCGAGCACCGACATGGCGAACAGCGCGGACAGCTTGCGATCCATCAGCATGTCCACCGGCACGATCGGATAGCCGACGCGGCGTTCCCATAGCCACAGGATCAGCGCGCAACTCGCCGCGACGGCGGTGAGCGCGATCGTCATGGTGTCGATGCCGTGCTTGGGAAACAGTTCGATCAGCACCTGCAGCGTGCCGAACGTGAGCGCGAGCACGCACGCGCCGAGCCAGTCGAGCCGGACCGGGCCTTTGCGGCGCAGTTCATGCAAAGGCGGCAGAAAGCGCTGCACGAACAGCAGCGAGACCAGCCCGACCGGCACGTTGACGAAGAACACCAGCCGCCAGCCGCCGTATTGCGTCAGCATGCCGCCGAGCGACGGCCCCACCATATTGGCCACGCCGAACGAGGACGTGACGAACACCAGCCAGCGCAGCCGCCGTTTCGGATCGGGGAACAGATCGGCGACGGTGGCGAACATCGTGCCGATCAGAATGCCGCCGCCGATCCCTTGCAGGCCGCGCGACAGGACGAGCAGCAGCATGCTGCTGGCGAGCCCGCACAACACGGACGCGCCCGTGAACAGGATGATCGCGGCGATCAGAAACGGTTTGCGGCCGAACTGGTCGCCGAGCCGCCCGAAGATCGGAATCGTAATGACCGAGGCCAGCATGTACGACGTCGCGACCCACGCGTACAGGTCGAAGCCCTTCAATTCGGCGACGATACGCGGCAACGCGGTGCCCACGATGGTTTGATCCAGCGCGACCAGCATCGCGACGAACGAGATGCCGAGCATGGCCAGCAGCGATTCGCGGAATGGCAGGAGTTGTCCGCTGGGGACGTTGGAGGGCGCTGCAATCGACGCTGCGGTCATGACGTGCCTATCTGAATGGGCGAGGCGTTCACAAGCATGATAGGTGAGTGGGCGGCGGCGGGCGTCGTCGCGCGCGGACATTCGTTCGCCAGGCGTGGGCGTGTAGCCGGTTTGCCACCGGTCACACTTCGAGAATGCGGAATCGCCGCAACGTATCGATCTCGAACTGCAGACAACTCGCGCGATAGTCGCGGCACAGGCGTTCGGCTGTCGCGCCGTCGCCGGCGCGGATCGCCTCCACGATCGCCCGATGCTGCGCCACCGGCAGATCGGCCAGTGCGGTCAGACGCAACGTGAGGTCGCGCACGCGTCGAATCTGGTCCCAGCATTCATTGACGATCTGCGTGAGCCGAGGATTGCCGCCCAGCTTCAGCAGATGCGCGTAAAAGGCTTCGTCGGCGGCGGTCCAGGCGGCGAGGTCGTTTTTCTCGCGCGCCCGCTCCATGGCGTTGCAGGCCTGATCGAAGGGCGCCAGGTCTTTGGCGCGCAGCGTTGCGGCCGCGGCAATGCCGGCAGCGGTCGCTTCGAGACTGGTTTGCACCTGGTTGATTTCTTCGATATCCGCGAGCGACACCTGACGTACGCGAATACCGTGGCGCGGCACGATCTGCAGCAGGTTTTCCTTCTGCAAACGCACGAGCGCTTCCCGCACGGGCGTGCGGCTCACACCGAACAGACTGACGAGGTCGCGTTCCAGTAACTGCATGCCGGGACGAAACTCGTTGCTGAGAATTTTGGTGCGTAGCTGTAGATACACCGAGTCGGTGGATTTTTCGCGCAGCGTGGTCATGTGTTTCTGTCTCGCCGACGGATTGAAGGCGATTCTGCCACGCAGACGCGAAAGATGGGTTCAGTTTATGAGCCGCTTGCGAAACTCCGTCACGCTTTCAATGCGGCGCTTTGCGCGCCGCACCACCCCGACAGGCCGGGTCGACCGTTACCTGTCCCACACTTCATCCGGCAGCGGCAAGCCGGCCAGATCCTGAGCCGTCAGCGGCCGGTCGACCGCGACACCTTCGCTTTCCAGCATCAGCATGACCTGGCGCGTGTGTTGTGCGCTATGCCACGCGGTGCGCTCCAGCACTTCGTGCATGGGCCGCCGTCCATAGTAAGTCGGCACGTCGTAGCTGAGCGAGCGATCCGTCTCAGCCTGCCACCACGCGCGCAAATGCGCCCTCACGCTGTCGCCCCAGGCGGCAATCTGCTGCGGTCCCCAGTCGGCGGGCGGCACTTCGTCGAATCCTTCGAATCGCAATTCGATCTGCTGCGCGGCCTCGATACCCATCTCGGCCACGCGGAAGACGTGAAACGTCAGACCGGCCGGCGTCCGGTTGCGATTCCTGAACGGTTCGCGATACGCGGCGCCGCCGAATTGCCGCGTATAACGCGCGTTCGATTCGAGCACGAGTTCGAGGCGGCTGACCAGTTCCGCCGGCGGCAGCGGCGTCATGATCTTCGTTTTCAGATCCAGAAACTTGATGACGTCGTTGATCGACTGACAGAACGTGTAGCGGCCGCCGAGCGCGACCACGGGCACGCTGCGCGCGCCCAGCGCGGCGAGTTGCTCGGCGCCGTCGGGATCGTTATGCACGTCGATCGATTCGAATTCGATGCCCTGCTTCGTCAGAAACTCCTTGGTGCGTAAGCACGACGAACAGCCGGGTTGCCAGAACACCTTGATCTTTGCGTGGGTCGCGGTTTGCATCGCTGTCTCCTGTCGCGCGGTTCGCCTCGAAAGAGGCCGCCGGTCAATCTCATTGTTGCCAGGCCGTGGCTACGTGCAAAGCATTGCTTGACCATGCCGTCATCGCGAGCCACGATGGCGGGCAAACGTGCCAGTGGTGGTGGCACGCACACGCCGTACCGAGGAGCGCCGAATCCATCGGCGAACCCGGTTAGCTCGGTTACTTGCCGCGGGACGTCATGCCGACACTCGATCCGCTTTCGCTCAGGCTGTTTGTCAGCGTTGCTGAAACCGGCACCATCGCGGCCGCGGCGCAGCGCGAACATATCGCGGCAGCGGCCGTCAGCAAGCGCATCAGCGAGATCGAAGCCACGCTGGGCGTGGCGCTTCTACGGCGTACCAACAAAGGCGTGATGCCGACCGCCGCCGGTGAACGGCTGGTCGCGCTGGCACACCGCGCGCTGCATGAACTCGACGACATTGCCGTGCAAATGCGCGATTACGCCAGCGGCGTCAGCGGACTCATTCGGCTGGCGGCGAATGTGTCGTCGGTCGTGCAGTTCCTGCCGCGCGAGATCCAGTCGTTTGCCGCGCAGCATCCGCGGATTCAGATCCAGCTCGAAGAAAAGCCCAGTACAGGGGTGGTGAAAGCCGTCGCCGATAACGCAGCGGATATCGGCGTGTTCACGTCCGTGCCGCACGGCTACGACGTGCAAACGTTCCCCTATCACCGCGACTCCCTGACGCTCGTCACGCCGGCCGGTCATGCGCTGGCGCAGCATCAGGCGGTGGCTTTCGCGGACACACTCGACTTCGAGTACGTCGGCCTGCCGCCCGATACGGCGATCAGCCAGCAACTCACGCGCGCGGCGCACGCTCATGCGCGCCCGGTCAATCTGCGCATTCAGGTGACGAGCTACGACGCGCAATGTCTGATGATTGCAGCGGGACTCGGGCTCGGCGTCATGCCGCGTGCAATCGCGCAGGAGCAGGCGGACAAGCTGGGTTTGTCGATCGTCGCGCTTACCGATGCGTGGGCCGAGCGCGAGCTGCTGTTAGCCGTGCGTTCGCTGGACGCGTTGCCGGTGGCTTGCCGCATGCTGGTCGCGCATTTACGCGGCGGGTGATTGGCCTTTGCCACGCGCCATGCGTCATGCGCGCCGCTGGTTTGTCATGGCGGAGCGCATTGCATTAAGCGTTTCCCTTCATGCCGCCGCACAGCGCGCGGTGCTAGCATCGAAACGTTCGCGCGTTGCGCACGGCGCCAGCCGGCCTGCACGCTGCGCAGACCGCCGTGCAGGATAGTCGGATAGCCGCGTGCGCTTCGGCGCCGCCTGGAGGAGCGTCGTGCCAAAACTCAAATCGGCCACACAACCCGAAGCGCGCAACGGCAACTCATCGCAACTCGCCTACGAAAGCCTCAGGCAAAAAATCATAGAAAGCGAGCTGACGCCCGGCTCTTACGTGCTCGAACAGGATCTCGCGCAAATGCTCGGCGTGAGCCGCACGCCGATCCGCGAAGCGGCGATTCGCCTGCAGGGCGAAGGGCTGGTCGAGATCGTGCCGCGTCATGGCATTCACATCGTGCCGACCTCCGTCTCCGATATCAGCCATATCTACCAGGTGCTGATCAGCCTCGAATCGACGGCGGCGGGGTTGGTGGCCGCGCGCGGCGGCGTCGATCTGAGTCCGCTCGACAACGCCTGCCAGCAGATGACCGACGCGCTAGCCACGCAAGACATGCAAGCCTGGGCCGCCGCCGACGAAGCCTTCCACGAGGCACTCGTGCAACTCGGCGGCAATGCGCGCCTCGCGCAGGTCGTGATGAATTGCCGAGACCAGGTGCATCGCGTGCGACGCTTCACGCAACAGTTGCGGCCGCATCCACAACCGAAAAAATCGATCGCCGAGCATTACGAAATCATCGACGCGATTCGTCGCGGCGATGCAGCGCGAGCGAGCCGCTTATACCGCCTTCATCGTGAACGCGGCTGGCGCGAGCAGACTGCGGTGCTGCAGCAACACGGCATTCATCAGGCTTGAAAAGCCCTTTAAAACAGAGGAATTCGCGTCGGAATAACGGGTAAACCCAGCCGTTTTCCGATGCCGATGTTCTGTACTTTTAACGATTTAATGCATACATTAACTTACACGGTGAGCGGAAAAAGTCGACTTGACGAAGCCGTTTGCTGACCCGTCGCCGGCGTCACGGCGCGCGGCGGCATAACGACAATGACGGGCACTCAACCGTCAATCGTGGATGGAGACGAACCACATGAACGCGATTCGCAATGTCGTGCGGGGTATCTGCCTGAGCGCGACGCTGACGCTTGCGAGCGTCGGCGCCCACGCCAGTTCGCTGACGGTGACGCACTGGGGCGACGGTATGTACGGCGTGCCGTTCGCGGTTGCGCTGGACAAAGGTTTCTTCAAGGACGAGAAAGTCGACGTCACCGGTTTCATCACGTCGGAAGGCGGTGGAACCAGCATTCGCAACGCGATGGCGTCCGACATTCCGTACGGCGAGGTGGCGTTGCCCGCGGCGATCGCCGCGGTGAAACAGGGCGTCGATCTGACGATCGTGCACGGCGGCGTGCAAAGTCTCGGCGACCTCGTGTGGGTCGAACTGAAGAACGGCTCGATCACCAACATCAAGCAGATGAAGGGCAAGACGATCGGCTACAGCAGTCCCAAATCGACGACCGACATGATCTCCACGATCGCGCTCGACCGCGTCGGCCTGCTGGGCCAGGTGCAGCGCAAACCGGTGGGCAGTTCGAGCGGCATGCTCACGTCGCTCCAGCAAGGCGCGATCGACGTCGGCTATATGACCGAGCCGTCGTATAGCGCGAAGAAAGAGGGCCTACGCATCGCCTTTCGTTCGAACGACGTCGTGCCGAACGAAACGCAGACCGTCGGGATTGTCCGCACCGATTATCTGAAGGCGCATCCCGAGGTGATTCGCGGCATTATCCTGGCGCGCCGCAAGGCGGTGATCTACATGGCCGCGCATCGCGCCGAGGCCGCGCAGATCCTCGCCAAGGAATACAAGATGGACCCGGCGGTCGCTGCCTCGGCGATCAACAACGTACTCGACGCCGATCCGAAGTACTGGAGCGAAGGCAGTCTCGACTACAAGAGCATGGACGAAGTACTCAAAGGCCTGGTGCTGGTCAAGGCCATTCCCGAAGGGCCATTCGACTGGTCGAAGATCGTCGACGAATCGATGTTGCCGGCCGATCTACGCAGCAAGAAGTGAGGTCGCGATGAGCGCACTATCCCGCCAGAAAGCCAATATCTCGGTGGTCGCGCCGAGTGCGCTGTCGCCCGACGGCAAGCGCATCGAGGCCACGCTTACCGACGTCACGCGCATCTATCCCGGCACGGGCGGCAAGCCGCCGTTTCACGCGCTCGGCCCCGTGAGCCTCGAATTGCGTGCGGGCGAGTTCTTCTCCGTGGTGGGTCCATCGGGTTGCGGCAAGTCCACACTGCTCGACGTGCTGGCCGGTCTGAATCCCGCAAGCGGCGGGACGGTGACGTTCGAAGGCAAGCCGGTCGGCGCGGAAGTGCCGGACGGCGTCGCCGTGGTGTTTCAGGAAGACGCGAGTTTTCCGTGGCTGAACGTGTTCGACAACGCCGCGTTCGCCGCGCGTCAGGCCGGCGTCGCCGAAGCGGAAGTGCGTGAGCGGGTCGACCACGCGCTGTCGTTCATGGGACTCAAACGGTTTGCGAGCGCTTACCCCGCGCAGTTGTCGGGCGGCATGCGCCAACGGGTTTGTATCGCACGTGCCATGGTGGTGCGGCCGCGCCTGCTGTTGCTCGATGAACCGTTCGGCGCGCTCGATCAGCAAACCCGTCTGCTGATGGGCGACGAAACCCTGAAGCTATGGCGCGACACCGGCGCGACCGTGCTGCTGATCACCCACTCGATCGACGAAGCCGTGTTGCTGTCCGACCGCATCGGCGTGATGTCGGCGTGTCCGGGCCGTTTCATCGCGACGATCGACACCGGCTGGCCGCGTCTGCGCGACAGTACGACGGCACTCGACGCGCGTTTCGGCGAATTGACCGCGCAAGTGTGGGGCTTGCTGCGCGAAGAAGCGCTCAAAGCGCTCGGGAGCCAGCAATGAATACCGCCGCGCGTTGGCGGCTCGGTCTGATCGTCGGGCTGATCGTGCTGCTGGAGATTGCGAGCCGCGCCGCGTGGATCAATCCGGTGTCGTTCATTCCGCCTTCACGGATGATCGTGAGCGCCGTGCAACTGCTGGTGTCCGGCGAATACACGTCGGACATTTTGCAAACGCTCGGCAGCGCGTTGCTTGCAGTGGCGCTGGCGGTGGTGGTGGGTTTCGTCGGCGGCGTGCTGCTGTTCCGGTTGCCGCGCGTGCGGCGTGTGCTTGATCCGCTGCTGCTGTCGTATTACGCGGTGCCGGTGTTCGTGCTCTACCCGATCCTGATCGTGCTGCTCGGCCTGAATCGCTGGCCGCTGGTGGGCATCGGTTTTCTGTTCGCGGTGGTCGCGATGGCGGTGAATACGCTCAACGGTCTGGAGCGCGTGCCGCGTGTGCTGCTGCGTACGGCCCGCGTGTGCCGCCTGAATACGTTCGACGAAATCCGGCTGATTACGTTGCCGTCGAGTTTGCCGTTTGTGTTCACCGGCATCAAGTTGACGGTGGTGTACGCGTTTATCGCCGTCGTGGCCGGGGAATTCGTCTTGTCGGGTTCGGGCTTCGGCTACCAGATCGCCTTTGCGTACAACAACTTCGACAACCCGACCATGTACGGCCTGATGGTGCTGATGCTGCTGTTCGTCGGCACCGTCAACGCGCTGCTGCGTTCGGCCGAAGCACGCCTGTACCGGCGGATTCGCAGGGAGGTGGCATGAGCACGATCGTCGTTGCGCACACAATCAAACCGCGGCACGCGCGGCGCTGGCTCGACGGCGTTGTGCTGCTCGTCGTGCTGGCCGTGCTGTGGCAGGTATCGAGCGAGATGCTGGGTCCGGACGTGCTCACCACGCCGTGGCGCACGCTGGTCCGCGCGGTTCATATTGTCAGCGACCCGGATTTCCCGGCGAGTCTGTACGTGACCGCGTTCGCGTTCGGCTCGGCGTTTCTGATCTCCGCGGTCTGCGGGGTGTGTCTCGGCATGCTGCTCGGCGCGCGCAAGCTGGCCGGCGACGTGATGGAGCCGCTGATGATGGGCTTCTACTCGATTCCCAAAGTCACGCTGTATCCGGTCGTGCTGCTGGCGTTCGGCCTGGGCCTGTGGGCCAAGATCGTGTTCGGCGTGATGCACGGCATCGTACCGATCACGATCTTCACGATGAACGCCGTGCGCAACCTGCCGCCCATTTACACGCGTGCGGCACGCACCTACCGGCTGAGTCCGGTCGCTTTCGCGCGCCGCATCCTGCTGCCCGCCTGTGTGCCGGAAGTGGTCGCTGGCCTGCGGATCGGCTTTTCGCTGACGCTGCTCGGCACGCTGATCGGCGAGATGTTTGCGTCGCAGAGCGGCATCGGCCACATGCTGATGATCGCGATGAACCGCAGCGAGACCAGCACGATCATGGCGCTCGCGCTGATGCTGTTCGTCTTCGCGACGCTCGTCAATCTGCTGTTGCTGGCGTGGCAACGGCGTCTTACCCATAGCAATTGAGCAGGAGCGTTCGATGAGTACTCCCGGAAAGCTGAAAGCGATTCTCAAGAGCGGACGCTTTGTCGTCGCGCCCGGCGTATTCGACATGTTCTCGGCGCGGGTCGCCGATCGCCTGCCGTTCGAGGCGCTGTACATGACCGGCTACGGCGTGTCCGGCTCGTATCTGGGCGTGGCCGATGCCGGTCTCGTCAGCTATGCGGACATGGTGGGGCGTGCGCGGCAAATCGCCGAAGGCATCGGCAAGCCGTTGATCGCGGACGCGGATACGGGCTTCGGCGGTCTGCTCAACGTGCGGCACACCGTGCGCGGCTACGAAGCCGCAGGCGTGCAGGCGATCCAGATGGAAGACCAGGTGATGCCGAAAAAATGCGGCCACACTCAAGGCCGCCAGGTCGTGCCGCTGGACGACATGCTGAAGAAAATCGAAGTCGCGCGCGAAGCACGCCGCAGCGACGACATGCTGATCATCGCCCGGACCGATTCACGCACCACGCTCGGCCTCGACGAAGCGATCCGGCGCGGCAAGGCGTTCGCTCGCGCGGGCGCGGACATCGTGTTCGTCGAATCGCCGGAAAGCGCCGAGGAATTCAAGCGGATCGGCGGCGAACTCGCCGATTGCGGCGCGTGGCTGTTCGCCAATATGGTGCCCACGGGCCGCTCGCCGGTGGTCGCGAGCAGCACGCTGAAGGAGTGGGGCTTCAGCATCGCGATCTATCCGTCGATCGGCATGGCGGCGGCGACCTCCGCATTGGACAGCGCGTACCGTCATCTGCTCGAACACGGCGACTCGCTCGATCTGCAGGTGCCGTCGTTCACGATGGACCAGTTGCATGAACTGGTCGGCTTCCCCGAGGTGTGGGCGTTCGAGAAACGCCACGCGCAAAGCGGCGAGGCGGCATCATGAACGCGCCGCGCACGCTGTTCGACAAGCTGTGGGACAGCCACACGATTGCGAAATTGCCGGGTGGCGTCGACCTGTTGCAGGTGGACCGCAATCTGATGCACGAACTGACCGGCGTCGAAGCGATCCGCGTGCTCGAAGCGCGCGATTTGCCGGTCAGCAATCCGGAGTTGACCTTCGCGACGCTCGATCACGTGATCTCCACGCAACCCAGCCGCCGCGCCGGCGACGCGGACTGGAGCACGACCATGGTCGACGCGATGCGCGCGCAGATGACGCAGCACGCGATCCCGTTGTTCGATATCGGCGCGCAGGGGCGGCAAGGCATCGTCCATGTGATTGGTCCGGAGCTGGGCTTGTCGTTGCCGGGTACGTTGATCGTTTGCGCGGATAGCCACACCTGTACGCATGGCGCGTTGGGGGCGCTGGCGTTCGGCATCGGCTCGACCGAACTGGTGCATGTGCTGGCGACGCAAACCGTGCGTCAGAAGAAACCGCGCACCATGCGGGTCCGTTTCAACGGCAGCGTGGCCGAAGGCGTGACCGCCAAGGACATGATTCTGTACGTGATCGGCACGCTCGGCGCGAGCGCGGGAACCGGTTACGCCGTCGAATTCGCCGGCGCGGCGGTCGAGGCGCTCTCGATGGAAGCGCGTTTGACGCTCTGCAATCTGACGATCGAACTCGGCGCCAAGTTCGGCCTCGTCGCGCCGGATGACGTGACGTTCACGTATTTGCGCGGCCGCCCATACTCGCCGCAGGACGCGAGCTTTGACGCAGCGCTGGAAGACTGGCGCCGCCTGCCGAGCGACGCAGGCGCGCATTTTGACCGCGAAGTCGAGATCGACGCGTCGGCGATTGCGGTGCAGGTCACCTGGGGCACGAGCCCCGAGCATGTGATCGCGATCGACGCCGCCGTGCCCGACCCCGTCGACGAAACCGATCCGGCGCGCCGTGAAGCGCTGCAACGCGCGCTCGATTACATGGGCGTGCATGCGGGGCAGCATCTGGACGAGTTGAGCGTGGACCGCGTGTTTATCGGCTCATGCACCAACAGCCGGATCGAAGATTTGCAGGCCGCCGCGCGCGTCGTCGCGGGACATCATGTCGCCGACGGCGTCACCGCGTGGGTCGTGCCCGGCTCGCTAAGCGTCGCGCGGGAAGCGGAAGCACAGGGCCTGGCGCAGGTATTCCGCGCGGCGGGCTTCGATTGGCGCGAGCCCGGCTGCTCGATGTGCGTCGGCGCGAATGGTGACGTCGTCGGGCGTGGCGAGCGTTGCGTGTCGACGTCGAATCGTAACTTTGTCGGCCGGCAAGGACCGGGTGCGCGCACGCATCTGGCGAGTCCCGCCGTCGCGGCGGCCAGCGCGCTGGCAGGCCATATCGCCGCGCCCGCGCGTGCCGGAGTCGTTCGATGAAAGCGTTCACGGTAGTCAAGGGGCCGGCCGCGCCGCTGCTGCGCAATAACGTCGACACCGACCTGATCATTCGCATCGAACGAATCTCGCAACTCGTGCGCGGTCAACTCGGGCCGTGGTTATTCGAAACGCTGCGGTATCGCGACGGCGGTCCCGAGCAGGGCGAGCGCGAGGACTTCGTGCTGAATCAGCCGGCCTTCCGGCACGCATCGATTCTGTTGGGCGGTGCGAATTTCGGTTGTGGCAGCTCGCGTGAAATGGCGGTGTGGGCGCTCGAAGAATTCGGTATTCGCTGCGTGATCGCACCTTCGTTCGGCGATATCTTCTTCAACAATTGTCTGCAGAACGGGCTGCTGCCGGTGCGTCTCGACGCCTCGGTAATCGAGTCGCTCGCTGCCGCCGCAGCGGACGGCGAGCCGCTCGAAGTCGATTTGCGCGCCCTCGACATTCGCGCGCGCGGATTGCCGCCGATCCCGTTCGAATTCGACGCCGCGCGTCGCGCGGTACTGCTCGAAGGACTCGACGAGGTCGACCAGACGCTGCGTCTCGCCGCCGACATCGACGCTTTTCGCCGCGAGGATCGCGCGAGGCGTGCCTGGGCTTACCTGCCGCGATAGCGCGCCGACGTGTGGCGAGCGCGAACCGTTGCGCGAGCCCCACGTCACGAGCATCGACTGATCCGACCTTGACTGGGAGAAGCACCGTGAGCCGTTCCGCACGTTTCAGAGAATTGTTGAAGTCCCCGCCGTTTGTTTGCCTCGGCGCGCACGACGCGTTGACCGCGAAGCTCGCCGAACAGGCGGGCGCCAAAGCGATCTACGTGAGCGGATTCGCGGCGTCCGGCATTCTGGCCGGCGAGCCGGATGTCGGCCTGCTGACGCAGACGGAGATGTTCGATCACATCCGCCGCATTTGCCGGGCGACGTCGCTGCCGGTTTTCGCCGATGCCGACACCGGCTACGGCGGCATTCTCGACGTGCAGCGCACGATTCGTCTGTGGGAAGAAGCGGGCGCTTCGGTCCTGCATCTGGAAGATCAGGCCGTGCCGAAGAAATGCGGCCACTTTGCGGGCAAGCAGGTGATTCCCAAAGAAGAGATGCAGGCGAAATTGCGCGCCATGCTGGCCGCGCGAACCGATCCGGATTTCTTCGTGGTGGCGCGCACCGATGCGATTGCCGTCACGGGAATCGACGACGCGATCGAGCGGCTGACGGCCTACGCCGAAGCCGGCGCGGACGGCCTCTATGCGGATGCGCCGGAAAGCATCGAGCACATGCAGGAACTGGTGCGAAGACTGAAACCGCTCGGCAAGCCGATCCTGTTCAATATGGCGCGCACCGGTAAAAGCCCTTATCTGACGCTCGATCAGGTGTACAAGCTCGGCTTCGACTACACGCTGTGTCCGATCGAATCGATGCTCGCGACGCACAAGGCCGTCAAGGAGATGATGGAGATCTTCTTGCGCGAAGGGTCGACCGATGCGGTCGCGGATCGTCTCACGTCGTTTACGGACTTCAACCGCTTTGTCGGCCTCGACGAAGCGGTCGCGATAGAAGCGTCGTATAACGTGCCGAATGCGGAGCTGGAACGTAAAGTCGACGCCGCGTGAAGCAGGACGATGCTGGAGCGGCGCACGGTTTCGCGCCGCTCCAATGAACGTTCCCCGCTTCGTTCCCGCTTATCTAAACTATCTGAACGACACGTCCCCGCGCAGACGCGAAGAACTCGCCTGTTAACTATTAACTATTAACTAGTGCGATGCCTGATGTTTGCCGAGCGCCGCGCCGAGTTCCTCGTCGGTCATGGCGGGGACAATGCTCATGGTCAGCAAGTCGCCCCATTCGAGCGCCAGTGCCGACAGTCCCCGCGCGTCGTCCGTCTCGACGATCGCGAAGCCATGCAGACCCGCAGTCGCATGCCAACGTCCGAGTAGGTTGACGCCTTCCGGCGGCTTGCCGCCCGTTTTCATGAAGCGTTCGATCACGGAACGCTCCGCAGTGGGCAGACCATTCCATTGCACGATAAATTTCATGGGGTGTCTCCAATCGTGGGTTCGCAATGGCGGTGCGTGGCACGCCGCAATCACAAATGCGCCGACAGGCTGTCCGAATAACGCGTGCTATTGGCGGACGGCGTGAATCGAACCACGTGGCGTCCTTATCAGCATAGGTGAGTGCGCGATGGCTAACCTCGCTGCGTGCGGACAATCGTCAGGCCGAAAAAGCAGATGCCCCGTCGCGCGGAATGCATGACGGGGCATCGTATTTCCAAATTGCGGACGGCTTTTGCGTCCTATAGGTAGGCGCCTTGTACGCGGTCTCCGAAGGGCATGAAGTCAATGCCCCAACGGAGACTAGCCACGCGGCGTCTTGCGTTGCATCGCGGCCTTGACGATTGCCTGATGCGCGGCAGGAAAGCCGGGCGGGTAATCGACGACGCGGGCCGAAGCGGGCACCAACGGCACGGCCAGACTCGAACGCGCGCCGATCCGTGCGCCGCCGACAATGGCGGCCATCGCCTCGCGGTCGAGTTCGACGTTGTCGCTGAGGTCTTTGATCACGAGCTGGGTCATGGCGGCTCCATAAAAGAAGTCGAGCGGCTGGCCGGTGCGATGGTCCGGACGCCGCTCGTTGTGCTGCTGAATGTGCTGAGGTCTCCTCGCACAAGCAGTATAGGAAATCTGCTCAGGACTCGCCCGATGTTTATGCACGAGCGGCACGAGCCGCCGCGGCGTTGCGCAATCCCCGGCGCGTCGCGACGGCGGTTCGTCACACGTTGGCGAAGTTGGCGCCCGACAGCGAAGGGCTGACGTTCAGGTGCAGCGGCACGAAACCCGCGCCGATCACGCCGACGTTGTTGAGTGCGGCAACGTTCACGTACTGCATCTGGTTGAGGTTCTGGTTGATCGAGACGTTGACGTTGGCGATGCCGCCGAGGCCGGCGATGGACGGCAGGCCCGGCACGCTGCTGCCGGTGCCGCCGACTACCGCCGACATGGCGCGCCGGTCGAGCTCGCGGGTGCGGGACAGATCGCGAATCATGAGGGATGACATGGTGATTCTCCAAAGGTGCGCGGAAGACGAATGGGGTCCTGAAGCGGCGAAGCGGGCCGTAGGGGGCACATGGGCCGATGCTTCGCCGCGCCGGGCGTTACACGTGGATGTTGTTGCTCGACGTGATGCTCGGGTTGATAGTCGACGTCAGGCCGGCGGCGAAGGCGACGTTGTTGGCGTTCGCGTTCTGGATGTTCATCGACGTGTTGATCAACTGGGTCGCGTCAACGGTCTTGCTGTTGTTCGGCGCGACGACCGGGCTGAAGTTGAAGTACGAGCTCGTCGGGTAGCCGTAGCCGCCGCGTACGGCGCTCATGGCCTTGCTGTCGAGTTGAGCGGTGATGGACAGGTCTTTGATGGTCAGCGTGTTCATGGTAAATCTCCTGGAAGAAAACATCACAGTGTTGCGGTTGGGTTCGAGCATCTTGTCTGCTCGAGTGTCACTAATGCATGGGCTGTGCCAGTTTTATTCAAGGTTCCTAATAAAGTTTTGGAAAGCCCGCTGTGCAAGGCTTTCGCGTGGAACGATCCGGTCATGCACGTAGCCGCGGCAAGGTGGTGCGATCCGATACTGATGGCGCGCACCCGACAAACGCGCGCAGGCTGTTGGCTCTCGCACGACACCGCAGTGTTGACTGCGCAGCGGGGCAATCCTGGTTTGCGAAAGCGCCGACCTGGCGCTAGTATCGAACCGGCACATGTAACTGGTTACGACAGGTTCTCTCCCAGCCGGAGCGGCGTCGGCCGCATGACATCCGGCTCAACGGCAGCGGCAGCGCTTCGCACACATGGCTAGCCTTGCGCGTGTGATTCACGACTTCCAGAGCGGCGAGCTGTCCCGTGACGAGTTCGTCGCTCAACTCGACAGCACGTTGACGACCGAAGGACTCGGCCCCACGCAGCTGCTGGAGATGCTCGGCAGCGCGCAACGCAAGGCGCCGTTGCCCGACGATCTGTACGTGGAAGTGCGCCGCCGTATCGAACAGTTGCGCGTGTCGAACGTCGCGGCGGGCGGCGAGGAAACCGGCATTCAGACTACGGTCGACATTCCGTCGCTGCACGGCATGAGCAGCGGCTACGCGGCGAGCGCGAGCAACGCCGCCAACGCCGCCAATGCACCGGGCGCGGCCGGACACGATCAGATCAAAGGCACGGGCGATACGCTGAACAACCGCTTCGTGCTCGAAGAATGTCTGGGCGTGGGCGGCATGGGCACGGTGTACAAGGCGCTCGATCTGCGCAAGCTGGAGGCATCGGATCGCAAACCGTATCTCGCGATCAAGGTGCTCAATGTCCAGTTTCGCGGCAACCCGAACTCGCTCGTTGCGTTGCAGCGCGAGGCGCGCAAGGCGCAGGTACTCGCGCACCGAAACATCATCACGGTGTACGACTTCGATCGCGATGGGCCGATCGTCTATCTGACGATGGAGTACCTGACCGGCAAAGCGCTCAGCCAGCTTTTGCGTACGCCGGGCTATCAGGGCATGCCGGTGCGTGCGGCGCTGCCGATCGTGCGCGGCATGTGCAGCGCGCTCGCCTATGCGCATGAGCGCGGCTTCGTGCATTGCGATTTCAAGCCGGCCAACGTGTTTCTCACGACGAATGCCGAAGTCAAAGTGATCGACTTCGGCATTGCCCGCGTGTTTCAGCGGCCGGAAGAAGAGAGCGATGCGACGGTTTTCGACCCCGGCAGTCTCGGCGCATTGACGCCTGCGTATGCGAGCCCGGAGATGATCGAACATCGCGAGCCGGATCCGCGTGACGATATTTACGCGCTGGGCTGCATCACGTATGAACTGTTGACGGGGCATCATCCGTATGACCGACTGTCGGCCACCTAGGCGCGCAATGCGGATTTCAAGCTGCAGCGGCCGCCTAATCTCGACACGAAACAGTGGCGCGCGCTGCGCGCCGCGCTGTCGTTCGATCGCAATACGCGCATGCCGAGCGTGACGCGCTTCATCGCCGAATTCGACAATGAAGCGCGCGCGGAGAAGTCGGGTACGTTGGCGAAGGCGGGGCTCGCGGGGTTTGCGGTGGTGTGTGCTGCGGTGGTTGGGGTGTTCGCGCTGCGGTCGGCGCCGAACCGGCAAGGGGAGACGGTGGCGTCGGACTCGGGGGCGTCGGCGGCGTCGCAAGTGGCGGCCGAGCAGACTGCCTCTTCGGCAGGGAGTGGCGCGGGTGCGTCGGCTTCCGCAGGATCTTCGGCCTCGGTTTCAGCATCGGTTTCGACACCTGCCGCGTTGGCGTCCGTGCCTGCGTCCGTGTCTGCGGCTTCAGGCGGCGCATCGCCTCGCATCGCGCTTGCTGCGCCGCCCGTCACACCGCCCGCACCGCCCGCACCCAAACCGGCGCTAACCTTGGCTGCGATCGCGCCGGCGTTGGCGCAGGTACCCTGCTCCGCGCTTTCCGCGTCGACTCAGGATCATTCGCTGTCTGTGCGCGGCTACGTCTCGCAGCGCTATGGAGCGGCGCATCTGAAGGAAACCTTGTCGGCATTGCCGGGCGTCGATACGGTCGCGCTCGACGTCGAACCGCTCGTCGACGACAAATGCGACACCGTCAAAGCGCTCTCCCCCTACTGGACGCGCAACTGGCAAGCAGGCCGCGTCGCGGCCCTGCATGTGCGCCCGCCTGGTGGACAACTCACGGAAGGCAACCCGCTGGTCGTCGACGTGGTCACGCCTGCCTACGACTCGTACGTGAATCTGGACTATTACCAACTCGATGGCAGCGTCGTGCACATGGTCCCAAGTCCGCGCGCGAAAGACAATCAGGCGCCGCCGCACTATTCGGCGACGATCGGCAGCGCGGGCGACTGGACCATTTCGAAGCCGTTCGGATCGGAGATGGTGGTGCTGCTGATCACACCGGTCGCGCTATTCGACAAACCGCGACCCGAGAGTGAACCGCGCGCCGATTATCTGCGCGCGCTCGAAGCGCGGCTCGCGCAGATCGGCGGTAAATATGGTCAGGACCATATCGTTGCCGATTTCGCGCCGATTACGACAAAGCCCGCCACGCCTTGAGCGGAAAGTCCGGCGAAGGAACGGTTCCGGCGAGCAGAGACCGTGAACCACTCGATCGAATCACTTGAGATCTTTGACCACCCGCAGACCGTCTTGCGATTGCCGTACGCCCGAGCTGTACTTGAAGCGCGTCGCACTGAGCATGTAGTCGCCGCCTTCGCGCCAAGAGCCGCCGCGAATCACCCGCATATCGCAGCCGGGGCTATCCCACCCATGACCGTCGACAGGCGCGCCCTGGTAGCTGTTGTGCCAGCAGTCGGCCGTCCACTCCCAGACGCCGCCGTTCATGTCGTACAGGCCGAGCGGGTTCGGCGCGAATGAACCGGCGGCCTCCGGTCCTTCCTTGTGCCAGGGATCGCCGCAGTCTTTGCAATTGGCGTTGCCCTTGTGCATCTGATCGCCCCACCAGTACTTCGTGGCCGTGCCGGCGCGGTCCGCGTATTCCCACTCGGCTTCGGTGGGTAAGCGGTAGGGCTTGCCGGTGATTTTGCTGAGCCACTTCACGTATTGCTGCGCGTCGTCCCAACTGAGATCGCGCGCGGGCGCGGCTTTGTTCGGGTTGTTCTCCGGCGTGAGTTTCTGACACGCATTGGCGGCGACGCACGCGTTCCACTGGTCGACCGTCACCGGGAATTTGCCGATCGCGAACGGCGCGCCGATCGTCACATGGTGGACGGGTTTCTCGGAGGGGTCGTCGGTATTGCTGCCCATTGCGAATGCGCCGGCCGGTACGGGAATCATGATCGGACAGGTGGCACAGTCGCGGCTCTCACCCGCGCTGGGGGGATGGGTTGCGGGCTTTGGAGCGACGGCCACGGCGGGTGCGACGGCCGCTGCGGGCGGTGTGGGAGCGGGGCGGGGATGCTCCTGTGCGGGAGCAGCGACCGGTGTGGCTGGTGCGGCCGGCTTTACGGCTTGCGGCGCGGCTATCGGTGCGGTGGTGGGCGCCGCAGCCGACGTCGGCGCACTCGCCGCCGACGCGGCACGCAAGCGGTCGATACGCGCATGGGCAAGCGTGGCGAAGCGGCCGTTCGGATAGGCCTTCAAATACGCTTCGTAATCGCCGGGGTAGTTGCTGTCCTTGATCGAATTCCAGAAGGTGATCTCGTACTGTTCGCTGCTATCTTTCGGAAGAATGCCCCGGCTGTGCAGGTCGACGACGCGGTTGTCGGCAACGTAGTGCGCGGAAGGTTCAACGCCATCGGCGTAGTTGAACGCGTGCGGAAGCGCCGATGCAATCCACGGCGTTTGCTCGCCGCCGGTCGCGCTAGCAACACGACTCGCGACGCGCTGCAGCAGCGTCGTCAGAGAGTCCGATGGCGCATCGTGAAGTGCATGTAGCCATTCGTTTGTATAAACGCCGTGCTGCGTGCTGTCCGCGGCAAACCCGCCGGGCGCCGTTGCGTACGCAACTACAGTATTCGCCGGAAGCTTGAGTGTCGAAACGTGGGTGCTTGCCGAGAACGGATTGTTCAGACACGTATCGAGGATCACGAGATTGAACGGGTCGTTTCGCGGCGAAGCCATTGCCTGCAACACCGTATTCAGGTCGAGGCCGTCACGCACTAATTCGGCCGGCGCGCCTAAATCGAGGCCGGCAGGAACCAGCAGCGTTTGCCCACCGATTTGCATACCGTGTCCGGCAAAATAGAAGAGCCCGACACCCCCCGCTTGCAACCGCCGATGAAATTGCGCAATAGCCTGCCGCATTTGCGACGGCGACGCATTCGTCCGCAGGATAACGTCAAAGCCGAGCGCGCGAAGGCTGTCACGCATGGCTTTAGCATCGCGCGGCGCATTATCGCGGACCGCATCAGCATCCGCTTTCGCACCTGGCTGATGCCCATAGGCGCCATTGCCAATCACAAGCGCAATACGCGGTGAATCCGAATCATCCCGTCGCAGCGTGAATGGCGAAATCGCGCCATGAAAACCAGCGGCGGTATTCGTCGTCGTGTCACTCGCGCCGTCGCGTTGCGTCGCGGCGCGAGCATTATCCGAATGCGCCTGAATGGCCCCGGCCATGCATACCAGCAGGAATATTCGCCACATCTTCACATCCTGTTTGATCCGGACAGAACATAGGCATTCGAGGACCGCGACGCACGCCGCAATCGCCGGAGTACATCGGACAAGGTATCGATGCCGCTATCGACCATCCATCTGCAACCTGTTAATAACGATAGCACGCGCTTTGCGCGTCACCAGGGTCTGCTTCTCCTCATTGCGCTATACGGTTAACGAGTGTGGCGTATCTTTTTGGCAAGTTACGTCCTAAGCTAATTCACAAAGTAACGCGGTACGGTCGTTTTAACTAGGCGGCCGACCCATCGAGCGAGCGCCCGCGAAATTCGGCTGGAACACTCGGTCTGCCTTGCGCGGCCGAGATGGCCATGACCCTCTTCGGGAGAGTGCGCTATGCGAAGAACTCACACCCACGTCGATCCCGGCAAGCAGCATGACGCGGCGGCGCATTTCGCCACGCGTCGTACCGCTTTGTGCGCGATTCTCGCTGCGGCACTCGGTTGCGTCGCGTCACGCGCGGCCATGGCGGCCGCGCAAACTCCTTCGCCACCGGGCGCCGAGGAGTACATCATCTGGCCTCCCGACGGCGCCGTGATTCACGGCGGCAAGCTGTGGGTCCGCATGGGGCTGCGCAATATGGGCGTGTGTCCGAAAGGCGTCGTGTTTCCGAACACCGGCCATCACCATTTGCTGATCGATACCGATCTGCCGCCGCTCGACCAGGAAATTCCGTCGGATCGCAATCATCTGCACTTCGGCGCGGGCGAAACCGACGCGCGCATCGAGTTGCCGCCGGGCAAGCACACGTTGCAACTCATTCTCGGCGATCACAATCACGTGCCGCATGTCCCACCCGTGTACTCGAAAAAGATCACCATCACCGTGCAAAAAGACTAGCGCTGCCCGCTGCTTCCACGCGGGCCCGTCAGGACGGAGAGACCTTCATGTTCAAGATCATCGCGGTCGCGGCGCTCATGGCGTCGGCGGCTTTGATTTCGTCGATTCCCGCCACCGCCGGGACGACACCGGCGCCGGCCGGCGCTTATGCCTACATCGGCTATCCGAACGATGGCCAGGTAGTCGCGGCCAATAAACCGTTCCGCGTGTGGTTCGGCTTGCGCTACATGGGCGTGGCGCCGAAGGGCGTCAAGTTTCCGAATACCGGCCACCATCATTTGCTGATCGACACCGACCTGCCGCCGATGGATCAGGAAATTCCGTCGGACCGCAATCATCTGCACTTCGGTGCGGGTGAAACGGAAACCATGATTCAGTTGCCACCGGGTAAACACACGCTGCAATTGCTGATGGGCGACGACATGCATGTGCCGCACAATCCGCCGGTGTACTCGAAGAAGATCACGGTGATCGCGCGATGACGTCGAGCGATTTTCGTCTGCGCGACTCGGTGTCACGCCGCAACCAACAGCATCACACCGGTTGTTGGCTGCGAGCCACCACTCGTGGCGCGCGGTTTCTCTGCCGTGATTTGCCGAGTAACGGGACGACTCCCCGCAGCCCTTTATCCACAGCGGTTCGGCGATTTATTTAGGAGCGTGAAGCGAAACTGGCACAGCCCATGCATTAGTGACACTCGAGCAGACAAGATGCTCGAACCCAACCGCAAGACTGTGCAGCTTCCCTTCCAGGAGATTTACCATGAACACGCTGACCATCAAAGACCTGTCCATCACCGCCCAACTCGACAGCAAGGCCATGAGCGCCGTGCGCGGCGGCTACGGCTTCCCGTCTTCGTCGTACTTCAGCTTTGCGCCGGTGTACGCGCCCAATAACAGCAAGACCGTCGACGCCACCCAGTTGATCAATACGTCGATGAGCATCCAGAACGCCAACGGCAACAACGCGGCTTTCGTGGCCGGCGTCACGACCACGATCAACCCGCATGTGACCGCGAGCAACAACATCAACGTCTGACCGGCGTTGAAAACCGCGGAGGCCACAACGGCTTCCGCGGTTCGCTCCTCAAAAAGATTTCGCAATCAATCGTTCTTTTTACGCCCCCAACGCTCCAACACCATCGCCCGATTCCCTGAACCGCTTCAAGCTTCAATGCTGAAGTCGCATACGAGGTGGCCGATCGACAAGGTGCGTTTTGCTCATGCAGCGAAATGGGTGTCATCGGAGACCATCGTGTCAGCGTTGCTTGATTTCCCGGTCCGTCAGCGCTTCTGCAAAGCCTCGGCGCACACGCTGCGCACTGTCTGCGCCGCGACGCTCTGCGCGCTCTCGCTGGGCGCGTGTATCGACGTCAGCATGCCCGCTTACCAGCGTCCCGATACACCCGCAAAAACCGCATGGTCGGACCAGAAGGGTGCGCCGGTATCGGCCGCCGCGACGATCGAACCCGATTGGTGGAAAGGCTTCCGTGATCCGTATCTGGACACGTTGATCGCGAAAGCGATCGCCGGCAACTTCGATATCAAGGTGCTGGCTGCGCGGATCGACGTCGCCGGCACACAGATCGGCGAAGCCAAAGCGGGCGGTTTGCCGACCATGGATCTCGGCGCCGGCGCGGACTTCGAAAAGACCACCGGCCAGACGTTCTCGAAGCAGTACAACCTCGCGACTCAGGTGAACTGGGACATCGATATCTGGGGCAAAGTCGAAAAAGGCGTTCAGGCGCAGAAGGCCGAATTCCACGCCAGTGAAGCGGATTGGCGCGCGGGCTATCTGGAATTGGTATCGAACGTTTCCAGCACGTACTTTCAGATTCTGCAATTCGACGACCAGATCGAGCAGCAGCAAAAAACCCTCGTCACCAACAAACTGATTCTCTCGATCTACGAAGGCCAGCGCCGCAACGGCATCGTGCCGCAAACCCAGGTGCTGCGGCAGCAGGCAGAAATCAATCGCCTGACGAACCAGTTGCTCGAACTGCGCCGCTCGCGCGATATCGCCAATAACGCGCTGTGTACGCTGATCGGCGTGCCGGCGGGCGAATTTCAACTGCCTAAAGGCCATTTGCAACAACGCGTGCAATTGCCGGCCGTTCCCGACGGCCTGCCCGCGCAATTGCTCGCACGGCGTCCCGACGTGGTGGCCGCGGAATTCAGAGTGCTCGAAGCGTACGACCTGGTCGGCCAGGCGAAGCTCGCGCAATTGCCCACCATCAGCCTCACCGGGCACGGCGGCACGGCCAGCTTCGCGCTGACCGACTTGCTGAAATCGTTCACCTACGGCTTCATGCCGAGCATCAACATTCCGCTGCTCGATCCCGGCGTGCGCGCGCATGTGAAAGTCACCAAAGCGCAATCGACAGTTGCCGAACAGCAATATCGCGTGGCTGTGATGGGCGCGTTCGAGGAAGTGGAGAACGCGCTGGTCAATCTCAATTCGCACAAGCAGCAGCGGGTGGAGTTGCAGCAGCAGGTGGACCGCTTACAGATCGTCGCGGATCAGATTCAGTCGCAATTGCGCCTTGGTGTGGTGTCTCAGCTGGAGGTTTTCGAAACCGAACGCACGCTGCTGGATGCGCAACAGTCTTTACTCGCCAACCATCAATTGATTTTGTCCGACACCGTGCTCCTCTACAAAGCGCTCGGCGGCGGTTGGCCGAGCGTCGACGTGCAGGCCGAAGTAAAGGAACACTGAGAGAACATTGAGCTAAACCGCAACGTGGCGCGCAGCGCGGGTATTTCGGCTGCGGATGACGCGCCGATTGCCTTCATCACCGACCATCCGGAAATTGACACTTGCCATGCGTGACTTACAATCCTTAAGGAGCCGGCTTTCGCGCGGCTCGCTCGAACAACCTCATTTCGCTGCAGTTCTTCGTGCCGTTTTCGTTGCGTGTTTTTCGCAACGGGTAAACGCTTAGTGATCCAGATAAAATGGCCACCGGCGAAGCTCCGATTGCTGAGATGCGCGTGACAGCGGGCACTGCCTTCGACGTAGTGCTGTCTCCCGTTGCGTCCGCGCAGCGCCCCGCGCTCGACGCGATCCGGATCGTGGACAACCTGTTCGCGATCGGCCGCAGCGAGGCGCCGTTCACCGATTACCCCGCAGAGCGGATCGCGCGACTGTCGCGCCGGCACGCACGCGTTTTCACGGAGCAGGGCGCGCTTTACGTCGCCGATCTCGAGAGCAAGAACGGCACGACCGTGAATGGCGTCGCGGTGCGGCAAACGCCGGCCCGCGTGCGCGCCGGCGACGAGTTGTGCTTCGGCGGCGAGCTCTGTTACCGGGTGAGTATCGAGCCGCGCGCGCGAATCGTGGCGGGAGCCGGCTCGTCGCCCGTGTCGGCGCTGCTGCTGGTGCCGCAGCGCGACGACCTCGGCCTGCAGCCCATCGAAGTGCAGGCCTTTCCGTTTCTGATCAGCAAAGCCGACGAGGTTTTCTCGCGCTACAGGGAGCGCTACCCGCATCAGGTCAATTACATCTCGCGGCGTCATGCGCATATTTTCCTGAAGGGTGGCGAGTTCTATGTCGAAGATCTCGGCAGCACGAATGGCACATTCGTTGGCGGAAAACGCCTGGACGAATCCGCGCTGCCGCTGGCGGATGGCAACCTGGTTGCATTTGGGGGAGATCACTTCGTCTACAGGGTGACGCTGCAGAAGCCCCCTGAAGTCGAGCCCACCGTGACCCAACTCGTATTCCACCCCACCGCCGACGAAGCCGCCGATACCGACAAGACCACCTTTGTCGGCGCGGCGAATTCGTTCCTCGATATTTTTTGCGTCGATCCGGCGCGGCAACGCGAGGACGAAGTCAATCAGGCCGCCCAACCGTGGTCGGGACCGAGCAAGCGCGACGCGACCGGCTCGGCGGCGCGAGCGGGGAACGGCCTGAGTGACGCGCGCATCGCGGAGCATGTGAACGGCGCCAATGCGACAAATGGCGCGAACGGTGCAAACGGTGCGACCCATGCCGCCGACGCGCGCGGTTCGAACGGTGCCAACAATAAGAGCGCCACACAGGGCCGCACGCATCGTTGGCGCCTCATGGCGGGAGAACTCAGCAAGGCGTTCGCCGGTGGCGATCGCACGAGCGTGCGGCGAATCGCCATGTGGGGCGGCGCCGGCCTCGTCGTGCTGATTGCACTCGTGTCGACGCTCTACCTGCGCGGCTCGTCCGAGCGCGAATTGAAGGACCTGCTGGCGAGTGGCGATTACAACAGCGCAGTCACGGCCGCGAAAGGCTACCTCGCGGATCATCCCGCCGATACGAAAGTCAGCGCGCTGGCCAGCGAGGCGTTGCTGAAAGCGCGTCTCCCCGACTGGCTGAATACGCTGCAAAAGGCGCAGTTCGATCAGGCCGACACGCTGCTCAACGAGATGCGCTCATTGAGCACGAACAATGCGGACGCGATGTCGCTGATCGGCGAATTGCAATGGGTCGGCGATCTGGAGCGTTTCGTCGCGGTGCGCGGCGGCATGGAAGCGCCGATTCGCATGTACGCGGACGAGACCACCATCAACGGTTTGCTGCAACGCTGGGACGACGACGCCAAAAGTCATCAGCGCGCGCTCGACCGCATCGCATCGTACGTGCCGGTGTTCGCGGAGCCTTATGCGCAGGCGCTCAGCCATCTGCGCAAACTGGAGAGCGACGATTCGGTGTACGTGGCCGCCATCGACCGTCTGAACGGAACAATCCGCACCGAGCTGGCGCGCGACAAACCCGACGCCTTGCCCGCCGTGCTCGACGATTACGCGCAGCGCTATCCGCGTCTCGCGGGCCTGGATCGGGTGCGCGACGATTTGCGGCAATACACGGCGCTATTGAATGCCGCGCTTAGCCGGCAATTGGCGCCGTTGCTCGCCATGCTGAAAACCACGCGTTTCAGCACGCCGCCGTTTCAGGCGCAGTTTCAGCAATTGGCGGCGAGCCGTCTGCCTTCGCAGGATGTCATTCAGCAGCAGTCCGCGGTGACGGCAGCGTGGCAGCGCGGCGACGCCCAGCAGGCGCTGGCGGGTTTGGCCGCGATGCCGGCGGGACCGTGGTCCGACGTGCTCGCAGCGGAGCAGACGCATAAGAAGGCCTTGCTCGATCAATTCAGCGATCTACAGAAAACGCGCGGCGGCAAGGATTACGACGAGCGTTTGCTGTCGTTCTACGCGAGCCTCGATCCGGTCACGGATGTGTGGTTCGCGCAGTCGATCCAGAAAGACGTGGCCGCGCTGCACGATAAAGCGCTGGCGCGTGCGCAAGATCTGCTGCTGCGCGCGCAGAGCCTGTGGAAACAATATCGCGCGAGTGGGCCGATTGGCGGCACGCAACGGCTAGAAGCGGGAATTTCGCCGGGCTTTCGCAGCGAGGCGCGCTTGCTGTCCGACGCGCAGACCGCGGCGCAGCAGGGCATGCGGATATTTACGCAGTTGAAGGCCGACCATCCCGCCGACTTCGACCGGCTGCTTGCCGACATCGACGCCGAAGCTGATTTGCAGCGTCGCTCGCTGACGGAATTGCGCATGGTGCTGGATCCGGGACTGCTGAAAGCCAAGTTGGCGTTGATCGGAGACGAGCAGAGTGAAACGCGACCATCACCCTAGGCCGCTGTCCGAGGCGCTGGAGGATCACAGCGTCGAGGGCATCGCGATCCTGACCGCCGAGCCGGTGCGGCTCGCGCGCGCGCTGATCTGGGCGATGGTCGCGCTGGTGGTGGCCGGCCTGCTGTGGTCGTTCGTGGGGCGCGCGGATGTGATTGTCAGCGCACAAGGCACTTTGTCGCCGGAGTCGGACGTGCGCCGCATTTATGCGCCAATCGACGGCGAACTCGCCGATCTGTATATCGCCGAAGGGCAGCCGGTATCGAAGGGAGACGTGTTGGCGCGGCTGAATGCGCGCGGCGCGATCGAAGCGGCCAGCAATGCGCTGCAAGCGCAACTCAAACTCGAAGATGCCGAGCGCGACTGGAAACAGTTTCCCGAGAAGAAAGCGCTGATGGAGCGCAAAGCCGCGGCGCTGAAAGCGCAAATGGAAGTGGAAGCACGCCTGCACGAAAACCGTGTTTCCGAAGGCACCACCAAGCTTGCCGAAGGGCAGAAAGCCGAACTCGACGAAGCGCGCAGCGTGCTCGATAACGCACGCCGCACGCGAGAAGCGGCGCGCCAGGAACTGGACCGCTATTCACAGTTGTTCGCGCAACCAGGTGGTGGCGGCATTGCCGAATTGCAGGTCGAACAGAAGCGCACCGCCGCGCTGGAAGCGGACAACGCCTACCGGGTCGCCCAATCGAAACTCGCGGAACTGGATTTCCGCCTGAGCCACGAATACGCGCAGGCGAATGCGCAACTCGAAACGAGCGGACAGCAGACGACGGATCTGCAACTGCAATACGACTCGGCGGTCCGCGATATCACCGACGCCGAAGACAAGGCGCGCCTGCAACTGCAGAGTGCGCGATTGGTCGCCGAAGCGGCGGCGCGAATCCGCTTCGAGAACATCGACAAAGATAATTTTCTGCTGATCCTCGCGCCGGTTTCGGGTGTTATCACCGACGTCACGTCGACCCAGCGCGGCGACAAGATCCAGGCGAACGCGCCGCTCGGCGGCATTGCACCGAAAGATGCGCGGCCCGTGCTGAAGATCGAGATCGCCGAACACGACCGTGCTTTTCTGCACGAAGGCCTGCCGGTCAAACTGAAATTCAACGCGTTTCCTTATCAGCGCTACGGGCTGATCAGCGGCACGCTCGCCTATATCTCGCCGGCGACCAAACCGTCGCAGCAGGACAAACAACCGGTGTACGAGGGCCGCGTCACGCTCGACCGAAACTACTACCAGATTGCCGACACTCGCTATCCGTTGCGTTATGGCATGACGGCGAGTGCGGAAATCGTGGTGCGCGAGCGGCGCCTGATCGATCTGGGTCTCGATCCGTTCCGCGAGGTGGCGGGTTGAACACGCGAATCACACGTCCATAAAAGGAGCGGATGACATGACCGCGATAGTGCGTATCGATGATGAAGTCGTGGATGTGGCCGAGTTCATTCGTCTTCTGAAACTGACCGGCCAGTTCGAGAGCCTGATCGAGCAGATTGTGCGCGACAAGCTCACGGTGCATGCGGCGAGGAAGCAGGGCTTGACGGTCAGCGCCGACGAAATCCAGCAGCGCGCCGATCAGTTCCGCCGCGTGCGGGGATTACACCGCGCGACGGATATGAATCAATACCTCGATGCGCTCCATGTTGGTCTCGACGAATTCGAGGCCTTCATTACCGACGGGCTGTATCAGGAGAAGATGCTCGACGAGGTCGGCAACGACACAGCGATCAAAGACTATTTCGCGCTGAATTCGCCGAAGTTCGACGCGATCGAGGTGAGCCATATCGTGCTGGACAGCGAGGGCAAGGCGAAGGAAATGATCTCGTATCTGCACGACGATCCGGAGAGCTTTGCCGACATGGCGCGCGAGCATTCCATTGCGGATACCCGCGAGGCGGGCGGCGTGATCGGCAAGGTGTTGCGTGGGTCGCTGAAGGCGGACATTGAAGCCAAGATCTTCAACGCGGCGGTGGGCGATCTGCTCGGACCGTTTCCGTCGGCGGATCGCTCGTGCTTTGAGATCTTCGCGGTGACGGCCAAATATCCGGCCGCGCTCGATGACGACGTGGCCGCCGAAGTCCGGCGCCTGTTGCGCGAAAGCTGGCTGATCGCGCGTGCGCAGGAGCACGTCATCGAAGCGCGCTAACCGATCCGCAACCGCCACGCCGAACGGAGGTCCGCAAGCCCATGGACGCCCCTCAGACCGCGCCCTCAGCCGCCGAGTTTCTCGCCTCGGTGGAAATTCTGTCGCCGTTCTCACGCGATGAGATCGACCGTCTTGCCGATTACGCGCAGGCACGGTTCTATTCGTTCGGCGAAACCGTCTGCTCTGCGGGGGAGACAGCCGACGGTCTGTACGTGGTGCGCTCCGGCACGGTGCGGCTCTTCACCGAGGAACACGGCAAGGAAACCAGCATCGGCGTGCGCAAATCGGGCGAGATCTTCGCCGACATCGCGATGCTGCGCGCCTATGCCCACGAAGCGTCGGTGCGGGCGTCGGCGAAAACCGAGTTGCTGTTCATTCCGCGCGAGGCGATCGAACTGGTTATCACCGGCAACCAGGCCGCGTTGGCCTTCGTGGCCAGTTACGTGGCGATCAGTTCGGCGGGCGGCTTCGTCGCGCAGTTGTTCGATCTGCGCGGCAAACTGAACAAGGTGGAACTTGAGGAATACGTGCGTAGCGTCGGCGTAAAACGTGTGGCGGCAGGCAAGGAAATCTTCAGGCAGGAGGGCCGCGACGACCGGCGGCTCTACGTGGTGCGGCAAGGTGAAGTGCGCATTGTCCGGCAGGAAGAGGGCCACGACTACACGCTCGCCACGCTCGGCGAAGGGGAAATATTCGGCGAAAAAGCCTGTTTGATGCGCCAGGAACAGATGGCCTCGGCCGTGGCGGTGACCGATACACGCCTGCTGGTGATTCCCGAGCGCACCGTCCATTTCATCCTGGAGCGCAACCCCAAACTCCGCGAAGTGCTCGACGAACGGATTCGCTACGGCGACCGCGAATTGCAACGGCAAAAGCGCCTCGAACAGCGGCGCAAGTTACCGTTGATGCTCGACTTGCAGAGCAAACCGGAGTTCGGCGAGAAGGTGATCAAACGCTTCGCGCTGGTCGAGCAGGCCGAAGAGATGGATTGCGGCGCCGCGTGCCTCGCAATGGTATGTCGCCACTACAGCATTCCCATGACGCTCGGCAAGTTGCGCGAGCTGGCCAACGTCACGACCCAGGGCGCGACACTCGACAGTCTGGCGCGCGCCGGTGAATCGCTCGGTTTCACCGCGCGTGGCGTGCAGTGCACGTTCGACTCGCTGCGCGGCTTCGATCTGCCGTTCATCGTGCATTGGGAGGGCTATCACTACGTCGTGGTGTATGGACTCTCCAAAGACTACGTGTGGGTGGCGGACCCGGCAGTCGGGTTCAGAAAGATGAGCGTGGAAGATTTCGAGCGTGGCTGGAGCGGTACGTGTCTGCTATTTACGGGCGGCCCGCATCTATTGCAAATGTCGGCCGCGCGTTCGCCTTGGATTCGCTTTGTCGGCTACCTCACGCCGTACAAGAAGATTCTCGGCCACCTGTTTCTCGCCACCTTCGTGATCCAGGTATTGGGCGTGATTCCTCCGCTGATTATTCAGAACATTCTCGACGGCGTGATCGTGCATCAAAACGTCAGCCTGCTGCATCTGCTGATTGGCGGCTTGATTATCGCCAACGTATTTTCGCAATTGATGTCGTCGATTCGCGCCTATCTCGCGAACTTCATGGTACGCAACATGGACTTCGCGATGATGTCGCAGTTCTTCAAGCACACGCTCTCGTTGCCGTTTTCGTTTTTCGCCAAGCGCAAGACCGGCGATATTTTTGCGCGCTTCCAGGAAAACCAGACGATCCGCGCGTTCCTCACCGAGTCCACGGTGACCACTGCGCTGAACCTGCTGATGGTGTTCATCTACTTCACGATCATGTTCGTCTACAACGTGAAGATGACGCTGGTGCTGATCGCGTTCGTGATTCCGATTATGGCCTTGACTGCGATTGCCACGCCAAAAATTAAAAGCTACGCGCGCGAGGTGTTCACCGCTTCAACCGAGTCGAAGTCGTTTCTGATGGAAGCGCTCGCGGGTGTGGAAACCATCAAGGGCATGGGGATCGAGCGGCCGGTGCGATTGCGCTGGGAGAAGAAGTACGCGAAGGCGCTTGAAGTGCAGTACCGCGCGCACGCATTCAATATTCTCGTCGGCCTTGGCAGTCAATTGCTGAACGCGGCGACGACGATCGCCATTCTGTGGGTCGGTGCAAACCTGGTGCTGGCGCGTGAGATGACGATCGGTCAGTTGATCGCCTTCAATGCGTTCATGGGCAGCGTACTCGGTCCGTTGATGGGCCTGGTCGGCTTGTGGAGCATGTTGAACGATGCGGGCGTGGCGATGGAGCGCCTCGGCGACGTGCTCGACATCGAGCCCGAGCAGAAGCCGCAGGATTTGCCGTCACGCGTGATGCTGCCGGAATTGCAGGGCGAAATCAGCCTGAGCGGCGTCTATTTCCGTTACGGCGACAACGATTCGTCGTACGTGCTCGAGAACATCAGCTTCGACATCAAACCCGGTGAGCTGGTGGCGATCGTGGGGCGCAGCGGTTCGGGCAAAACGACGCTGGCCAAATTGCTGGTCGGCTTCTATACGCCGAGCGAAGGCAAGATGACGATCGACGGCTACGATCTCGGTGTGGTAGACAAAGCCTATTACCGCGCGCAGATCGGTTATGTGATGCAGAGCAATCTGCTGTTCTCCGGCACGATTGCGGAGAACATCGCGAGCGGTGACGACGCGCCCGAGCGGCGCCGCATTGAAGAAGTCGCGAAAATGGCCGACGCGCACGCCTTTATCAGCAAGATGCCGCTCGGCTATGAGCAGATTGTCGGCGAGCGGGGCATTGGACTCTCCGGCGGGCAGATCCAGCGGCTGTGCATTGCGCGCGCGCTGTATCACGATCCGCGTCTGCTGGTTTTCGACGAGGCGACCTCGGCGCTGGATTCGCAGTCGGAAAGCAATATCCTCGGCAATATGCACGACATTCTGAAGGGCCGAACGGCGGTGATCATTGCGCATCGGCTCAGCACGATCATGCGCGCGGACAAGATTATCGTACTGTACGAAGGGGCGATTGTCGAACAGGGTCGTCACGACGAACTGATCGCGCGCGGTGGCATGTATTACCAACTGGTCCAGAAGCAACTGAGCGCGTGATGATGAAAATACTCGACCAGATTGAGGAGGCGAGCCCGGCGATTTCTTATGCCGGGCTGCTGGAACGGATCGAGATCTTGCGTTCCACGCTGCGCTGGTCGTCGCGGCTGGAACGTGGCGATATCGACAAGCTCCTGCGGCAAGCCACGTCGTTGCGCGACGAGGTGATGCAACTCTCGCACAAGGAGCGTTTCGTGCAGGCGGCCGTGGCCGCCGAACCGCAGGAGCGTGTCGAACTCTCTCGCGGTGCGCGCAGAAAAGCGCTGCTGGAGCGCAGTTTTATTTTCGAAGGCACGTTCGGCGACAATCCGCGCCTGCTCGAATCGCTCGAAATCGCGGAGAAAGCCGCGCCGACCGATCTGCCGGTTCTGATCGACGGTGAAAGCGGCACCGGCAAAGAACTGATGGCGAAAGTGGTCCACGCGAACGGTTCGCGTTCGGACAAACCGTTTATTTCGGTGAACTGCGGCGCGATTCCGGACAACCTGCTGGAATCGGAATTGTTCGGGCATCGGAAGGGCGCGTTTACCGGGGCCTCGAATGACCGCAAAGGGAAATTCGAAAGTGCGCATACCGGCACGATCTTTCTCGACGAAATCGGCGAGTTGCCGCTGGCGGGTCAGGTGAAGCTGCTGCGTGTGCTCGAAGCACACGAGATTCAACGGGTAGGCTCCGACGAAACGATCGCAGTGGATACCCGGATTGTCGCGGCGACCAATCGTAATCTGCGGCAGCTCAGCGAAGAGGGCCGGTTTCGTGAGGATCTGTTTTACCGGCTGAGCGTGATTCACGTCACGCTGCCGCCGTTGCGCGAACGTCGCGACGAAATACCGTTGCTGATCGCATGGTTCGGCGATGAAGCGGCGGGCTCGTTGAAACGCAGGCCGATCAGATTGACCCCGCGTTTGCGGGACTTTCTGCTGAATTACGCGTACCCGGGGAATATCCGCGAGTTACGCAACGTGATGTACCGGTTGTCGTGTCTCGCCGGCGAGATGGCGGATATCGATCACCTGCCGGTCGATATGCGACCGGCGGCACCGGGATCGGTTGCGGCCTTGGCGAATGCGGCGAGTGCAAACGGCCAGGAGCCGATCAGCGTGGCGAATCTGATGTCATTGAGCGACGCCAAGCGCGCCGCCAGCGACGACGCCGAAAAGGCTTTTCTCGAACGAGGCCTGCGCGAAGTAAGCGGCACGGTGGCGGAACTGGCGCGGCGTATCGACATGAACCGCTCGCATTTGCAGATGTTGCTGAAAAAACACGGGCTGCATTCAAAGGACTTTCGCAATCGGAGCGCGGCGGCCGCGAATAAAAACGACGATCACGATGAGGAAGACAGCGACGCATGAGCGCGCTGCGCCTAAGGTGCCGCTAACGTGCTGCTAAGGCGCCGGATTCAGCAGGGTCTTATCCGATGCATAAGGATCTTCCGCGCGCACCACCACGGCGGTGATGTTGTCGCGGCCGCCGCGCGCCAGCGCCAGCGCGATCAGTTCCTCCGACGCCGTGTCACCTGAAGCCGTAGTTAGCACGGTGAGTATTTCGTCATCGGCGACCTCATTGCTGAGGCCATCGCTGCACAGCAGAAAGACGTCACCGTCGGCGACCTCAATCGCATCGTCGTCGAGTTCGAGCGAATCGGTGGCGCCGACCGCGCGCGTGATCATGTGCTGCGCGGGATGATGGCGCGCCTCTTCTTCCGTAATCACGCCGAGCGACTTGAGTTGTTCCACCTGACTATGATCGCGCGTGAGTTGCCGCAGGCTCCCTTCGCGCGCCAGATATAAGCGGCTGTCTCCTGCCCACACGTAGGCGCAGAAGCGGTCGCACGCAATCATCACGACGACCGTGCTGCCGATACGCTGCACCTGGCGGCGCGCGGCTTCGTCCCTGAGTTGACGGTTCGCGGCCTGTAGGCGCGCACGCGCGTCGGCGACGCACGTCTTCATGCTGACGGGCGACGCGAGCCGGCTCAGCGTGTCGATCACCAGGTGGCTCGCCAGATCGCCGACCGCGTGCCCGCCCATGCCGTCGGCGACGGCCCAGCGTCCGAGTTCGGGCTGGTCGAGGCAGGCATCTTCGTTGATCTCGCGGACGCGTCCGGCGTCGGAACGCGCGGACGACGTCCAGCGAAAGGGGCTGGCACAGGTCACAACGGCTACACCGTATCGTTTCTGCTGCGTGCGTCGGGGGAAACGTTGATGTTCGAATTCGCGCCGGTATTGTGGACGTCGACCGACTGGAACTGGTTGATCATCTGGTTAGCATAGAAGTTGTTCGACACCTCGTACAGGTTGACGACCGGACCAATGCTCGGCGTTTCCCGCACATAAGGTTGAATCCAGCCATATACCCACGGCGCGCCGCCGCCGCCGCGGATCGCCGCCATCGCTTTACGGTCGAGCGCGAGGTTGAGCGTGAGGTCGTTCACTGTGATGGAAGCCATGTCGTTCTCCGGTTGGCCGCGTGCGCAGGCGCGTTGTTAGCTAGGATTTGACTTCGATGTTGCAAGGGTTATGCCAATAGAAGGCGGCGTTCGACGTTGTGTCCGCAACGTGTTGATGGCTGGTCGATTGCGCGCGGACGGCCGCGCTGCAAGGCGGCGTGCGCGGCGTTAGAGGTCGGCTGTCAACCAACAAGCGCGGCTGCGAAACGGTGTGGGACCCAACACATCGAAACGACGGATAAGACCTCGCCAGTGTCCGCGCTGTAACCCCGTAACGTGTCCGCAACAGAACGACACGCACCAACATTCCGCATCAAATTCTGTTGGCTCGGCACCCACACATCGCCCCGCCGAATCGCCATGGGTATAGCGCCAGGGCCTTTAAACAAAGGCTTCCCCGCGCATGGCCCGGATCATGCAAAAGCTCTCGCAACAGTGTTGGAAATTGATGCGAGGCCAGCCATGAACACAAACCTTCTCCCGACGAACCGCGCAGCCAGCGACGCAGTGTCCACCATCGACCTGCCGATCGGCGCGCACCTCGTCACGCAACGCCGCGGTTACGAACACCACGGCATCTATGTCGGCAACGGCCGCGTGGTGCATTACGCGGGCTTCGCGAGTTCGACGCATCGCGGTCCGGTGGAAGAAGTGGAAATCGAGCGCTTCGCCGCCGGCCATCCGCTGACGGTTCGCGCGACTCCGTCCGCCCGCTACGTCGGCGACGAAGCCGTGAGCCGCGCGCGTTCCCGTCTCGGTGAAAACCGTTATCGGCTTCTGACCAACAATTGCGAGCACTTCTGCGCATGGTGCCTGCTCGGCGAAAGCCGCAGCGAACAGGTGCATTGCTGCTTGCGTCATCCGCGTGCCGGCATGCAGACGCTGGTGTGCCTCGTGAAGGCTTTTGTCGAAAATGGCAGCCGGGGTGTTCAAACCGGTGCTCAACTCGGCGCGCAACTGGCGTAAGCGGATCGCACTGAATTCAAGCTTCGAGCGTTGAACGATTCAAGGAGAGCATCATGGTTGCCGCAGAAAAGACCTTGCACTGGGCCGTCGACAAATGGCTCGCCCCGACCCCGTCGATGCCCGCCCGCGTCGTGCAGTTTTGCCACCGCGCTTCGCATCAGCGCTACGTCTGCGTGGAAGCATTGCGGCCAGGCGGCTTGCTGTCGATCTTCTTCTTTCGCCACGACGACGGCTCGTGGAACGTGTTCCCGCCGCAAGTCGAGCGGCCGGCCATGAACGGCCATCGCCGCGCGGCGCTTTCCTAGTGCCCTGGTTGGACGGCCGCTTCCTTGACGATCCACTGGCTGAACAGCAGCATGGCCGGCGTCATGGGTTTGCCCTTCAGACAGGTCAGCCAATAGCTACCCGCATGAACGTCGACATCGAACGGCCGCACCAGGCGGCCCGTGTTGATCTCGTGACCGAACATCAACGCAGGAGCGAGCGCGATCCCCGCGCCCTGCATGGCCGCTTCCACCATCAGTCGCGATGAATCGAACACGGGCCCGCGCACCGGTCGCGGCGGAATGCCGGCCGCGTTGAACCAGTTCATCCAGTCGTCGGTGCGATAGGAGCGCAGCAAGGTTTCGTCGACGAGATCGGCCGGCTTCGACAGACGCCCGGCGATCTCGGGCGCGCACAGCAGCGACAGCGGCGCATCGAGCAGGCGCGTGGCGAGCGAACCGGGCCACGTGCCGTCGCCGAAGCGGATCGCGAAGTCGAGGCCTTCGGTGGCGAGATCGACCAGATTGTTGTTCGTCTGCAGCCGCAGTTCGACAAACGGATGCGCGTCGCGGAACGATTTGAGGCGCGGCATCAGCCAGCCGACCGCGAACGTGCCCACTACGCCGACCGTCAACACTTCGTGGAAGTGGCCGCCTTCGAACTGCTTGAGCACCGCTTCGATGCGATCGAACGCGTCGGTCAGGACCGGTCGCAGCGCAAGGCCTTCGTCGGTCATGGCAAGGCCGCGCGGCAGGCGCTTGAACAGGGCGCTGCCCAGACGCTCTTCCAGCGTTCTGACCTGCTGGCTGACGGCCGCCTGGGTCACGTTCAATTCGAGTGCCGCGCGCGTGAAACTCAAATGCCGGGCCGACGATTCGAAGGCCCGCAGCGCGTTCAGTGGCAGATAAGGTCGCATGACGAAGGCATAAGATTTTCTTGGGAGTCGTCTAACTTATCATCGTTTGTCAGCGCGCGGCGGAAAACCGATAGTGGCGGCTTCACACAAGGAGCGGCAATGATCACGAGACGGAAATTCGCGGGCGCAGTGCTGGGTGTGTCGATAGCTGGGGTTGCGGTTGGCAGCGTGGGCGCGTTCGGCAAGGCGGTGCCGAAAACAGGCAAGGCTGCGGCGGGACTGGAATTGGCGAAAGCGGAAACGATCCGTCGGCGGCTTGCGCAGATCGAGGCGGAAAGCGGTGGGCGGCTCGGTGTATCGATCGTCGATACGACCTCGGGTTTGCACGCCGGCCTGCGTACCGACGAGCGTTTTCCGATGTGCAGCACGTTCAAGGTGCTGGCGGCGGGCGCGGTGCTGACGCGCGTGGATCGCGGTCAGGAGGATCTGGCGCGCCGCGTCGTTTTCTCGCAGCGCGATCTGGTGCCGAACTCGCCGGCCACGAGCCGGCATACGCGAGAGCGAACCGGCGACACGGGCATGAGCATCGCCGAATTGTGCAAGGCGGCCATCACGCTGAGCGACAACACGGCGGCCAATCTGTTGCTGGCCACCTTCGGCGGTCCCGCCGGATTGACCGCATTTGCGCGGGATCTCGGCGACGGCATCACGCGTCTGGATCGGATCGAGCCTATGCTGAACGAAGCGATTCCCGGCGATCCGCGGGATACCACCACGCCGAATGCGATGCTCGGCAACTTGCGCGAGCTGGTGCTCGGCGAGCATTTGTCTTCGTCCTCTCGGGCGCAACTACTTGCATGGCTGGTGGCGAATGAAACCGGCGGCGCGCGGATTCGCGCGAAGCTGCCGCAGGAGTGGGGCGTCGGCGATAAGACCGGCACCGGCGATCACGGCACGGCCAACGACATCGCGATTCTGTGGCCACCCGGGCGCGGGCCGGTGCTGGTGGCGGTCTATCTGACCGGAACGAATGGTGACGCGGCGCGCTGCAATGCGGCCATCGCGGAGGTTGGGGCGTTGGTGGTGCAGTCCGTTTGAGCGGACACGGATGGATAAAGCACGGGATTGAAGCGAGGGGCGCTGCGTGTGTTGCGTGCTGATGCGTTTGAGCGAGGCGCCTGACGCGCCTCGCTCGAAGAGCTGCCTAGTGGGTCCGTGCGATACGCGAGCCGACCCGCATTTGCGTTGTCAACCGAGCCGGTGTCGTGGCCGGCGGAATCAGCTTGCCTCGCACCAGCAGGCTCACCGTCTCCACCGCCAGAATGCCGATAATCACGTTCGCGGCGATAAACAGAATCGGCGCAGCCCATTCGATCGGACCCGTCACACCGCGTTCGACCATCCGGGCAGCCATCGTCGGCAACGCGGCCACGCCGAAGCTGAAGGCCCAATAGCTGGGGGCGAAGGGTTGCTGGCGAATCCACGGCAGCAGGCGCAGCAGCATCACAGCCTGATAGACGCCATACCCGAGCAACATCAGCGCGAACAGATCGGGCGTACCGCTGGTCAGGCTCAGGTACGCTGCGCCACCCACAACCGGCGGTGCGAGTTGAATGCCGAGCACCGGGCGCAAAGCTGCCGGCAGCGGTTCGAGCACGGAGGCGCGGTGCAGCAGCATCGATTCAATGGCGAGCCATGAAAACAGGCCGGCACCGAAGAACAGCACGCCGAGCTGATGAAAACCGAACGACGCGGCCGCCGTACTCGCAACGAAGCTCGATGCGACGCTCGGCAGGTACATGGCCGGCGTGCTCAGTTCAGGCT
The DNA here is from genome assembly GCF_000745015.1 of Burkholderia sp. 9120. Lineage (NCBI taxonomy): Bacteria > Pseudomonadati > Pseudomonadota > Betaproteobacteria > Burkholderiales > Burkholderiaceae > Burkholderia > Burkholderia sp. 9120. The sequence goes on along the minus strand of NZ_JQNA01000002.1, from coordinate 5,717,625 downwards.
TACGGCCGCCTTGCCAGAGCCGTCCATGCAGATACACGCCGAGGGTCAGTTGCACGACCATCGCCACGCCGAATAAACCGAGCGCCAGCGTATGCGCATACGGCTGCAACAGTTGCGCGGCCAGCAGGCCCGATACCGGCACCAGCGCCGCGAACGACGATTGCACCGGGTGTTGCATTTCGGCACGTGCTTCGTCGGCATTCGTCAGCCACTTATGTCCGTACGCCGCCAACAGGACCACCCAGACGGCCAGCGCCGCGACCGTCACCAACGGTCCCATTTCGGTGGGCAGGTGCCACACCTTGATCGCCACACGCCACAAATTGGCTAGCGCCAGCGCGCCCACCGCGATGCCGAAGAAACTCACTGGAATCGTCCCACGATTGCCGTTCATGACCGCACCTCCCACTGTCGTTGCGACGCGCTCCGATGTTCTGGCGTTGCGCGTTCGATGACGTACTGTAAAAGGCGGCGGCATTACGGTGAACGCGGAGAAAACTCAACAAATCGCGCGATCGTCTCAACGTGGGGCGGCGGGTTTGGGCGGGCGTCGCGGGCTGAGGAGCGGCCCGTTCACGGCAGATGACGCTCGGGCTCGCCCGTGTACGTGTAGTTCATCTGGCGCGGCATCGGGCCCTTGTTGCGCTCATGGCGTCCGCGCTGCTCCCACGCGTGCGACAGAATCCCGACCGCCCGCGACAGGCAGAAAACGCCGCGCGCCAGTTCCGGCGCAAAACCGAGTTCGGCGTAGATCACCGCGGTAGCGCCGTCGATATTCATCGGCACGGGCTTGCTTTTGCGGCGCTGGAGCAGCGCTTCGATGCCGCGCGCGATCGTCGCATAGCGTCCGCTGATGTGTTTCTCGGCGACGCTTGCGTCGACCAGCGCGAGCAGTCGCACAGCGCGCGGATCGACCGGATGGAAACGGTGGCCGAAGCCGGGCAGATATTTGCCGTGCGCCGCCGTAAAAGCATCCACGCCTTGTTCGACCGCGTCTTCCAGCGTCGCGCCCGCTTCCATCAGCGCGCCGATCGAGTCGTACAGTTCGACCGCCTGCTGTCCGGCGCCGCCGTGCACGTCGTCTAGCGCGTTGATCGCCGAGGCCATCGCGCCGTTCAGAGGCAGGCCGCAACTGGTCGCCATCCGCGAAATCGCGATTGATGGCGCGTGCGGGCCATGATCGACGGAAGCCACCAGCGCCGCCTCGAACAAACGCGCCTGCGCCGCGTCGGGCAGTTCGCCGCGCAGCATCAGCCAGATCATCTGCGGAAAGCTGACGTTGCCGATCAGTTCCTGAATCGGAAAGCCGCGCACCTTGATCGACCCCGGATGGATGTCGATGATCGAGGTGCTCCAATAGTCGGCGGCGAGCCTGGCCGCGTCGAATGTTTGCGTCATGGTCAGATCACTCCTTCGGCGCGCAGTTCGTCGATCCGCGCGTCGTCGTAGCCGAGCGCGCCGAGTTGTTCACGGGTGTGCGCCGAGAGAACCGGCGCGGGGGTGGCGGGCGCGGTGTCCGCGTCATGCAGACGGAAACCCGCGCGCGTTACGCGTTGCCGGTCGGTGTCGTGCGTGCCGGCAAATTCGCGGATAAACGCGCGCGACTCCAGATGCGGATGCGCGAGGATTTCCGGTACCGACATCACGCGGCCGGCCGGCACGCCCGCATCGAAGAATTTCGTTTCCCAGTTCGCGGCGCTATCGCTCGCGAGCGCCGCTTCGATCTCCGCTTTCAACACCGCGCGATTCAGCTTGCGCGCGTTGCGTTCGGCAAAGCGCGGGTCGTCGAGCAGATCGGCGCGGCCGATCAGTTCGCACAGGCTCGCGAACTGTTTGTTTTCGTTGGCCGCGATATTGAGCGGGCCGTCGCCGGTCTTGAAGGTACCCGACGGCGCGGCCGTGAAGTTCTCGTTGCCCATCGGCGTTGGCGTGACACCGGCGTTCAGGTAGTTCGACACGACCCAGCCCATGGTTGCGAGCGTGGCTTCGAGCATCGACACGTCGAGCATGCGGCCGTGTCCGGTGGTCCGCGCGTCGAGCAGCGCCGCGCAGATACCGAACGCGGCGGTGAGGCCGCCCACCGTGTCCGACACCGGATAGCCGACGCGCAACGGCGCGCTGTCGGCGTCGCCGGTCACGCTCATCACACCGGAAATGCCTTGAATGATCTGATCGTAGGCCGGGCGCTTCGCGAACTCGCCGTCCATGCCGAAGCCGGAGATCGCGCAATACACGAGCGTCGGATTGACCTCGCGCAACGCGTCGAAATCCAGACCGAGGCGCGTCATCACGCCGGGCCGGAAATTTTCGACGAGCACGTCGGCGGTCTTGACGAGCTCGCGCAGAATTTCCTTGCCGCGCGGGTCTTTCAGATTGAGCGTGACGGACTGCTTGCCCGCGTTCACCGCAACGAACGAGGCGCCCATGTTGCGCGCCGACGCTTCCTTGTCGGCACCCAGCCGCCGCGCGAGATCCCCGCCTTCGGGATGCTCGACCTTAATCACCTCGGCGCCGAGCAGCGCGAGTTGATACGCGCAAAACGGCCCCGCCAATACATTCGATAAGTCCAGTACGCGGACTCCAGCCAGTGGCAGCGTCATGTCAAAAGCCTCTGTTTCAATGCGAGATTTCGTCGAGATTGAGGTTGTTGGTGCGCGGTCCGAAAATGCCGATCGCCCCCATCACCATCACCATCGACACGCTAATTAGCGCGAATACACCGGTCACGTCGAAGTGGCGCAACGCGAACGCGATCATGAAGCCCGAGAACATCGCGGACAGACGCGACATCGAGTAAACAAAGCCGACGGCGCGTGCTCGCAAACGCGTGGGGAAGAGCTCGGTTTGATACGCGTGATAGCCGACCGACAGCAGCGTGCCGCACAACGTGATCAGCACGCCGAGCGTCATCAGCATGGCGGGCGAGGTTTGCGTGGCGAACAGACTGCCAAAAATGACGATGCCGAGCGCCGACAGCACGATCAGCGTTTTACGTTCGATCCGGTCCGCGATTGCCATGCCGATCAGCGGTCCAAACGGATTCGAAATCGCGATCACGAACGAGTACAGCAGGCTGTGCGTGATCGTCACGCCTTTGGACACCAGCAGCGTCGGCACCCACGAGGCGAAGCCGTAAAAACCGATTGCCTGGAACAGGTTGAACACGAGCATCGTGATCGCGCGGCGGCGATACGGCGGTTGCCAGATTTCGCGGAAAGCCGCCTTGGTGGTGGCCGGTTCGACGGTCGGCACCGGCGGCGGCAACGGCTTGCCGTATTGCGCGGCGACCTTGGCTTCGAGGGTCTGCAGCACTTGTTCGGCTTCGGCGGTGCGCCCCTGTTGCGCGAGCCAGCGCGGGCTTTCCGGCACGCGCCGGCGAATCGCCCACACCACCACCGCGCCCAGCGCGCCGATGATCACCACCCAGCGCCAGCCGTCGAGTCCGAACGGCGTGCGCGGCACCAGCCACCACGCGAGGAACGCGACCGAGGGCACCGCCGTGTACTGCACGAGGTGGACGAACGCGAACGCACGGCCGCGCAGATGCTTCGGCACGAGTTCGCTGACGTAGGTATCGATCGTCACCAGTTCGACACCCACGCCGATCCCCGCGATCAGCCGCCACAGATTGATGGCGGGCGCGGAGCTCTGGAACGCCATGATCAGCGTTGCCACGGAGTACCACAGCAGCGACACGGTGAAGACGGTCTTGCGGCCATAACGGTCGGCCATGCCCGCCAGAAAGAACGTGCCGATGAACAGCCCGGCGAACGACGCCGCCACGAACGCGCCGAGACCCGACACGCCGAAGAACGACGCGGTGGTCGTCGCGTACATGCCGGTCTTGACGAGGCCGGGGCCGACATAGGCGGTGAAAAACAGATCGTAGAACTCGAACCAGCCGCCGATCGACAGCAGGAAGACCAGCATCCACACCGTGCGCGTGGCGGGTAGACGGTCGATGCGCGCGTTGATGCCGGGGGTGAGCCCCGGCGTCCCGGCGGTTGAATCGGACGACGCGCGTCGCGCATCGATCGGCAGGCTTGCCATGGAATCCTCCTTCGGCTGTCTCTTGTTCAGATCGTTCTATTAGACGGAACGATGTTCTATAGAATAGATTGGCCGAGAGTAGTCCGACCAGGCGATGCCAGGAATCGGGGGTTCTACCTAGAGAGCTAAACGGAAAGGGCGGGCGAGCAGGCTGCCGGAACGGTCACTGACCGTCCGGTGCTGGATTACGGAGCGAGGCGTTGCAGCGTCTGCAGCAGGGTGTCGAATGAAAGCGGCTTACGCGCGTATTCGATATGAGGATTCGGCTGAACGGCAATGTCCGCCGCCGCGCTGCACAACAGGATTGGAATATCGCGCAGATCGGCGTCGGCGTTCAGCACCGCGCACAGTTGCTGCCCGGACATGATCGGCATCATGCAGTCCGACACGATGATGTCGGGCCGGGTCTTGCGTATCTGTTCGAGCGCAGCGACTCCGTTCGACGCCGTCAGCACCGTATAGCCGTGCCGCTCCAGCAGCAGTCGCCAGACCGTGAGAATGTCGAACTCGTCGTCCACGACCAGAATGGTTTTCATGGGCGGCTAGGGATTTCGTCGCGCTTGCAGCGTGGCCGACAAGCCGGGCGCCGAGACCACACTGGCGGGACTGACCGCGCTTTCAATCACGTCGAGACCGTCGGACGAAATCACGAGCTCGCGCAACGACGTGTCGTGCGCGCTTTCGCGTTGCTTGACCACCGAAATCATCCGGCGCAAACCGGCGTCGGTTTCGGCGTAGCGCAACAGCACGAGGTTTTCGGTCAAGGCCGACACGCGCACGCTCTTCGCGTGGCCGGGGTCGGCGTAGAGCGGCAGTTCTTCCGTGAGCAGGGTGGTGACGCAGGCTTCGCGAAGCTGATGCAGAAAGGCGTTGAGGAACAGGCCGAAGCGCTCGGTGCGCAGCGCCGAGTCGCGGAACCCCTCCACACCGTCGATCACGATACGCGTCGCGCCGATCCGTTTGACCGTGGCGAGCGCGGTGGCTGCGAGTTCGTCGACGGCGAGTTCGATGGCCGGCTGCCACTGAATCGTCAGACGCCCGTCCGCGTGCGCGTCGGTCAGCGCGATCGACACGGCCTCGGCTTTGCCGATCAGCCGCTGCGGCCCTTCGTAGAAGCCCAGGTACACGCAGCGTTCGCCGCGCGCCACGCCGGCCGCGAGAAATTGCAGACAGAGGAGCGTCTTGCCGACCCCCGACGGTCCGATCAACGTGGTCGTGGACCCTTGCGCGAAGCCGCCGCCGAGCAGCGCGTCGAGATGCGGCAGGCCGAAGCCGAGACGTGTTTTCAGATCCACCGGACCGGGCGCCGCGGCGCACTGCGCCTCCATGCGCGGGAACATCAGCAAGCCGCTTTCGGCGATACGGAAGAAGTGCTTGCCCATCATATGATTGCGCGCGCGCATCTTGTGCACTTCGATTTCGCGGGCGCGGCGCATGCCGTCGTTATAGCGGTTCAGCTCGATCAGACCGTCGACCAGCGTGTGTTCCGGATGCGGCTCGTTGCCCGAGAGCGGCGCGAGCAGCAAGGTGGTGCAGTCCATTGCCGCGACCAGCGCGTTCAGTTCGTGGATGAACTTCGACAGCGACAGCTCGGTTTCGCTGAATTCGCGCGCGCTGCGAAAACCGTCGATGATCATCAGGCTCGGCCGGTAGTCGTAGATGCTCGACGCGATCAGTTTCAGGAAGCCGTCGAGGCCGTCCTGCATCAGTTCGTGATAGCCGGACACGAACAGCATTTGCTGCGCGACGGCGTTCTCGTCGAAGAAACTCAGGCCTTTGAGGTGGCTCAGCAGCTTGTCGTGCGATTCGGCGATCAAGGTCATGTACAGCACCTTCTCGCCCCGGCTTACACGATGAAAACCAATCTGGCTCGACAGAATCGTCTTGCCCGCGCCGGCCATGCCTTCCAGCAGGTACACGCCGCCGCGGACCAGACCGCCGCCCAGGATCTCGTCAAGACCCGGCACCCCCGTTTCCACATTGGCGCGGGCCGCGTCAGACCGGGCCGCGCTCGATCGGCTGGGCTCCGGCGAGGAAGACGTCTGGGATTCGTGGATAGTCATGTCGATGTGTCATTCAAAGTGCGGAGAAGCGACGGCTCGTGCGTGACGCGGCTATCGCTCAAACTAAACTTGATAGCAATCCGCGTTCCTGCTGATCAGCGGCGCTGGCGCGCGTCGGCATTGGATGGTGGGGATTCTATCCGGCCCCGGCGCGATTGGCGAACTGCAAGCGGGCGGGGCGGTGCGTCGTGCGGGTGGGGAACGGGGAGGGGTGTCGGCCGAGGTGGTTGGCCGGCCTTGTCAGCCGATTGTGATCCGCGGGTTATCCACGGATAACCCGCGCGACGGCGGGCGGTTCTTTCAATCCAGTGCAAGGAAGTACCGGGCACGAAGCGCGAGCCCGGCCGCCATCTCGCGGCGCGGACTCCCGTTCGGGCTGCCGATATCGCCCGGCGTCTCAGCTACAAACGAAACTGCTCGCGGCGTTGACGTCGCCGCCCTGGTAGCGGGCCACTTTCGGATACGCGCAGAGCGGCCGCGTGCGTCCCGCCCCCCACGCGGCGGGCACGTCGGCGTTCGGCGCGACGTTGCTCGCGTCGCGCGCGCTGGCGATCACGCTGTCCGGCGCCTTGCCCTGTTCGACCCACGCGATCAGCGGCGTGAGCATGTCGAACTGGTCGGTGCTCGGGCCACCGCTGCAGTGGTTCATGCCGGCGATCGTGTAAAGACGCGCGAAGTTGGACGCGTCGCCACCGTTGGCCGTGGCGAGCTGTTGATACCAGCCGGTCGTGTCGTTCGACGAAAACACCGGATCGCTCGTGCCGTGATAGACCATCAGTTTCGCGCCGCGCAGCTTCAGCGCGCTGAGGTTGGTTTCGTCCGGCGGCGTCATGAACGACCAGGCCGACTCGCTATACACGCCGCTGGTGGCGAAGATCGTCGGCGCGTCGCTGTCCATGCTGAAGTTCAGCGCGTATGCCGACAACTGGCTCAGCACCGAGGCGCTTTTCGGCGGCGTGGTGAACGTGAACGCCGCCGCGGCCGGGTCGAGCGTGATCGAATTCGCCTGCTTCCATGCCGACCAGCCAGGGCCCAGACCCGCGTCGTAGGGAAAGCTCGCATACAGGGCCGTGCCGGCGCTGTTGCGCGCGCCGGAAAACACGTTGCCGATCGCGGTCTTTTGCGCGCCGGTCAGGCAGGTGCCGTCGCGGACGTTGTTGCTGCAGGTGGGGACGTCGCTGGCGAGGCTGAAGTTCGCCTGGCATGCCTTGATATCCTGGATGAGGCCGTCGCTGACGCCGTCAAGCGCATCGCATTTAGCCAGTATTTTCGACGCGACCATCTGACGTTCCGTGGCCGTGAAGCCCGTCGTGATGTCGGGCAGGCCGTTCGCCGTCGTCGCGGTCGCTACGCTGGCCAATTGTTGCGCGCTCCACATTTCGCCGATCGCCGCTTTCGGCAGATGGAAGCCCGGATCGCCGGCAATGATGCCGTCGTAATCACCCGACGAACGCGCTGCCGCAACGAGCGCATGGCGGCCGCCGTTGGAGCAGCCGTCGAAGTAGCTGCGATCGGGCGCTTTGCCGTACGCGAGCTTGATCACCTGCCTGGCCATCGGCGTGAGCACGGCGACGGCGTTGTAGCCGTAGTCGATGCGCGCCTGCGGGTCGAGGCCGAACAGCGGGTTCTGCGCCGCGCTGTGCCCCGAATCCGAGCTGATCACCGCGAAACCCATGTTGAGCGCGTCGGTAATCGGCCCGCCGCCGCCGATCTCGCCGGTGGCCGTGACCACGTTGCCGTCCAGGCCGCCGTTGGCCTGGTAGAAAAAGCGCCCGTTCCATGCGAGCGGCAAGCGCATCTCGAAGCCGATCGCATAGGTGTTGCCGTCGACGCTGCTCACGCGCTGATTCATGTTGCCCTGGATCAGACAGTGTTCGGCGATCGGCTTGCCGGCCACCGCGAGGGTGCCGGCCGCGACGTCGGTGACGGAGGTGAAGACGGTGTTGGCGAAGCTGAGCTTCGCGGCGAGCGCCGCGCAATTGCCCGCGAGTGTGGCCGACGTGGCGGCGCTGAGTTGCGGTAACGCACTGGCGCTGGTCGCGGCGGTGCTGCCGACGTCGCTGGCGCCGCACGCGGCGAGGCTCAGCGCGGCGGCAGCGGCGAGCGCGATAGAGGTGCATTTCATCCGGGCGCTCCTAGAACGAGTGACGAAGGCCGACCATCACGCCGGTCTGGCCGGTGCCGGGCGCGGGTGTCGTGCCGCCGCCACCGCCGCTGACCGAGTAGGCCGCTTTCGCGCTGTTGGCCAGATACGAGCCCTGCGCGTAGACCGCGGTGCGTTTCGACAGCAGATAGGTGGTGCGCAGCGTGCCCATCGTGGCGCGCGTGTCGTGGTCGCGATTGACGATGTGATAGACCTCGCCGTCGACGATGAAAGCGGGGGTGACGGTGTACGCCGCGCCGACGAAGAACAGATTCGAGCGCACGTCGGCGATCGTCACCGCCGAGGGCTCGACGCGCCGGTTGAGCCAGCCCGCCCCGAGCTTGAACTTGCCGAGGTTCGCGTAGGCGCTCACGTGGGTGCGGACGTCCTTGTCGGCGGCGCTGGTGAGGGGCGTCGGCGCCAGGCCGTCGAAGAAGTTCGCCGCCGCGGTGCTGCCGCCGCGCTGTTCTTCATAGGACGCCGCGATGCCGAACAGCGGCGTGTCGTACTTCAGCATGACGGACCACTCGCGGCATTGCGTGGCGTTCCCGGCCACCGACCCCGTGCAGGTGCCCTGGCCCGGCGAATTGCCGGTGCCCGCGGCGTCGCGCCCGAACGAGTAGTTGGCGCCGAGCGACACGCCCGCATAGCTGCCGAGATAGGTCACCGAGTTGTCGGCGCGGGCGTTCGGCACGTAGGCGTCGAGTGAACCGAGTCCGTAGATGTCCGGGCCGATCAGGTCCGCGCCCATCAGCGCGAGGTAGGTCATCGTGTACTGGCGGCCGAACGAGACCGTGCCATACGGGCTCTTGATGCCGACGAACGCCTGGCGCCCGAACAGTCGTCCCCCTTGGCCCTGCTCGCCGTTGCGCACGTTAAAACCGCTCTCGAGCGTGAAGATCGCGCTATAGCCGCCGCCGAGATCTTCGTTGCCGCGCAGTCCCCAGCGCGAAGGCAGTTCGCCGGTCACGGACGGCATGCGGAAGAGGCCCTTGCCCGCGGCATTGGCGTGCGAGACGTACTCGATGCCGGTGTCGATGATGCCGTACAGCGTCACGCTCGATTGGGCCGCTGCGGCGCCGCTGCCGACGCACAGGGCGCCGCAAAGTAGAAGGCGTGCGGATGCTTGCATGAAGGGTGTCTCCAAACCGTTGATTGAATTTATGGGTGTGTGGTTGTTGATTCTTCTGGCGGGACGTGCCGGTTAGTGGTCGGCACGCGGACGGCGCAGTAACAGCAGGGCGGCGGCGGCCGCGATCAGCGTGACCGGAATGCTCGCGCCGATGACGGTCGACGAACTGCGGCCCATGGCCAGTAGTTGACCCGCGGCGAGCGGCCCGACCACCGAGCCGATGCGCCCCACGGCTACGGCCGCGCCTACCCCCGTACCGCGCATGGCCGTCGGATAGAACGCCGCGGACAGCGCATACAGCACGGATTGACCGCCGATCACGAACATCCCGGCGAAGAACGCGGAGGCGGCGAGCGCGCCGAAGCCGGGTGCCATGGAAAGCGCGGCGAGCGAGGCGATGATCCCGATATACATGCCGGCCACCACGACGCCCGAGCGCAGGCGGTCCATCAACATGCCGATGCACAGCGCGCCGATCCCGCCGCCGACGTTGAAGAAGATCTGCACGTAGCCGACCTGCGCGCGCGTCAAACCGCTGGCCGCCATCAACGAGGGCAACCAGTTGAGCAGGAAGTAGAGGACGATCAACGTGCAAAAGTAGCTGACCCAGATCTGTACCGTCGAGAGCCCGCGCGTGCCGCCGAACAGAATCTCGCCGACCGGCGCGGGTTTCGCGCGGCCGTCGTGCGAAGCCTGTGTGAACGCCTTCGAATCCGCGAGAAACACCAGCAGCAGCGGCACCAGGATCAACGGCCCCGCGCCGCCGACGTAAAAGATGTGACGCCACTCGGTATCGCCCGCGCTCAGCACGCCGATTACCGAAGCGATCACGCCGCCGAACGGAATGCCGCAATACATCACGCTGACGGCGGTGCTGCGCGAGCGTGGCTCGACCGCTTCCGACGACAACGCGATCAGGTTCGGCAGCGCACCGCCCAGACCGATGCCGGTGAGCACGCGCACGATCACCAGCGTAGAGAAGTCGCCGACCAGCGCGGTCATGATCGAGAGCACGCCGAACAGGCAGGCGGAAATCACCAGCACACGCTTGCGGCCGATGCGATCGGCCAGCCGTCCGCCGAACATCGCGCCGGGCAACAAGCCGAAGGTGCCGGCGCTGAATGCGAGTCCCATTTGCGCCACCGAGAGGCCGAATTCGTGCGCCATGCGCGGCGCCGCCACGCCGACCGATTGCAGGTCGAGTCCTTCCAGCAGCGCGATGGCGAAGCACAGGCCGAGCGTGACGAACGCGCCTGATTCGCGTGTCGCCGTCGCCGTCGTGGCCGTGGCTGCAGCGTCCTCGTTCGAGGTGAGTGTTCCGGTTCGCTTCACGTAGTGATCCTTATTAAAGTGTTTGGTTTGCCGGTTTCGCAGGAGGAGGGCAGGTTCCGTGCTGTCGTGCTGCCACACTGTCGCGCCGCAGGCCGGTCTGGCGCGAGTCCTGGCAGGCGTGCCGGCACCGCATCGGTTCGATGCCCGCGAGACTATCTATGTGACTGGATGCGATGAGGCGCGTCTCCACACGCTGCATCGTGGAGTGGATTTAATATCAGGTAGGCTGATAACACAAGCGCAAATCGTTCGGTGAAAACACCTAGCAATTTGACGGCGTGAAGAATTTAACCGCGCAGATTTCGCACGAAGGTTTCGAGGTGAGTTTGCAGCGCGCTGGCCGTGTCGAGTTCGATGCCTTCCATCATCTGCTTCTCGATGATCTTCACCGCCTGCTCGCATTCGCGCAGCACGGCGCGTCCTTCGTCGGTCAGTTGCAGCAGCACGATACGCCCGTGGGTCGGGTCCGGTTCGCGACTGATCCAGTTGCGGCCGGCCATCGCGTTCATCACTTCATTGGCCGATTGCGGTGTGATGAAGGAGCGCTCGGCGACCTGTGCATTGGACGCCTGCCCCTTGGCTTCCAGCACGGAAAGCGCCGTGAACTGGGCGAGCGTCAGACCGAGCGGCGCGAGCGCTTCGGTCATGCGACGCCGAAGAATGCGGTCGAGACTGCCGATCACATAGGTGAGGCGCAGGCTGGTGCGGCGGGTGCGCGGCGCGGCGGCCTCGACAGGCGAATTGTGGTTTTTGCTCATGAGGGCAGGAGATCCGGTCTATCCCGCATCTTAGCGTGCCTCGTGACGGATTCCGCCGCTAGGGGTTTGCACCAAGCCGCCGACATTCCACTTTACATATCAGGCAGCCTGATATTAAATGCGTTCATCAGGCCGCCGTCGCGGTCAACGTTCACGGAGAAAGCAGATGAATTACGAAGGCCGTTGGAATACCGTCAAAGTCGATGTCGTCGAAGGCATTGCATGGGTCACGTTCAATCGTCCCGAGAAGCGCAACGCGATGAGCCCGACGTTGAACAAGGAAATGATCGAGGTGCTCGAAGCCGTGGAGCTCGACGCCGAAGCGCAGGTGCTGGTGCTGACCGGCGAAGGCGATGCGTGGACCGCCGGCATGGATCTGAAGGAGTATTTCCGCGAAGTCGACGCCGGCCCGGAAATCCTGCAGGAAAAGATTCGCCGCGATGCCTGCCGCTGGCAATGGCAGCTGCTGCGCATGTATGCGAAGCCGACCATCGCGATGGTCAACGGCTGGTGTTTCGGCGGGGGCTTTTCGCCGCTGGTTGCGTGCGATCTCGCGATCGCCGCCGACGAAGCGGTGTTCGGTCTGTCCGAGATCAACTGGGGCATTCCGCCGGGCAACCTGGTGAGCAAGGCAATGGCCGATACGGTCGGACATCGTCAGGCGCTCTACTACATCATGACCGGCGAGACCTTCACGGGTCAGGAAGCCGCGCAGATGGGCCTCGTGAATAAGAGCGTGCCGCGCGCCGAACTGCTCGAAACCACGCGCACGCTGGCCGGCAAGCTGCTGCAGAAGAATCCGGTGGTGTTGCGGGCCGCCAAAAATGGCTTCAAGCGTTGCCGCGAACTGACGTGGGATCAGAACGAAGACTACCTGTACGCCAAGCTCGATCAGGCGCAACTGCGCGATCCGGAAGGTGGCCGCGAGCAGGGCCTGAAGCAGTTCCTCGACGACAAGGCGATCAAGCCGGGCCTGCAGACTTACAAGCGCTGATCGACCGCCCGCCTAACGGCGGATTGGGTCGCGGGCGAATGCCCGCAAAAGAGACAGGCGAGGAGACGACAGACATGCAGGAAGTGACTTTATTGATCGGCGGCGAGAGCCGTGGCGCAGCGGACGGCAAGACCTTCGAGCGGATCAATCCGGCGAATGGCCGTGCTGCGTCGCGCGCGGCCGCCGCCACGGTGGCCGACGCCGACGCGGCTGTTGAAGCCGCCGCGCGCGCGTTTCCGGCATGGTCGGCATTGGCGCCGACCGAGCGCCGCAAACGCCTGCTCGCAGCAGCCGATTTGATGGACGCCCGCGCCGCGCAGTTCATCGAAACCGGCGTGGCCGAGACCGGCGCCATGCCGAACTGGTACGGCTTCAACGTGATGCTGGCCGCCAACATGCTGCGCGAAGCCGCCGCCATGACCACGCAGATCGACGGCGATGTGATTCCGTCGGACGTGCCCGGCAGCCTCGCGATGGCGGTGCGCCAGCCGTGCGGCGTGGTGCTCGGCATGGCGCCGTGGAACGCGCCCGTCATTCTCGGCACGCGCGCCATTGCCATGCCGCTCGCGTGCGGCAACACGGTCGTGCTCAAGGCGTCGGAAGGTTGTCCGGGCGTGCATCGGCTGATTGGCAGCGTGCTGCAGGACGCGGGTCTCGGCGACGGCGTGGTGAACGTCATCACGCATGACGCCGGCAGCGCCCCGGCGATCGTCGAACGCCTGATCGCGCATCCGGCGGTGCGGCGGGTCAATTTCACCGGCTCGACGCGCGTGGGACGCATCGTCGCGGAACATGCGGCGCGGCATCTGAAGCCGGCCTTGCTCGAACTGGGCGGCAAGGCGCCCGTGCTGGTGCTCGATGACGCCGATCTGGACGCGGCGGTGGCCGCCATCGCGTTCGGCGCCTTTTTCAACCAGGGGCAGATTTGCATGTCGACGGAGCGCGTGATCGTCGACCGGAAGATTGCCGATGCGCTGGTCGAGAAACTCGCGGCCAAAGCGCGCAGCCTGAAAGCGGGCGATCCCGCGGCGGCGGATTCCGTGCTCGGCGTGCTCGAAAGCGCGGCAGCGGCGCAACGTATCGCCGCACTGGTCGACGACGCGCGGCAGCACGGCGCGACACTGCCGGTGGGTTGCTCGGTCGACGGCGCGATCCTGCAACCGGTGATCGTCGACGGCATCACGCCGGCCATGAAACTGTATGCCGAGGAATCGTTCGGCCCGGTAGTCACGGTGCAGCGCGTGGACGGCGACGAAGAAGCGCTGCGGGTGGCCAACGACAGCGACTATGGCTTGTCGGCCGCGGTCTTCAGCCGCGATGTGGCGCGCGCCTGGAACGTCGCCAAACGTGTCGAGTCCGGCATCTGCCACATCAACGGGCCGACCGTGCATGACGAAGCGCAGATGCCGTTCGGCGGTGTGAAGAAAAGCGGTTATGGCCGCTTCGGCAGCAAGGCGTCGATTGCCGAATTCACGGACCTGCGCTGGATCACGATTCAAACCGGGCCGCGCCACTATCCGATCTGATCGCGCTCGCTTCGCGCTCAAGCATTTGCATTGGGCGCGAACGCGGGTCGACCGCAGACAGCAACAGGAGACAGGCTTTGCATAACGAGCCGACACAAACGAACACGCCCGCTGCGCCGATGCGCTACCGGGTGGCGACGATCGGCGCCCCATCGTTGCGCACGCAACGGCAGGGCGAGACCTGGTATCTACGCGCGGACGAAGCGCTCGGCGCCCATCCGCAGCGGATGACCGAGCGGCTCGTAAGCGGCGCCGACGCGCATCCGGAACGCTGGCTGGCGGCGCGCCGCGGCAGCGACGGTCAATGGGTCGGCCTGAGCTACGCGAGCGCATTGCACAGCGCTCGCGCGATCGGTCAGGCACTGCTCGCTCGCGACCTTTCGGCCGAACGGCCCATCGCGATTCTGTCGGGTAACGATCTCGAGCATTTGCAAATCGCGCTCGGCGCGATGTGGGCTGGGATTCCGTATGCGGCGATCTCGCCGGCTTATGCGCTCGCTTCCGGCGACTTCGGCAAGCTGCGTCATACGATCGAACTGCTGACACCCGGTCTGGTATTCGCGAGCCACTACGACACGTTTGCCCGCGCCATTGACGCGGTCGTGCCGGCCGGCGTGGAAGTCGTGTCCGCCACGCCGCCGCGCGAGCCGGCCGCCACGCGCGGCGTGACCTCGTTGAGCGATTTGCTGGACGCCACGCCGACCACCGTCGACGCCGTTCACGCGGCGGTAAGCCCGGATTCGATCGCCAAATTTCTCTTCACGTCGGGTTCGACCAAACTGCCGAAGGCGGTGCCGACCACGCACCGCATGCTGTGCAGCAATCAGCAGATGCTGCTCGAAACCTTTCCGGAGTTCGCGACCGAGCCGCCGGTGCTGGTGGATTGGCTGCCCTGGAATCACACGTTCGGCGGCAGCCATAACGTGGGCATCGCGCTCTACAACGGCGGCACGCTCTATATCGACGACGGCAAACCGGTCAACGGCAAATTCGAGGAAACGCTGCGCAATCTGCGCGACATCGCGCCAACCATCTACTTCAATGTGCCGAAGGGATGGGAGGAACTGGCGATCGCGCTGGAGCAGGACAGCCAGTTGCGCGAGACGTTTTTCTCGCGCGTGAAGGTGTATTTCTTCTCCGGCGCGGGGTTGTCGCAAGCGGCGTGGGACCGGCTCGAACGCGTTACCGAGCAGTACTGCGGCGAGCGCATTCGCATCATGGCCGGGCTCGGTATGACGGAGACGTCGCCGTCGTGCCTGTTCACCACGGGGCCGATCATGCGGGCCGGCTATGTCGGCCTGCCGGCGCCCGGCTGCGAGGTCAAACTCGCGCCGGTCGGCGACAAACTCGAAGCGCGCTATCGCGGCCCGCACGTGATGACCGGTTATTGGCGCCCCAACGCGGCCGAGCTGGACAACGCGTTCGATGAAGAGGGGTACTTCCGCAGCGGTGACGCGTTGCGCTTTGTCGACCCGGCGCGGCCCGAGCTCGGGTTGCTGTTCGACGGCCGTATCGCGGAGGATTTCAAGCTGAGTTCGGGCACTTTCGTCAGCGTCGGACCGATGCGGGCCCGCGTGATTTCCGCAGGCGCACCCTATGTGCAGGACGTGGTGGTTGCCGGTATGAATCGCGACGACGTGGGCCTGCTGGTGTTTCCGCGCCTCGACGATTGCCGGCGGCTGGCGCATTTGCCGGCGGACGCGAGCGCGCGCGACGTGGTCGCCGCACCCGCCGTGCGTGCCCACTTTGCCGCGCTGCTCGACACGCTCAATCGCGGGGCGACCGGCGGCGCGACCACCATTGCGCGATTGCGGCTCATGGATGTGGCGCCTTCGCTCGATCTCGGTGAGATCACCGACAAAGGCTCGATCAATCAACGCGCGGTGCTGACGCAGCGGGCCGGGTTGGTCGACGCGATGTACGAGACGGCGCAGCGCGATCCGGCCGTGATCGTCGCGAGCGCCTGCCGCGCGGCATGATGCAGGCGCCGCGCCTCAATGGGACACCCGGGATGAAACTCGACCAGATCGTCGCGATCGACATGCATGTCCACGCGGAAGTCTCCTGCTGCCAGCCGCCGGACCTGTTCGGCAAGGAGTTCGACGAGGCCGCCGACAAGTACTTCGGCACCGTGCTGAAACTCGGCCGGCGGCCGACGATTCCCGAGACCATCGACCACTACCGCGAGCGCAACGTCGGCTTCGTGATGTTCACCGTGGATTGCGAAGCGAACCTGGGCCGCCGACGCATTCCGAATGAGGAGATCGCCGAATTCGCGCAGAATAACCGCGACATCATGATCGCGTTCGCGAGTATCGATCCGCACAAGGGCAAGATGGGCGTGCGCGAGGCGCGCAAGCTGGTGGAAGAGTACGGCGTGCGCGGCTTCAAGTTTCATCCCACCATGCAGGCGTTTTTCGCCAACGACCGGCTCGCGTATCCGCTCTATGAGCTGATCGCCGAATACCGGCTCACGGCGGTGTTCCATAGCGGCCATTCCGGCATGGGCTCGGGTATGCGGGGCGGCGGTGGATTGCGCTTGAAGTATTCCGAGCCGATTCATCTCGACGACGTCGCGGCGGATTTCCCCGATATGAAGATCGTGATCGCGCACCCGTCGTGGCCCTGGCAGGAGCAGGCGTTGTCGATCGCGCTGCATAAGCCCAATGTTTATATCGATCTGTCCGGCTGGTCGCCGAAGTACTTTTCGCCCGAGTTGATTCACCACGCCAACACGTTGCTGAAACGAAAGATGCTGTTCGGCTCGGACTTCCCGCTGATCCGGCCGGATCGCTGGCTGGAAGATTTCAGCGGGGCCGGTTTCAGGGAAGAGGTCCGGCCGTTGATCCTCAAACAGAACGCGGTCGAGCTGTTGGGACTGGCCGCACACGCCTGAGCAGGACGGGCAGACCGGTCAAGGCAGGGTTGGACTCGCCGCTGCACGGCGAAGGCGCTTCGCCGTATACAATTCGGCAGCGCCGGATTCTTGCCGGTTGTTTACCGGCTTTTGCCCGCTTGTTGCCAATCCTGACCTGATCCCATCCATGTCGAATCCGACCCGGGCCTTTCTTCTCGGTCCGCTGCTGAAAGGCGTTTCCCGCTCCTTCTATCTCACGCTGCGCGTGCTGCCCACCGGGATGCGCGATCCGATCGGCCTCGCGTACCTGCTGGCGCGCGCGGCCGATACGATCGCGGACACGTCGCTGATCTCGCCCGAACAGCGCCTCGCGCTGCTGCTGTCGCTGCGTGCCCAGGTGAACGGCACCACCGACGACGGCACGCTGTTCCATCGAATGGCCGCCGAAGTCGCGGGTCAGCAGACCCAGTCGGACGAAAAGGTCCTGCTCGAATCGCTCGGCCCCGCGCTCGACGTGTTGTCGCAACTGAGCGAGTCCGATCGTCAGGCCGTGCGCGGAATCGTCGCGACGCTCACCGAGGGCATGGAATTCGATCTGCGCACCTTCCCCGACGAACGCTCCGGCCAGCTCGCGGCGCTGCGCGACTACGACGACCTCGATCGCTACACGTATCTGGTGGCGGGCTGCGTCGGCGAATTCTGGACCACGATGACCTATGCGCACATGCCGGGCACGCTGAAAGAGGTGCCCGACACGATGGCGCGCCGCGGCGTGCGTTTCGGTAAAGCGCTGCAGTTGACCAACGTGCTGCGCGATTGCGGCAAGGATCTGCGGATCGGCCGCTGCTATCTGCCGCAGACGCTGCTGGATCGACACGGCCTGAGCCCGCAAGACCTGCTGCTGCCGGCCAATTCCGCGCGCGCGAAGCCGCTGCTGGTCGAGTTGCTGCGCAAGTCGCTCGAGCATTTCCGCGAAGCGCTCGATTACACGCTGACGATTCCCGCGTTTTCCGTGCGCTTGCGGCTCGCGTGTTTGTGGCCGATTCTGATCGGGCTGGAGACGCTGTTGCTGCTGGTGGATAACGACGCGTGGCTCGATCCGCAGAAAGTGTCCAAAGTACGGCGCAACCGGGTGTATCAGATCATCGCTTCGTCGCTGCTGCTGGCGCCGTCGAACGGCCTGGTGCGCAACGCGATCGAAACGCGCATCGCGCGGATCGAAGCGCGCCTGTAAAGCGCGCCTGTAAAGCGGGGCGAGCCCGCGCTTCACGTTCAGTGTGCGCGAACGTACTGAATCAAAAGCCCATGAGCCTTAGTTTGGCGGACAACCTTTCGTCCGCTTCCGGCTCATATGGCGCCTTCCGGCAAACCCCATTGCGACACCTTCGACCTGATCCGCGCCTTGGCGGCGGGCACCGTGTGCGTGAGTCATCTGCGCAATCTGATGTTTACCGATTACCACGCGAATGCCGGAATCGGGCTGGCGGCCAAGGCTTTCTACTTCGTCAGTAACTACGGCCACACCGCGGTGATCGTGTTCTTTCTGCTGAGCGGCTACTTTGTCGGCGGTTCGGTGTTGCGGCAGACGGCGGCGGGGACGTGGAGCTGGCCGCGCTATCTGACCGAGCGGCTGTCGCGGCTCTGGGTCGTGCTGATTCCGGCGTTACTGCTGACGCTATTCTGGGATCGCATGGGGATCGCGCTGGCCGGCGGACCGTTTTATCTCGGCACAGAGGGCACCTTCGATCAGCAGATCAACGTCGCGTCGCATCTCGGGCAGGCGACGTTCGCGTGCAACCTCGTATTTCTGCAAACCCTCGCATGCGGTACTTACGGATCCAACGGACCGTTATGGAGCCTCGCCAACGAGTTCTGGTACTACCTGTGGTTTCCCGCCTGCTTTGTCCTGTTGCGGCAACGCCGGGGCATTCGCGCATTCGGCGCCGCCGCGTTCGCCGTGGGCACGATGGTCGCGTTTCCGTCGCTGCTGAGCGGCTTCGGTTTGTGGCTGCTCGGCGTGTTGCTCGTGGTGCTGGAACAGCGCTTTCCGGCGCGTAGCGCGCGAACCGGGTGGCCGTGGCTCACGCTCGCCAGCGGCGCGGTGCTGCTCGCCGCGCTGGTGTGCTCGCGTCTGTTCCTGCTCGCCAACGACTGGATCGTCGGCGTACCGTGTTTCGTGTTCCTGCTTTGCATACTTTGGGAAAACGTGCGATTGCGGCCCGCGCTGTTATCGCGCATCGCGATTCGTTTTTCCGGGTTCTCGTATTCGCTGTATCTGACGCACTTCTCGTTCATTCTGTTCGTCGCCGCAGTGGGTGTCGGGCGGCGCATTCCATTCGACGGACACGGCGCGCTCGTGTTCGCGGGCATGCTGGTGCTCTGTTATGCGTACGCGTATGCGGTTTATCTGCTATTCGAACAGAATACGCGACGCGTGCAACGCGGTCTCCAGCAACTGCGTTTTCTAGGGATAAGACCTGATTCACCCGCGCCGCATAGTCCGTCACGCGGCGGCATCGGTTGATTTAATCTGGGTCATTGAAACCCCATCAATCGGGAAACCCCTAGGACCGTATGCCCATGGTTCGCGTTAGTCTCTTCCAAAGAGGAGACGAACCATGCGACAAGCGTTCTATATTGCCGTGTTGTTGTTGCTGGGCTATCTGATGGCGGATAGGGCGTTGATGCGCGCGCAAGCCGGAGAGATCGGCACCATTACGTGCCATCAAGGGGCGGCGATGGTCAAATCCAACGCGCTGAAAAAAGGCTTCGGCGACGTCGGCGCCAGCAGCCAGGGTGAAAATTTCCTGTCGAGCTGTCTCGTCACCGGCCGTGGTCAGGTGGGCGATCTGATCGCGCGCGAATGACCGGCGTGTGACATAAAGAAAGGCGCGGGGAAAAAAGCGCCCGGACCGCACGGGTCCAGGCGAAGTCATCGGGAGCCCGATGACGGAGGTACTGGATACAGAACTGGCCCGCGATCGGGGAAACTCGGTCGCGGGCCAGTTTGTTTGAATCGTTGCGCGCCGACACGGCGCGCTGGGCGTTGGCGCTGACTGGCCGGTCGCAGCTTGCTGGCTGCGCGTCTTATGCCAGATCAAGACCTCGCCATCTTCATCAACCGTGGCTTAGTGGCCGAAGTAAGTCGACTTCGGACCGTTATCTAGCGCCACCGGATGGCCGCCTTGCGACGAGCCGCTTACCACGCCACCGTAGCCCGATTGCGCAGCCTGCGCGGTGCCGTTCTGTTCGGCGACGCGAGCCTGAGCGGCTTGAATGTCAGCCGGGTAATACGGGTCGGCGCGACCCGGTTGATAACCGGCCTGTTCCAGTTGAATCAATTCCGAGCGCACCTGGGCGCGAGTCGCGGGCTGGTTGGACTGGGCAAACGAAGCAACGGGAGCGGCCAGCGCAGCGGCGATAACAACAGCTTGAATGAGCGATTTCATGATGAACTACCTCCAGTTCGGGTCTTTGTCGCGCTACGAACGTTGTTGTTCGTAGTCAGTGATTGCATTGTAGTTTTGCGATCTGGGCAGAGTAATCACCAAAACAGGTAATGTTTGTTGTGAAATCTGAGACAAATTCCCGGCGCGCCCGAGAATGACGATGCATGCGACTAGCGGTTATCTGTTCGCGTGCATCGTCCGGGTTGCTCGACGTCCTTCGTCAATTGCCACCTTTGAATAGCTCCTGCAGACGGGCTGCTTCAGCGCCTTTCTGCGATTGCACGAGTTGCTGATAGACGTCGGCTCGCGTCAGCGCCTGCGCACGCGCGGGGCCGCCTGACATCGAGGTAGTGGTGGGTTGTCCGCCGACCGAGTCGGCGACGGCGGGTTGAGCTTGTGCGGTGTTTTCCGTGCCGGCATCCTGAGCGTGGGCCTGCGCTTGCCACGCCAATGCACCAAGCAATCCGCTTGCGATGATCAGAGCCTTCTTCATGTCCATCTCCTTCAACTATAGGGACATCGCATGCGCGACGCCGTATTGCGGAAGTCCCGCCAGATCGGCTCGCAATACCTGCGGGCGTGGCCGGCGGAACAGAAGGTGGAGACGATCACCGGCTGCCTGGTCGAATTCTGCACAGCGCACCAGAGAGGTGCGGTATCGAAAGACTTCGTGTAGCAACGGGGAGGTGCACGCTGAGACGTTTATTGTTCGGCGACACTCAGAGAGTCAGGCTTGTCTTCACCATGACAAGGAGACGGATGGCTTGCGATGAATTTCAAGCATTAATCAGCCATGCTGAATGCGGATGCGGCGCTGTTCGGTTGGGGTCAACAGCGGGTCCGCGGGCAGTGCGGAGTGAACCAACACAAGCGCTGAATTCAAGGCATCGACATGAATCAGCTACGGTATCCGAATCAATCGCCCGACCGATTCACGACATGGAAAGCTCCGGATCGCAAACGGGAAGGCGTTCGTAAACCTGCTCCAGCACGCCGGATTTTCGCCATGTCATATACCGGAGATAGCAGGTCTGTTGCGGAGGAAACGTGGCGGGAAGCCGGTGCCATTTTTCCTTGTGCTGATGGAGCCAGAGTATCGCGTTGAGAATTTCCCGATCGCTACGGCGAGGCCGCCCGCGCGCAGAGGGAAGTTCGGGAAACAGACTCTGGACGCGAGCCCAATCGGCGTCGGAGAGAGGGATGTGTAGCATCGGCTGCCTGAATGACTATGTGGAGGAGTCGCGGTCGTCGCATGCTGCGCTGAAGCCGATACTAGTTAATCTTTTTGGCTCGGTCAAACGGTCTTGCGCTGATATATCGCGATGAAAACGTTTCTGCTTTAATTCCTTTCCGTCATGTTGCACGGTGTGCTGCTTCACGGGCTCCCAGCGATTTACCATTGTCGTCTCGCGCAAACATTGCGGCGGTCTGGTTCGCGTAACGTTAAGCGTGATGCTACGTAACAGGCGAGCCAAAACGCGCATTTCCGAAACTTGAAAGGCGCGTGGGGAGGTTTCATTTCGCGGGCGCGAAGCTTTACGCAACGAGGATCTCCGGTTGCCGCTCGTGTTTCATACTGCTGTTGCGATAGCGCTTGGCATAACCCATGCATACGTTAGCGAGGTTCAATCAATTCGTCTCCGCCATGCACACGCTCGACTACCTACAACCCTTCTCGCATGCAACGACGTTGATCGCGCGTGTTGCGTGTGTCGCACAGAATGACGCGGACGACTCGCGTGATCCGTCGTCGGGTCTGAGTGAACTCGAAAATCGGGTTCGCGATGGACTGCGCGCGGGCGAGTTTCATCTCGTGTATCAAGGGGCTTATCGTGCGCCGGGTGTCGCGACAGCCGCGAGCGGCACGCCGGCGCGTCTCGAAGCGCAGGTGCGCTGGACGCATCCCGATTACGGGTTGTTGCTTCCCGGCATCTTCATGATGCCGCTCGAACACCCGCAGCTCGCGCTGGAAATGGCGCGCTTCGTGGTGGACGGCGTATGCCGTGAATTGCGTGACTGTCTCGCCGCGCGCTTGCCGCTGCGGCCGGTTGCGATCACGGTGCCTGCGCGAGTGGCGATACTCGGTTCGTTCGCGGAAGATCTCGTGCGTGTCGCCGCGTTATATGACGTGCCCGCGCATCTGCTCGATATCGAAGTGGCCGATAGCGCCGAGGCCGCAAAACTCCTGTCATTGCGCACGCTGACCGCCGGTCTGCGCGACGCGGGCGCCGGTATTTCGCTGGGCAAGTGGGGTAACGGCGCTTCGTCGCTGGCGCTGCTCGGTGGGCTCGATGTCGACACCATCACCATTGCACGCGATTTGATGGCCACGGTGCCGCGCGATTCGCGTGCGAATGTGGTGATGACGGCACTGATGGATCTGCTGCATGCACTCGATGTGCAGGTGGTGGTGAACGGCGTCGATACCGAAGCGCAGTTGGAGTGGTTGAAGCGCTGGCCGCAAGCGCTGCTGCAAGGGTCGCTGTTCTCGCGACCGCAAGCGGGTTTGGCCAGTGTGCTGACGCGACGATTGTGATGCGGCGTGCCGGTCGAGCGTCGATAGTGGGTCTCGCTTTCGACCGGCGTTCGCTTTGCGTTGAGCCGCGTACCGATATCCAGAACCTAGTTGAACACACGCGAGAGTCTCGCGAATAACCCATTCTTTGCGATCCATTCGGCGTAGGCCCGGTAGTCGGGATCGTTCATCAGGTGTCGCTCTTCGGTCTTCGCGCGCAGGAAATACAGCATGTTCACCGCTGCGAGCGCGAAGCAATGCGTGAGCGCGACACGCCAGCCCAACGGTTCGATGAACGGCACCGCGACCATCCAGTACGACAGGTTCTTCGCGATGTAGGCGGGATGTTTCGTGAACCGGTAAGGCCCCGACGTGACGATGCCGCGATTGGTCAGGTTCGAGAACCGCAAGCCGAACGAGATCGTGGCGAGCGCGTAGCACGTCAGCAGCGCAATGATGACGCTGCCCCAGATCACGCGCAGTACCGGCACTGAAATGAGCCAGTTGTCCCAGAACATCGAGCCTTCGTAATGGATGTACTGGTTCGAGATCAACGACCAGAACGGCTGATAGCAGATCAACGCGACGAGCCAGCCGAGGGCGGTCGGCTCCGCGCTGCGCACGTGACTGTCGAGTAGGCGCAGCGTGCAGAGGTAGCCTACTGTGCCGAACATCAGATCCATCGCGAACGACAGGTCGTACATGAAGCGGAACGTCGCGAGCGAGAAGGGCGCGTTCAGCGCGATGGTCAGCGACGCGTTGAGGTGATCCGCGTTGGTGGACAGGTAGACGATCATCAACGGCAGGAAGAACGCCTTCACCATCCAGCCCGCCAGCATTTCGCGCACCGGGCGCCAATTCGCCGGACGCTCGCCGCGAAACAGCAGACGCGCCCACTGCAGATACGCGTCGTCGGTTTCGCGCTGATGGCGGTCCATCCACGCGAAGTAGAACGGCGCGACCACGACAACATAAGGCGCGAGCGTGCGGATCAGCGACCAGAACGGGTTGTAGAACGCGCCGTGATATTCGGGCAGCAGCCAGTAGAGCATGCCGATGCCCGCGTAGACCGAGGTAAGCGCGGCCAGGCGCGCCGTCACTCGCGCGAGACTCAGCGGACGCACCGCGCGGCTCGTCAGGCCAGCGCTTGGGCGCAGGTAGACGCGGGCGACGAACAGTTCATAGGTGGCGATGGTGGCGATGATCGCGAGGCAGGCGGCCGTGCTGCGGGTCGCGCCGTCGAGCGCGGTGCTGTCGCGCAGGAGCCAGAGCGTGAGCAGGCCGGCGGCGATGCCGAGCAGACCGATGGAGAACGGCGTCGCGGTTCGCGGTCGGGTGTCGTGGACGTGCGCTACGGTATCGAAGGTTGAGTTCATGTCATCCTCGTAGTCATGACATCGGAGGTGGCCGGGTTGTTGGTTTTTTGAGGCCCGGGCACCGCGGTGAATTGCTGGTTTTGGAGCTTGTTAAGGGGGGTGCTTTGAAGTGCTGCGTCGAGGTGTTGCCTCGAAGTACTGAGAAGTACTCCCTCGAAGCACTACCTCAACTACCGGCTCGAATCGCTGCGTCAGGTACTCCATCGAAGCACGCCGCCGAATTGCGGCGTCCGAAGTACTCCTTCGCGGCGCCGCGCTTCACACGGTCATCTACTTGCCTGCCGTGACACCGCCGAGTAATCCGCCGACCAGGTTAGTCACCGGTGCAAGCGGGTTCTTGTTTGACGAACCGCTGCCGCCCGAACCGCTGGCGGAACCGCCCGTGAGACCTCCGATCAGCCCCGTCACCGGATTGGCCGCGGCACCGCCTTGCGACGCGCTGACGCTGCCCGTTACGCTGACCGTCAACGAGCCGACCAGGCTGACGACCGGGGTGAGCGGACCACCCGCGCCGGTAGTGCCGCCGAGCGAGCCGACCTTGCCGAGCAGACCCGTGATCGGTGTCAGCAGACCCCCTACGCCGCCCGCGCCACCTGAACCGCCGACACCGCCGAGCGACCCCAGGTTGCCGATCAATCCCGTCAACGGCGGAATCGAGATCGACCCGCCGCCCGTTCCGCCGAGTCCGCCGAGTCCACCGAGTCCACCGAGTCCACCGAGTCCACCGAGCGGCCCGAGCAGACCTGTGATCGGTGCGAGCGGATTGGTGGTCGCTCCGGTGAACAGGCCGCCCGTGCTCGTGACGGTTTTGCCCAACTGGCTCACCACGCCGCCGATGTCCTTGCCGACCTGATCGCCGGTGGCGCCCGACACTTTGATGCCGGCCGCGTCGAGTCCGTTGCCTAGCGTGCCGAGCAGGTTGTTGAGCGGTGAGCCGAGGCCGGTGGCGTTGCCGAGCGTCTGCGTCGTGTTCGAGACGGTCAGCGTGATCGGGTTGATCGCCGAGCTGAGTTGCGTCTCGAGTTGCTGAACGGGCGCGCTGGAGAGCGCGGTGTTCAATCCCGAGCCGACGGATGTGACGCCTTTGCCCACATCGCCGACGACGCCGCCGAGCGCGGACGTCACGGGAGCGAGCGGTGACAGCGGACCGCTGCCCAGGCTCGACACCACGCCGCCGACGGCGGTCACCGCGGCGCCAGTGTTGGAGACCACGCCGGAGGTGGAGGTGAGCGTCGGGCCGAGCGGATTGGCGGCGCTGCCCACGGTGCCGAGACCTGCGGCCGTGCCGTTGCCGAGCACCTTCACGCCGTTGCCGAGATCGGTGAGGGCATTACCGAGGTTGGTTGTCGTTCCGCTGTCGACGCCGGGGATCGACGTACCGTTGACCTTGCTGCCGGTATCGGCGACGGTCGTGCCCACGGCGGTGATCAGGTTGCCGCCTTGGGTGATGATGTTGCCGAGCGGAGTGGAGGAGGTGCCCGAGGTGCCGGAAGTGCCCGAAGTGCCCGAAGTGCCCGAAGTGCCGGAAGTACCCGAGGTGCCCGAAGTGCCCGAAGTGCCCGAAGTGCCCGAAGTGCCCGAAGTGCCGGAAGTACCCGAGGTGCCCGAGGTGCCCGAAGTACCCGAGGTGCCGGAAGTACCCGAGGTGCCTGAGGTGCCGGAAGTGCCGGAAGTGCCCGAAGTACCCGAAGTACCCGAAGTACCCGAAGTACCCGAAGTACCCGAAGTGCCCGAAGTGCCCGAAGTGCCCGAAGTGCCGGAAGTGCCGGAAGTGCCGGAAGTGCCGGAAGTACCTGAAGTACCCGAAGTACCCGAAGTACCCGAAGTACCCGAAGTACCCGAAGTACCCGAAGTACCCGAAGTACCCGAAGTGCCCGAAGTGCCCGAAGTACCCGAAGTGCCCGAAGTGCCCGAAGTGCCCGAAGTGCCCGAAGTGCCCGAAGTGCCGGAAGTACCTGAAGTACCCGAAGTACCGGAAGTACCCGAAGTGCCCGAAGTGCCCGAAGTGCCCGAAGTGCCCGAAGTGCCCGAAGTGCCGGAAGTACCTGAAGTACCCGAAGTACCGGAAGTACCCGAAGTGCCCGATGTGCCCGAAGTGCCCGAAGTGCCCGATGTGCCCGAGGTGCCCGAAGTACCCGAAGTGCCCGAAGTGCCCGAAGTGCCCGAAGTGCCCGAAGTGCCCGAAGTACCTGAGGTGCCCGAAGTACCTGAGGTGCCCGAAGTACCCGAAGTACCCGAAGTACCCGAAGTGCCCGAAGTGCCCGAAGTGCCCGAAGTACCCGAAGTACCCGAAGTACCCGAAGTACCCGAAGTACCCGAAGTACCCGAAGTACCCGAAGTACCCGAAGTACCCGAAGTACCCGAAGTACCCGAAGTACCCGAGCTACCACCCGACGTCCCTGAAGTCCCACTCCCCGACGTCCCTCCCAACCCACCGCCGCCTAACCCACTAGTACCGCCGGGGCTAATCGTCGATCCACAACCATAGAGGGCGAGTAATGTTGACGTCGCGACAGCGATGGCTGTCCGACCGGCGAATTTGCGCATGATGTCCCCGTTGAGCGACTAATGGTGGAGTCATCATTGCAAGTTGCACGCCAATTGTGGCTTATGTCTCGATCCGGCAAATTCGACAAAAAATGATCGTCATAGCCGCAGAAAATCAGAATTTACTTCGACAAAAACGCAAATTCCCCCTTGTTCTCAAGGCCATGTTCCGATGCGTGCTACGTAACGTCCCGAGCCGCCGTAACGGCGTGAAGCCACCAAAACGATCCAAACAACCCAAACAACCCAAACGACCCAAACCATAAAACCGTCAACCCAGCAGCCCCATCGCCCGCACCCTCAACTGCCCCGCAGCCACTCACTCAAAACGCAGCCGCATAAATCGCCAGCGCATCGGCCTCGCTAACCGGCCGCGGATTGTTCACCAGCAGCCGCGTCTGCAACATCGCGTCGCTCGCCATCCGCTCCAGCCCGCTGATCTCAATGCCGACATCGCGCAGCCGCGCCGGAATCGCGGTCGCCGCGATCATCTGTTCGAGTCGCTGGATCAGCGCCTGAGTCTTGCTCTCGTCGCTGCCCGTCACGCCCGGCACGACGACGTCGGCAAGCTCCGCATACAGCGGCGCGGCGGCCGCGGCGTTGAAGCGCAACACGTGCGGCAAGACGAGCGCATTCGAAAGACCATGCGGCACGTGATAAATACCGCCGATCGGATAAGCCAGCGCATGCACCGCGGCGACCGGCGAGTTGGCGAACGCCTGGCCCGCGAAGGTCGCGCCCAGCAGCATCGCCTCGCGCGCCTGACGGTTGTGGCCGTCCTCGCAGGCGGGCAGCAGATTGCGCGACAGCAGATCCAGCGCTTTTACCGCTAGCAGATCAGAGACGGGATTCTTCAGGTGCGCGGACGTGTACGCCTCGATGGCGTGCACCATCGCATCGACACCGGTCGCCGCCGTCGCCGCGACGGGCAGCCCGAGCGTGAGTTCCGCGTCGAGAATCGCCAGATCCGCGATCAGTTGCGGCGCGACCACGCCCATTTTCTTCGCCTCGCCGACCGTCACGATCGACACGGCGGTGACTTCGGAACCGGTGCCCGCGGTCGTCGGCATCTGCACGAGCGGCAGGCGCGACGCGGTGACCTTGTTGACGCCGTACATCTCGCTGAGCTCCTGCTGCCGTTGCGGCGCCAGCACGGCGATCAGTTTCGCCACGTCCATCGACGATCCGCCGCCGAGCCCCAGCACGAGTTCGGCGCCGGCAATCCGCGTCCGCGACGTCGCTTCGAGCACGATGTGTTCGGGCGGATCGGCGATCACGTCGTGGATCACGGTGGCGTTCCAGCCGTGCGCAGCAAGATCGGCAAGCGCGGGATCCAGCAGACCGCTCGCGTGAAGAAAACCGTCCGTCACTACGCACACGCGCGCAAGCGAAGGAAATTGCGCGCGCAACAAAGCGCCGAGCCGGCGCGCCGCACCATACTCGACGACCAGCGTCGGCACAGTCTGAAAACGGAAGGCGTTGGTCATGCCGTGTCTCCTGGCACCATATGACTCGACACTTCACGCCGATCTAGCAGCGGAATGATGGTGCCGAAGCCAAGGCGCTGAAAGTGTTCGGTGTCGCGATGCTCGGCGAGGCCGTCGGCGTCGCTGTACTGCTCCAGGATCACGAAGTGATCCGGATTCAGCGGCGAGCGGAAAAATTCGTAGTAGAGATTCTTGGGCTCGGCGCGGGTGGCCGCGGCGAGCTGCGTCAGCGGCTCGATCAGCGCATCGCCGTTACCGGGTTTGGCGAAATAATTGGCGATCACCTGCAGATAAGCATGGGCCATCGAACGACTCCGGCAAGTAGGGTAGGTCTACGCGCGCCGATCACGGCGCGAGCCTGGGCACAGGCATCAGTTTTACCAGATTCGGATCGTTTTGCTCGCGAGGCTTGACTTGGCGCGGCCATCATCCACATCGTGACGAACTCGGCCTGTCCGCTGCGGCGAACTATCGCGCCCCGAAGCTTATTCAAAAATGAATATTGAGAATCATTCGCGTTTGCGATAAATTGGCGCCCTTCCTTTTAGAAAGCGGAGCGAATGTATGGCTGAGCTGTTCGTCCGGCGGGAGTCTTCAACAGCGATACCCCTGTCGGCGATCGAAGCCGGCGTCGCTTGTCCGCCTGCGTCGCGGCCTATGCGCGAGCGAGGTCGCGCGGTCGACTGGAAGAAGGCCGCGCTGCTCGACGTGCTGATCGACAACCGGCCGATGCTCGTCGAGCTGGCGTGCAGCTTCGTGGGTTGCGCAAGCCTTGCGGAAGACGTGGTGCATGACGTTTTCATCAAGCTCGTCGACTTCCGCGATCAGGAGGCCGTTCGTCAACCGGTGGCCTACGTAACCCGCATGGTGCACAACGCTTCTGTCGATGCGTCGCGCCGCCAGAGTCAGGAAGGCACGTATCACGCCGACCAGGATCACGGTCTGCACGTACCTTCGCCTGAGCCTTCGCCCGAAGCGGCGCTGCTTATGCGCGACACGCTGCGGCACGTTTACAACGCGCTCGAACAATTGCCGCCGCGCAGCCGCGCGGCATTCGAAATGGTGCGCTTGCGCGAGGAAACGCTGCAAAACACGGCCCGCGCGCTCGACGTTTCGCCGACGCGGGTTCACGTCATGGTGCGCGACGCCGAGCGCCATTGCGCCGACAGTCTCGACGCGTGCAATCGTGGCGTGGACGGTGCCGGGTTCTGCAGCGGCCGCGGCGCGCGCCGACGGTAAACCGACACCAGCCTATATCGAGCGGCCGAGCGCTCCGCTTTGCTGCCGCGAGCCGCTCACGCACGGCCTAACACGAGTCACACCGAACCGCTGGCTGCGAGACTGAATTCGCCTTGCCGCCCAACTTCCTCGACGCACTTCCCGAGATCACAAAACTCAGCACGGCGAGTATCGCCACGCCGACGCCGCCGTACAGCATCACCCAGCCGAACCCTTGCATCAGCGCGTCATGCACGATGCCGCCGGCCGGGTCGATTTGCGCCAATCCCGGGATGCCGGTTCTGATCGCATCCACATTGCCCGCTGCGATTTTTTCGGCGACGCGGCCAAGCGACGCCATATCGAGCGTGCCCGGCAGCCGCGCCTTCAATTCGAACAGAATGCCGCCCACCAGGATCGCGCCCATCAACGCGATGTTGATCGCGAGCGTGATCATGCGCGCGCTCATGTCGATGCCGGACGCCATTCCCGCGCGCTCGGGCGGCACTGCGGCGGTGGTCGTATTGGTGACCGGCGTGTTGGTCAGGCCGAGGCCCGCGCCGGCGAGCACGCAGCCCGGCAACATGCTCCACACGCCCGGATGCGCGACGCTGCTGCCGAGCTTCATCAGCATGAAGCCGACGCCGATGGTCAGTAGACCCGCCGGTATCGCGACACCCGAACCGTAGCGCAACGCAAGGCGCTCGCCGAGCGGCGGGAACAGCAGCGTGGGCAGCGTGTAGGCGAGCAATGCCAGACCGGCGCTCACGCTGTCGTAGCCGAGACCGATCTGGAAGTAGATCGGCAGATAGATCATGAACGGCCAGAAGCTGAAGTTCATGCCCGCCGAGCCCATCAGCGCGCCGGAAAACGGTGGGATCCGGAACACCGAAAAGTCGAACATGGGCCGCGCGGTGAAGCGCTCCGCGCAGAGAAAAGCCACGAAGGCGAGGGCCGTCGCCACGAGAACGAAGATCGCGCGCGAACTCGCGAGCCCGAGCTCGGACACCTGCGTGATGAAGTACACGAGGCCGAACACCGCGAGCGACAGCGTGACGATGCCGGCAATGTCGAGCGAATGCGCGTGCGGATCGCGCGATTCCTGCACGCCGCCGAACAGCAGCATCAACGTGACGATGGCGAGCACCGCGTGCACCCAGAAGACCCACTGCCAACTCGACACCGCCACGATCATCCCGCCGATGATCGGCCCGAAGCCGAGCCCGATGCCGAAGATGATCCCCCACGCGCTGAACGCGCGAGCGCGCTCGGGACCGTCGCTGAACTGATGCGACAGCACGGCCACCTGGCAGATCAGCATCGCGCCGCCGCTCGCGCCTTGCAGCAAACGCGCGACGATCAGGGTCGGCACGCTTTCCGCGAGGCCGCAGATCAGCGAGGTGACACCAAACAGCGCGATGCCGATCACGAAAATCCGTCGCCTTCCGAAGCGGTCCGCCAGCGTGCCGGTCGCCATCAGCACGGTCGTGACCGCGAGCGTGTAGGCATTCATGATCCACTGCATGCCTTTGAAGTCGCCGTGCAGCACGCGTTCGAGCGTGGGGAGGATCACCGGCACGCTGGAGATTTCCAGGCCGAACATCAGCGACGCGAGACAGACCGCGCCGAGCGCCAACGTGTTTTTGCGGATCGAAAAGAAGCCGAGGAGCCGTACGGCGGCGGGTTCGTCAGATTCGAGCGTTGGTTGGGCGGGCCGTGGCGGCGCGTTGGAATGCGTGGACATGAGATTTCACCTCGATAGTCGGCGGGCGTGGCCACCGTGGAATCGGTAATATAGGGGGAATTTATGTCCCGATTGACACGTTTAAATCCCAGCACTGCATCGCGTACGGACCCAATAAGGCAAAGAAATGAGCGACATCCTCGATGGTGTGACGACGTTCGTGCGCGTCGTCGAAACGGGCAGTTTTGCGCTGGCGGCGGAACGCCTGGACCTCACGCGTTCGGCGGTCGGCAAAGTGATCGTGCGGCTTGAAAAGCGGCTCGGCGTGCGGCTGATCAATCGGACCACGCGCAGTCAAAGCCTCACCGAAGACGGTCAGGCCTACTACGACCGCTGCGTGCGCGCGCTCGCCGAACTCGAAGCCGCGGAAGCCGATCTCGATTCAGGGCGGCGCGAGCCGAAAGGGCGTCTGCGGGTCAGCGTGCCGCAGTGCTTCGGCCATCACTGCGCGGCGCCGGTGCTGCTTGAGCTGGCACGCCGTCATCCGCAATTGACGATCGACATTTCGATCAGCGACCGCTTCGTCGACGTGGTGGAAGAGGGTTTCGATCTGGTCGTGCGGGTCGGGCCGCTCGCCGACAGCATGAGTCTCGCGGCCCGCAAGCTGGGCATGCAATACGCGAGTATCGGCGCGGCGCCGGCCTATCTGGCACGACACGGCACGCCGCGCAACGTGGATGAATTACGCGGCCACTCGGCGATCGCCTATTTGCGTGGCGGCATACCGATGCCGTGGGATGTGGTCGACATCGACGGTCAGGTGCGTCGCGCGCAGGTGCATCCGCAATTGGCTTTCGACGACATGCAGGGGATCGTCGACGCGGCGGTCGCGGGCTTTGGGCTGGCGTGGTTGCCGAGCTGGCTGCTGGCGCGTCATGCCGGCAAGGGCGAACTGGTGACGGTGATGGAGAATTGTTTCCGGCCCGCGCAGGAGATTCACGCGGTGTGGCCGAAGAGCCGGTATCTGGCGTTGAAAACGCGCTGTGCGATCGACGCGCTGGTCGCCGGGATTCCGGCGATGCTCGGGGCGCCTGCGGCGGGTTAGGCCGGCTCAGGCGCCCCGATCACGCGCGTTGCTTTAGAACAGCAACGTCGCGCTAGCGACAGCGGTGCGCGTCGGCGAAGGCGACACGAACGAACCCCATGCGGTGGTCCAGTAGCGACGGTTGAGCAGGTTGTTGATGCCCGCGCGGAACGTCACGTCCTGGCCGGCGATCTTCGTCTCGTAGCGGCCGCTCAGATCGTAAGTGACATACGACGGCACGAACTGCGAGTTGGCGGCATCCACGGCCTGGTTGCCCACATATTTGCCGCCGAACGCCAGCGTCAGCGGACGCAGATACGCCGGGTTGTACTCGATGCGGCCCGTCACGGTGAAGCGCGGCGCGCCATACACGCGTTTGCCGTCGATGTTCGGATCGTCCACGTCCACCGCCTTCGCGTCGAGCCACATCACGCCGCCCATCACGCGCCATTCGTTCGTCAGCGCGAGCCAGCCGCTGGCGTCGACGCCGGTGTAGCGTTTGGTGCCGTTCTGCACGAAGTAGTTGCTGACGTTCGTGTAGTTGTAGCCCTGGTCGACACGGAACAGCGCGACATTGGCGCCCCACCTGGCGTGATCCGTCTTGAAGCCGATTTCGTACTGCTTGCTGCGCATCGGGCCGTAGGTTGCCGGGTAGTTCAGGTTGGTATTGCCGGCCGCGCCGCCCTGTTCCAGCGATTCGACGTAGCTCGTGTACAGCGTCGAATACGGGTCGGTCTTGAACATCAGCGCGAAGGTCGGCGTAACCGGGCTCGCACTGTATTGCGACGTGACGGCGGCGGTCGTGTCGTAGACGTTCTGGCGGTACTGCGTGTAACGCACGCCGAGCAGCGCCGACAGCCGCGACGTGAATTGCAGCGTATCGCTCGCATACACCGCGGCCTGCGTGGTGCGCTGCTGACGATACAGGTCCGAGCCGATGCTGACTTCGCTGTTGGTCAGCAGCGTGGTGGTGTACAGATTGCCGGTGCCGAGCGCGTAGCCCATGTTCCAGCCGGTGCTGTTGCTGTACTCGCTGGTCTGCGTCTGGAAGCCCGCGCCGACCACCACGTCATGCTTGATGCTGCCGGTGTTGAACTGGCCCTGCACCATGGCGTCGACGTTCTGATAGAAGTAGCGCGTCATGGCCGCATAAAGCGTGTTCGAGTAGTTGCCCGCCGTGTCGGTGACGTACAGGAAGCTATCCGAATTGGTGCGGTTCTCCTTGGCGAAGCGGTACTTCAGGCTCGCGTGCCAGTTTTCCGACAGACGGTAATCGAGACCCGTGCCGAACGACGCCATCTCGGTCTGGTAGTAGTTCTGCGGCTGGGTCAAACCGGCAACGTCGATCTTGCTCGCGTCCGGAATGCCGCCGGCGCCGATCCCGAGACCGAACAGCGTGCCGTTGGTTTTGCGCTTCTGGTAGAACGCGTCGGCGGTCCAGGTCAGGTCCGGCGTGATGCGGAAGTCCAGCGCCAGCGACGCCACCTGGCGGCGCACGTGGCCGTTCGGTTCGGCGGTGTTGCCGTCTTCGTTGACGAGGTTCAGGCGGTAGCCGAAACGGTTGTCGTTGCCGAAGCGGCCGCCCAGGTCAACCGCCTCGGTGAACACACCGGCCGATTTATAGCCGACCGTGACGCTGCGATATGGCGTGTCGGTCGGACGCTTCAACACGTAGTTGACGATGCCGCCCGGCGAGCCGAAGCCGTACATGAAGCCCGACAGACCCTTGAGCAGTTCGACCTGTTCGAACGGTTCGAGCGAGAGGTCGGTATCCCACGACGGGAAGGTCTGGCCGTCCACCTTGATGCTGTTCAGCGTGTCGATCGGCATACCGCGCACGGTGAAGACGGAGTTTTCGCTGATGGCGTTTTCGCTGATGGCCGAGACAGCCGGATCGTACTTGAACAGGTCGTTGGCGGTGGTCGCGAACAGATCCTGTGCTTCATCGCTCGTCACGACGTGGGTCGAGAACGGCGTGTCCACCTGCTTGCGCGAACCCAGCGCGCCGGCGCTGACGGTATCGGCCTGCGCCACGGTGGTGTCTTTCGATGCCGAAACCTTCACGGCCGGCAAGGTGGCGGCGGTGTCGCTGGCCGGGGCGGCTTGCGCCCATCCGCTCGATGAGAGTGTGGAAAGCGTCAAACCCACACTAACCAGGAGTCCGGCGCTAAGCAGCGACGGAGCGCGGCGCGGACCGCGCGCAAACGCCGGACGGCCGGCGATAGAAAGATTCTGCATATTATTCGAGTTGGACAGGCTGCCACCGCCGCGCACCGAAACGGTGCGAACGGCATCTTGCGAGCGAGTGACGGTTAAACGGATGGTGAAAAAGCGAGCGCACGAATGTTAATGCATATGATTCGCATTAACAATGTTTTTGAAAGCTAGCAAGTCATCTATAAGACATCTGTCGTAAGACCTAGGGCATTGGCCTCAAAGCCTTATCTGGCGGGGCTCGACCCCATCGAGCCCGGTTCGGGGATATGTTTGTTTAACAGCGAGTAGAGGAAAACACGCATATACTCACGGTCGGGCCGTAAAAAGTAGTGCCGTGCATCGCGCGGCGTTTTTGCAGCTTCGTCGCAACCTCGCCGGCTCAGCGCTACCAAACGCTCTGTCTATCACTTCACCTAGCAAAGCCTCGAACATGTCCACACCGCCGAAGATCATCTACACCCTGACCGACGAAGCCCCCGCACTGGCGACCTACTCGCTGCTGCCGATCGTCAAGGCGTTCACGCGCTCGTCCGACGTGATCGTTGAAACGCGCGATATCTCGCTTGCCGGCCGGATCATTGCTGCCTTTCCGGACTACCTGAGCGCGGAACAGAAGGGTTCCGACGATCTGGCTGAACTGGGTGGACTCACCACGCGTCCGGAAGCAAACATCGTCAAGCTGCCGAACATCAGCGCGTCGGTGCCGCAACTGAAGGCCGCGATCACCGAACTGCGCGATCAGGGCTTCAAACTGCCGGCTTACCCCGACGTCGCCACGACCGACGCTGAAAAAGACGTCAAGGCGCGCTACGACAAAATCAAGGGCAGCGCCGTCAACCCGGTGCTGCGCGAAGGCAATTCGGACCGCCGCGCGCCGCTGTCGGTCAAGAACTACGCTCGCAAGCATCCGCACAAGATGGGCGCGTGGACGTCGGACTCGAAGTCGCACGTCTCGCACATGAGCGGCGGCGATTTCTACGGCAGCGAAAAATCGGCGCTGATCGCAGCGGCCGGCGCCGTGAAGATCGAACTGACGGCAACCGACGGTACGAAGACGGTCCTGAAAGAAAAGACCAACGTGCAAGCGGGCGAGATCATCGACGCGTCGGTGCTGAGCAAGAACGCGCTGCGCAGCTTCATCGAAGCGGAAATCGCGGACGCGAAGGCCAAGGGCGTGCTGTTCTCGGTGCACCTGAAAGCCACCATGATGAAGGTGTCGGATCCGATCATCTTCGGTCAGGTGGTGTCGGTGTTCTACAAAGACGTGCTGGCCAAGCACGCCGACGCGCTGGCGCAAGCCGGCTTCAACCCGAACAACGGTATCGGCGACCTGTACGCGCGTCTGAAAGACCTGCCGGCCGCAACGGTCGAAGCGATCGAAGCCGACATGAAGGCGCAATACGCCGCTCGCCCGCAACTGGCCATGGTCAATTCGGACAAGGGCATCACCAGCCTGCACGTACCGAGCGACGTGATCGTCGACGCGTCCATGCCGGCCATGATTCGCGAGTCGGGCAAGATGTGGGGCACCGACGGCAAACTGCACGACGCCAAGGCCGTGATTCCGGACCGCTGCTATGCGGGCGTGTATCAGGCGGTGATCGAAGATTGCAAGAAGCACGGCGCGTTCGATCCGGTCACCATGGGTACGGTGCCGAACGTCGGCCTGATGGCGCAAGCCGCTGAAGAATACGGTTCACACGACAAGACGTTCCAGATTCCGGCGAACGGCGTGGTCCGCGTGACCGACGCAGCCGGCACGGTGCTGATCGAACAACCGGTGGAAGCCGGCGACATCTGGCGCATGTGCCAGACCAAAGACGCACCGGTGCAGGACTGGGTCAAGCTCGCGGTGAACCGCGCCCGCGCGACCGGCACGCCGGCCATCTTCTGGCTGGACGCGGCGCGCGCGCACGACGCCCAGATCATCAGGAAGGTCGAGCAATACCTGAAAGACCATGACACCACCGGTCTGGACATTCGCGTCATGACGCCGGTCGAGGCAACGCAGTTCTCGCTGGACCGCATCCGCGCCGGCAAGGACACGATCTCGGTCACCGGCAACGTGCTGCGCGACTACCTGACAGACCTGTTCCCGATCATGGAACTGGGCACCAGCGCGAAGATGCTGTCGATCGTCCCGCTGATGGAAGGCGGCGGTCTGTTCGAAACGGGCGCGGGCGGTTCGGCGCCGAAGCACGTTCAGCAACTGGTCGAAGAAGGCTTCCTGCGTTGGGATTCGCTGGGCGAATTCCTGGCGTTGGCGGCGTCGCTCGAACATCTGAGCAATGCGTATCACAACCCGAAGGCGCAAGTGCTGGCCAAGACGCTGGATCAGGCAACCGGCAAGTTCCTCGACAACGACAAGTCGCCGGCGCGCAAGGTCGGCGGTATCGACAACCGCGGCAGCCACTTCTACCTGGCTATGTACTGGGCGGAAGCACTCGCGGCGCAAACCGAAGACGCGGCGTTGCAGGCGCAGTTCGCCGGCGTGGCGAAGGCCATGGCCGACAACGAAGCGAAGATCATCGAAGAACTCGCCGCAGCGCAAGGCAAGGCAGTGGAAATCGGCGGTTACTACCGTCCGAACGTCGAGCTGACGAGCAAGGCCATGCGCCCGAGCGCCACGCTGAACAAGATCGTGGACGCGGTGGCATAAAGTAGTCGATGCCGCAGTCGATGCATTAGCCAGGGCAGCAGCAACACCTGCGCAAACCGCACGGAAATAAGCAGTAAGCACGACGATGGCGCTCTCGAGCGCCATCGTCGTTTTCACTTCTACGTGGGCAGCCGTCATACCTGCCCTCACACGTGAACGATTTCCCAATCGCTGAGCTTCTCCGGAATTTCGAGCGACGAGGTATCGTCGCCTTCGGACAGATGCGGGCAGATCAGACCACGCGCGAGGTCGTCGGCGGCCTGTTGCGCGCTGGAAAATTCGCCGAGCGTTTCGTTGCCGTAAGTGGCAGCCCAACCATCCTGTCCCGGCAAAATGTAGAACGCTCCCTGGGTCGAGCCAAAGCGAAAGCCTTTCATTTTCAGTCTCCCAATTGCCATTTAAAAACCGCTGTGCCGGTGCGGTTTCGTGCGCGAGGGTGGGGACCGTCCAACCGCCTGATCGTCCCGTCCAACCTGCCACGACTGCATGAAGCGCCGGCTCTTGTAAAAGAGTCTACGTCAGCGAGTAGCGGCGCAAGCCGTTCTTAGATGGGGCGACCTAACAAAAAAATTCGTTTAAAAATAAAGGCTTGCGTTGTTCATTTTGCGATGTGCAATGCGGGGCGACATTGCGAAATGGCGAATTTGTGCCACGCACCACGATTTTTTACGAAGCAAGCGTTCATGCCACATCGTGAAATTTTCGGGCTTGGGCGCGACACGGATTCCCGCCGATTCGCCGCGATGCTTAATTTCCAGGCATCGCGAGCCCGTTCAGGGCAAAACGCGGCGCAGAAAATCCAGCAGCACGCGATTGAATTGGCCGGGTCTTTGTAGCGGCGCGAAATGGCTCACGCCGGGCAGCGCGATGAGTGCCGCGCCGGGAATCGTGCGGGCAAGATAGTCGGCGTGTTCCGGTTTGATGAACTCGTCGTGTTCGCTCTGCACGATCGCAACCGGCACGCGGATCTGCGTCAGGTCGTCCGCGCTGTAGTTGGGCTGCGTGCGCATCATCTCGCTGACCGCGCCGACGAACGCGTCGAACTCGCCCGGCGTCGCCGATCGTTTCGCGTAGTCCTTGCGATGCCGGCTGAAGCAACGGTCGATTACCGGTGTCGGCACGAACGGCCGGGTGCCGCTGGGGTCCATGTTGCAGCCGAAGAAGAACACGCCCGCCACGCGTTCGGGCGCCTCGCTGGCCAACACCAGCGCGACGCATGCGCCGTCGCTCCAGCCGGCCAGCGCGGCGCGTTCGAGTTGCAAGCGGTTCATCACGGCCAGCACGTCGGATGCCATCAACTCGTAGCGATAGGGCTGCGTGTCGCGCGTGCTGCG
This sequence comes from Burkholderia sp. 9120, assembly GCF_000745015.1. Classification (NCBI taxonomy): domain Bacteria; kingdom Pseudomonadati; phylum Pseudomonadota; class Betaproteobacteria; order Burkholderiales; family Burkholderiaceae; genus Burkholderia; species Burkholderia sp. 9120. Next base: position 5,679,200 of record NZ_JQNA01000002.1, on the reverse strand, counting down.
GCCGTGGCCTCGACTGTCGACCACCACCACGCGATACCCCGCGTCGAGCAGTGCGGGAATCTGGTAGCCCCAGTTGCCGCTATGGCCGAGGCCGCCGTGCAGCAGAATCACCGGCGCGCCGGCGCCATAAGACGCGTACCAGATTTGCGCGCCGGCATGCTCGACATGGCCCTGATCGTTCGACGCCGGCAGCGGCGCGGTGCCATGTGCGTCGAAATGGGCGAGGTCGTCGTCGTGCGAGTCGAGGAAGGGGTCGGTCATGGTCGCCTCCGTAGCGTTCCGCCGGGATGGATGCGCAAGGTTGCCACTGGCCGGACGTCAAAATCAATCCGGCTACGGAATTTCGCTGGAGCGCTGCTGGCGCAGCACCAGCTCATGTTCATGCGGTGGCCGGACGCGCCGTGCTCGTCCGCTGACATGATTGCGGCGATTCAAATGCGTCGTTCAAATGCGTCGCTCGGATACGCGGCGGCGCTGGTTTGGTTCTCAACCTGGGTCGAGACCCAAACCTTCCTGCTTGCCGCCTGCGTTCAACTTGAAACGCGCCGGCTTCTTTCAGCTTCGATACGCCCCCGCCGCGACCGCGCTCGACGGAACCGTCGCCAGCAGATTGACGGCCACCCGATGCGCCCGCTCCCGCTCATCCGCGCTCAGTTGCGCGCTAACGCGTTGTTCGACGGCGCGGACCGCATCCGCATACATGGCGTGATGGGGTTCGGCCGCGAAGCCGGCCAGCGCACGCTGAAGCCACGCATCGCCGAGCGCCTTGTCACGCATCACGCCGTCGCCTGACAGATAGCGCATGCCGATCTCATACTGCCGCAGCGTGTCGCCCAGCAAGGCTTCGTTCAAGGTTGAGAGGGCAGCCCACGAGGCCAGGCCGGATTCGGTCGCGTCGTTCGAAGCGGGCGCGCGCGCACCGCCGGCCGCACCAGCCGCACCAGCCGCACCAGCCGCACCAGCCGAACCAGCCGAACCAGCCGAACCCGGATCGCCGGCAACAGCGAGCCACTGCATCGAGCGGCCATTCAGCGCGTGCACATCCCCCGTAGCTTCAGCGCGCAGCGCGAGCGCGATGGTTCCCGCATTGCTCCCGAGCGCAGCGGCTTTCCGATGCCAACTCAGCGCCAGCGCATCATCGCGCGGCACGCCATTGCCGGTCTCATACAGATTCGCGAGATCGCTGGCCGCCTCGCCCGAACCGGCCGCTGCGGCCTTTTCAAGCCAGCCGCGCGCAACATCAACGTCTTGCGGAACACCTCGGCCGTACAGATAAGCCTCGCCGACCATGGCCATGGCGCCCGAACTGGTGTCGGCCGCCCGGTTGGCCCAGGCCAGCGCCTCCCGATCGTTACGCTCGCCGCCGAGCCCGGTAAACAGATGCCACGCCAGCGAACTTTGCGCCGAGACATTGCCCTGTTCCGCCGCGAGCCGGAACCAGTAGACCGCTGCACTGAAGTCGGCGGGGACGCCGCGGCCCAGATCGTACGAGTCGCCGAGCATCGACTGATAGACCGCGTCGCCGCGACTCGCGATTCGCCATTGCCAGTAACTGCTGTCGCGCTCCGACGTCGTGTCTGCAATGCCGACGGCCAGCCGACGCATCGCGAAGAGGTCGCCGGCTTGCGCGGCGGCGCGGCACCAGCGCTGCGCCAGCTCGGGATTGCGCGTCACGCCGGCGCCGTTCGCATAGGCGAGACACAGCACGCGTTGCGAGGCGAGATCGTTCGATTCGGCGCCGCGCGTGAACCATTTGATCGCGGTCGGCTGATCGGGCGGCATGCCCTGGCCTTTGGAGTAGACCGTGCCCATCGCGGTATAGGCCGGCGCGAAGTTTTGCGCGACCGCCTTGACGTGCCACGCCTTGCCGTCGGCTTTGGCCGTGTCCTTATTGGCATCCCTACCGCCGTTCGCCTGCATTTCCAGCAGATACAAACCCAGGATGGTCTGCGCCTGAGCATTGCCGGCCCGCGCGGCCGTTTCCAGATAACGCTGGCCGAGCACCGCATCGCGCGGCACGCCGATGCCGTACATATACTGCCAGCCGGTCTGACGTGCTCCGTCGACGTTGCCGAGATCGGCGGCCTTGCGATACCAGACCAACGCCTGCGCCTTATCGACCGGCACACCATCGCCGACGAACAGCATCCGGCCGACCATCAGCGTGGCTTGCGGATCGCCGCGCTCGGCGCCGGTATGCGCGAGCCGGAACGCGAGCGCCGGATCTTTCGGCATGCCGAGCCCGGCATCGGCGAGCGACGCCAGGTTGAACGCGGCGATGCCGAGTCCCTGGTCGGAGGCCCGCTGATACCACTGCTTCGCTTCGACGAGATTGCGTGGCTCGCCTTCGCCACGCTGCAGCATGGTGCCGAGATCGTTCTGCGCCGCCGCGAGGCCGGCCTGAGCCGCGCCGCGCATCCAGCCGATTGCGGCGTCGAGATCCTTGGGACCGCCAAGGCCCAACCGATACTCAACGGCCAGTTGGAAACGCGCAGTCGCATCGCCTTCCAGCGCGGCTTTGCGATGCCATGCCCGCGCCAGCGCCAGGTTGCGCGCCGTGCCGGTGCCTCCTGCATACAGTTCGCCGAGCCGGCGCTGCGCGTAGACCGAGCCGCGGCTCGCCGCGTAGGACATCAACGCAAAACCCTTTTTCTCGTCGCGCGGCACGCCAGCGCCGGCCACGTACAGATCGGCGAGCACCGCGTGCGCGCCGAGATGGCCGCGCTCCGCAGCCGTATTGATCCAGCCCGCCGCGTTGCGAACGTCCTGCTTCACGCCGGTGCCGCGCAACAGCGCCATGCCGAGCAGGAACGCCCCGTCGGCATCGCCGCGCGTCGCGCCCTGAATGAACCACGTGACGCCGCCCGCGACGTCGCGCGGCACGCCCGCCCGGCCGTCGAACAGGATTTGCCCGGCGTTGGACGCGCTGTGCGACGAGCCGTGATCCGCGGCGCGCGCGAACTCGGCGTAGGCCGAGGCGAAGTCGACCGCGCCGCCTTCGCCGTTGTAGTCCATCAGGCCGAGCGTCTCGGCCGCGAGGCCGTCGCCCTGGTCCGCGGAGAGCGTCAGCCAGCGTCGCGCGGCGGCGTAGTCTTTCGGCGCACGCATGCCGTCGCGGTAGAGCGAACCGACCACACGTTGCGCGCTGCGCGAGCCGTCGACGGCGGCCTGCTGCAACATCGCGAGGCCGGTGTCGGACGGCGGCATCGCGTAGCCGAACAGCATCATCTGTCCATAGATGGCGCGCGCGTCGAGATTGCCGGCCGCCGCCTCGGTGCCGCACGATGCGAGCAGTTGCGCGGGCTTGGCAAGCGGCGAGGCCGCCCACTCCTGGCTGGCGCCGAAGCGCAGCGCGCAGGGTGTGGTCGGATCGCCGAACGGCAGGAGCGGCAAAGCCGGGAACGGACGCGGCAGACGCGCAGCGTCCTGCGCGCCGGCCGACATGGCGCCGGCGCCGAGCGGCGCAACGGCCGCCGCGGTCAACGTGAGCGCCGTCAGCAGCGCGGGCAGGAACGTGAGCCGTCGCAGTGGGTGAAGCAACGCGACGGACTTCACGCTGCGCCTCGCTGCGTCATCAGCCACTGGTTGACGCCATGGGGTTGACGCTCGTTCAGGCGATCAAGGTCAACGTCCAGGTCAAGGTCGAGGTCGAGGCGCTGCGCACCAGTCATCGCACCGATCATGAAGTCATTCGATGTGGCCGTCGACGGCGTTGAATTCTGCGCACATGCGCTCCGGCAGAACGCGGCGAACACGGCGCTTGTGCGCCGGTTCAAAGAGGTCTTCATTGTCATTTTCGGGTGATGAAAAGGCGGGCATTCTGATTAATCACCTGGCGCCCCATCAACCCTATCGGCACAAAGATGAATAACTTGAGCATCGGGATCGATCAGTTCGACCCGATACGGCGCCCTAAAGAATAAACCCGGCGCGCGGCCGGGTTTATTTCAGTGCTGCGATGTATTCAGTCTCGCAAGCGTTGTGGGCCAAACGTCACGCCGCTCAACTCGACACGTACGCCACATAAGGCCCGAGGCCGCCACCCGTCGACGAGTGTCCCGCGATGCCGTAGAACACATGCCGGCCGTAAAAGAACGGCAAACCGAAGTCGAACTGACCGGGCATATAGATGCCGAGGTTGTTGAACGCGTTGTTTCCCGACGCGCTCAACGTCAACCCGTTGGCGATGTTGAAGCCCAGCGTCGCGCTAGCCGGACTGGTCGAGCTCAGCGTCGCCGTGCGGCCCACCGTCGCGGTCGGCACGTAGTAGCTGCTCGCCGGGTCGCGAGCGATCGTCGTATCCGGGAAGAACATCACCGTCGAACCGGAATCGAAGAACGTGCTGGTCTGCGTCGTGCCGTTATAGGTCGACGTGAAGTTGCTGTTGATATCCGTCCTGATCAACGTTGCGCTCGTGCCGGCCAACGTGTTGTTGGCCTGCGTGTCGATACCGAACACAAGCGTGCCCTGGGCCGACGCGCTGCCGCTATCGGACACCTGTGCCATCTCGAGAATCACGCCGTTGTTGTCCTGCACGAAATACGAAACCGGATTGGCGACCTGGCCGCTGAGCGGCACCGTGGTGGCCGTGCCCGCGTTGGTGTAGTAGTGCGTCAACAGTGGCGCGACGGCGCACGCCGAACCGCAGTCCGTCGGACTCACGCCGATGCCGAGAATGCCGTTCGCGCCCACATCGGCGGCGGTCGCCATCAGGCGGCCCACCTGGCATTCGGACGGCGCGGCCGTCGTCAGCGCCGGGTCGCCGATCACCTGGATCGGCAGCGTCGAGGCAACTTCGCCCGACAGCGCGAGGTCGGCAGTATGCACCGTGCCCCACGTATAACCGCTGCCGAACAAGGCGCACTCGGCGAGCGGCAGGCTATTGGCCGTTTCAGTGCCGAACGTGTTGAAGGTCGCGTCCGGAATCACGGAACGCACGAGGCGCAGCCCGTACGAACCCGTGTCGACCAGCACGTTCGGAATCGTCACGCAGTTGGCGGTGGCGTTCGTCCCCGGCTTGCAGAGCTTGATGCTCACCATCGGCTGGTTGTGAATGCCCGTGCCGGTGACCGTCACCGCCATCGTGTTGCCGGGACCGACCGCGGTCGGCACGGCGGACGCGTCGGCCGCGAGTACGTTGGGCGTCGAGCTGGTCAACGGCGGGCTCGTGATGCCGTTCGTCGTGCCGCTCGAAGGCGTGTTCGAACTGCTACCCGAGGTCGACGAATTGGCCGTCGAGCTGCCGCTGCTGCCACCACCCCCACCGCAGGCGGCCAGACTCAGGCCGAGCGCCGCGGCAATAATCCATGCGATTTTGCGCACTTGTATTCTCTCGTTTGATTTCTGTTGATTTACTTGATGTCGTCAGCGCTCAGGCCTTGCGGCAGCGCTTGCGGCAAATAGGCACGACCCACGAAGGAGCCCATGTGCCCACCCGTCTCCACGACCAGCCCCGTCTGACGCACGACGGCGGCGCCGTAGCCGCCGCCTTGGGTGTTGTGCGCGTCGGTGAGTGCCTGGACGTAAGTCGGGAAGTAAGTCGCGAGCAGCGTCTTCAGCGGCGGCATGGTCGGACCTTGCCAGCTCAACGCGAACACGGTGTTCCCCGCCGTGATGTACTCGTTGACCACCGTGCCGGACGGCAGCGTCGTCTGACTGACGGTATAAGCCGGCGTCGCCGCATTGGCGCTTGCGCTCGCCGCGAAGCGCGCCACCGCGGCGCCGCCCGGACTGGCCGCGCCCGCGCCGGTGCTGCTGGCCGTCACCGGATACGTCGGCGCGCTACCCAGCGCCGCGTAAGCAGGCGCGACGGTAACGAACGACGCCGCCGCCACCACGGCGATTCCAAATTTACTGGTTATCATTTTTTGATTTTGTGGAAGTTTTTGGAAAATACGCGCGAGCTTGCCCTCGCGCTCGCGCGAAACGAAGCTTAGCGTGCGGTCGCCTTTTTAAATCCAACGAATTGAGAAGCGAATCCGCTTCTGTTTGAAATTGAAAGCTTGGTCGCGCGAATAAACCAGGCTGGACTAATTGATGCGAAGTGAAGGGTGAATCGATGTAGCGCGTTCAGACGGCCAGTTGCGCGGTAATCGCGCGCGCCATCACGCGGTTGCGTCCGGCCGCTTTCGCCGCATACAACTGGGCATCCGCTGCCGCCAGCAATGCGGCCGCGCTGCCGCCTTCAGGCGGCTGGCACGCTGCGCAGCCGACGCTGATCGTTACGTGCCCGCCCGGCGTATCTTTGTTCGCGAGTCCTGCCGACTCGACCCGTTTGCGGATTTTTTCGGCGACCTTGAGCGCGCCGTCGAGCGACGTATTGGGCAGCACCACGGCGAATTCCTCGCCGCCGTAGCGCGCGGCGAGATCCAGCGCGCGTCGTGTGCCCGACACAATACGTTCGGCGACCACGGTCAGCACTTCGTCGCCGGTCGCGTGTCCGTAGGTGTCGTTGAAGCGCTTGAAATGATCGATGTCGATAAAGAGCAGCGCTAGCGGCGTCTGCTCGCGCTGCGCGCGCCGCCATTCCTGCGCGAGCCGGTGGTCGAACGCGCGGCGGTTGCTGAGTCCGGTCAGTGCGTCGGTCGCGGCGACGCGCTGCAGCGCGGCCTCGGCGCGCACCTTGTCGCGCAGTGCGAAGGCGAACAGCCACACCACCACCACGTAGGCGGCGCCGAACAGTACCGTCATCGCGCCCGCCAGCAGATTGCGGCGGCGCCAGCCCGCCAGCACGTCGTCCACGGCCGGCGCAATGCCGACGATGATCGGCGTGTCCGGCACATGCGCATAGGTGTAAAGCCGCGAGACGCCGTCCAGCGAGCCGTCCGACACGAAGCTGCCGATCTCGTGGCCGGCAATGCCGGCGAAGTTCGCGGTCTTCGCATAGTTCGAGCCGATGCCGAGGCGTGCCGCGGGCCGGCTTGCGAGCAGCGTGCCGTTGTTCAGCACGATAAAGCCGGCGCCGTTGGGACCGAGTGAGATGTTGTCGAGCAGATGCTCGAAGTACTCGATCCGCACGCTGGCCATCGCAATGCCGTCGAAGGCGCCGTTGGGCGCATCGACACGTCGTGACAACGCGACGGCCACCGCACCGCCGCGCACTTGCGACGCATACGGATTCGACAGGTAGAGACCCGCGTGCGGCGTGTTCTGCTGAACCGTGAAGTAATCCCGATGCGCGAACGACAGGCCCGGATACGTGTTGCCGCTCATCGAGGCTTTCACGCGGCCTTGCGCGTCCAGCACGTAGGCGTCGCCGGCCAGCGGCGAACCCAGCGTGCGATCGAACAGTACGCGTTGCCTGAGGTCGGGCGCGAGGCGCCACGTTTCCGCCTGGCCCGCGTCTTTTGCGACCTCGAGCAGGGAGGTGTCGTACAGCCGAAAGTTGCGCGCCAGATCGCGGCTGATGATCGTGACGAGGTTGCGCGAGCTCTCGACCGCGTGGCGGAGTTCTTCCTCGCGGCTGTTGTAGAGCGCGAGGAAGGTGAGGCCCGCCACCACGGTGGCGGTAAGCATGCCGGAGAGGCCCGCCAGAAAAGGATGCCGGCCGATCGCGCGCAGAATGCAGACGCGTATCCCGACGAGCCGCCGCGCCAACCGGTACCGCGAGGTGACAACCTGTCCTGTCGACACGTGCGTGACTCCCGAGGGTGCCGGTCGATCCGGCGTTGGAAACGACGTTCGTCGTCGCTTCCCGGCGCTAGGATTGAAGCATTGAATCCGTCGAGGGGTCAATCGCGGCAGGCGCCCGGTTGGGCGCTTCATCCGCGCGATTAGACCGGCGCGTCGGCCTCGCGCAATTGCGCCTCGGACTGGTCATGCCACGTGACCAGCCAGCTCTCCAGCTTGTCCGGCGGAAGCGGCCGGCTCACGTGATAGCCCTGGGCCAGATCGCAACGCAGGGTCTTCAGATGCTCGAGCGTGGCGGCATCTTCCACCCCTTCCGCCACGACCTTGAGCCCCATGTTGTGGCCGAGATTAATGGTCGAGCGGACGATCGTCTCGTCGTCCTTGTCGTCGGCCATGCCCATCACGAACGAGCGGTCGATCTTGAGTTCATGGACCGGCATCCGCTTCAGATAGGACAGCGACGAGTAGCCGGTGCCGAAATCGTCGATGGATAAACGGATGCCGAGCCGGTGCAGCTGGTCGAGCGTCGCGATTGCGTGATTCGGATCGTCCATGATGGCGCTTTCCGTGATCTCGATCCACAGCGAACCCGGGTCGACCTCGTATTTGCGCAGCAACGCGTCGAGCGTTTCCGGCAGTTCGGCGTGCATCAGATCGCGTGCCGACACGTTGATCGAGACCTTCAGATCCAGTCCGAGCGCATGCCATTGCGCGCATTGACGGATCGCTTTTTCCGCGACCCAGCGCGAGATCGATTTGATGTAGCCGGTTTGCTCGGCAAACGGAATGAACTGGTCGGGCGCGATGAACCCTCGGGTCGGATGCTCCCAGCGCACCAGCGCTTCGACGTACTTGACCGCCCGGGTGGCGAGGTCGACTTTCGGCTGATAGTGCAGCGTGAGCTCGTCGTGTTCGACCGCGTGACGCAACTCGCTCATTAACGACAGGCGCTCGGCGCTGTGCTGATCGTCGCGTTCGTCGTAGATCGCAAAGCCCGTGTTGGCGCGCTTGGCGGTGTACATCGCGACATCCGCGCGGCGCAGCAGCGTGTGCATGTCCCGGCCGTTTTCCGGGCAGCTCACGATGCCGATGCTGGCACCCACATCCACCACCTGGCCCTCGACGACGATCGGCGTTTCGAGCGCTTTCAGCAGCCGCGCCGCCACGATTTTTGCCGCGTCGACATTGTCGGTCGGCAGCAGAATGGCGAATTCGTCGCCGCCCAGCCGCGCGACCGTATCCGAGGCACGCAGCAGATTCGCGCGCAGACGCTTGCCGACTTCGTCGAGCAGCAAGTCGCCGATGTGATGGCCGAGCGTGTCGTTCACGTACTTGAAGCGGTCCAGGTCCATCATCATCGCGCTGAGCGGATGACCGAGACGCAGCGCAACCACGATCGCCTGCTGCAGGCGGTCGTTGAACAGCGCGCGATTCGGCAGGCCGGTCAGGCGGTCCTGATAGGCGAGGTCCATGATGCGCGTTTCGCGCTCGGCAATGCCTTCCCGCATCTGGTTGAACGCGGCGGCAAGTTCGCCGATTTCGTCGCGGTGGCTGACCTCGATCGGCTCGCTGTAGTCGCCCTGCCCGATGCGTTGGCTAAACCGTGTCAAGGCGCCGATCGGCCGCGTGACGCTGCGGGCGGTGAACACGCTGCCGCCAATGGATACCGCGACGCCGATCAGCGTGAGGATGAACAGCGTCGTCTGCAAACGATGATACGGCGCCATCGCTTCTTTCAACGAGCGCTGCAGGATCGCCACCACGGGTTCGCCGTCGGAGGCGAGCAGCACCACGCGCGTGCCGTAATCGTCGATCAGATCGAACGGGCCGGCGCGGGGATCGGCGGGCGCGGCGGCGATCGAGGCTTGCAACGGCTCGCGCGCGGTGTGTTCCAGCGACGTCGCGAGAACCGTCCAGTGTTTGCCGTCGGGCTTGCCGAGGAAGGAGACGTCGAGCGACGTAAGCCCGCGGGTTTCGCGTGCGAGGGCGTCGTCGATCGCGAAACCCATCGTCACCCAGGCGATCACGAGCGGCGCCTTGACGGGCACCGCGACGAGCTGATACGGGCGGCCGTTGATGACGCCGATCGTCGAAGCGTCGCCGCTGTGTTCGGCTTTGCGGATCAGACCGGGAAACGCGAAGGGTTCGCCGGCATGCGTGGGGCCGCGGCTGTCCGCGATCAGTTTGCCGTCGAGTCCGACCAGCATGACGACGTCGGCGTTGATGCGGTCGCCGTGATTCTGCAGCGCGGACGTGACGGTGGTCTGGTCGTGCGAGGCGACCGCCGCGCGGAACCCGAAATCGGCCGCGACGACGCTGGCGGCCTGGGTCAGTTTGCCGGCATTCGAGTGCAGCACTTCCTGAAACACGCGCTCGCCGACCGATAACTGATCTTCGACATTGCGGTGCGCATTGGACGCGATCACCGTGCTGATGACGACGAAGACCGCCGCCTGAACGGCGAGCATCAGCAGCACGAACACTAGCGCGATGCGAGAGCGCAGACTGTGGATACGCATACCGACTCCCTGGTGACCTACATTGCGTCCGGCTTGAGTTGCAGCACGAACTTCGCTGAAGCGTCGGCGCCGAGATTCAATTTTTGCGCCGGGCGCGCGTCCTGATCGACTGCGCGATAGCTCCAGGCGGTGACCTGGTAGTTGTCCGCGGGCAGACCCGCGATCGACGCGTGTCCTTGCGCGTCCGTTTTGGCGAAGTAGGGCGTATCGACGATCAGCAGATAGGCAATCATCATGTCGTGGATGTTGCAGCCCATCACGACCAGCCCCGGTTTGTCGAACACCACGGGATGAGCCGGGATGCCGTGGTACAGCTTGAGCTCGAATTTCTTCGCGGGGGAAAACGAGTAGACGTCGTGCTCGATATTGTCTTTGTTCGGAAAGCTGATCGAAGCGCCCGTCTGAACGACAGAAACGAGCGGCACGAATTGCCGGCGCACCTGGTCGATGATCGCGTCGGCCGGTGGGCGCGCCGGTAACTTGGTACTCATCGGCATGGCGTAGATCACCGTGTCGGCGGCGGGTTGGCCGGACTGGTCCACCACCTGGACCTGCAGGCTCACGGCTTGGGCCGGGACAGCGAGCAGCGCGGTCAAACAGCCGGTGAGCGCCACGCTTAACCATTTGCTTCTTGTCACTGTGTGATCCCCGTCAGTTCATACGTCGGTGGCCGCTACGCGTGGCCGGTTGTTCAGTGCCGGCCGCGGCGTTGCACGCCGTCGCGCCGCGCGTTCGACGGCGTTTAGTTGCGCTCTTCAATGTCGCGATACATGGGCGCCAGTTTCGCCAGCAGTTTGTTCTGCGAGCGGAACGGCACATCGTTCTTGTCCATCGCCTTTTGCAGGTCTTCGACCAGCGCATTGAAGGCGGCGCGATTGATATTCAACCCTTCGTGACTGCGCTTCATGGTGCGGCCGGTGTATTCGCACGGCCCGCCCGTCAGCACGCAGAATTGTTCGACCAGCTTTTCCTTCAGACGCTTGATCGACACGCCGTCGAAGTACGGGCTCGTGCGCGGATCGGCCAGCAGGTCGGCGACGAAGTCGTCGGTGATCTTGACGAGGCCGGCTTTCTCGCCGAAGACCTCGTAAAGCGAGTCGTCGGCGCGCGCGGGCGAACTGCCGAGGAACGCAACGAGTGCGCCGGCCAGAAGCACGGCAGTCGAGGTACGGCGGACAAGGTTCATGACGTCGTTGGGTGACATGAGTCGTGGTAGAGGGGGCGCGTCAGAAACCCACCTGGGCGGACAGGTAGACGCCGTGCTGGTTTCTGACCGTTGCGATGTCGCCCAACTCCACGTAAGCCGCGGTGAGCGACAGGTGTTTGGTGGGCGCCCAGGCGACGAACGCGTCATACGCATTCTGTTCGCGCGCGAAGTTCCGGTTGTTGGGCTTGGTGCGGTATTCGGCGCCGGCCGTCAGGTTTTTCGACAGCAGGTACGCCGCCGACGCTTCGATCTCCGGGTGATACCGATCCGACCGATCTCCGCCGAAGCCAAGCAGGCCGAACTGGTTCGCCTTGGTCATGCGCAGCGTCGCGTTCAGCAGCAGACTTTGGGCGAGCAGCAACTTAGTTGCGGACACATAGAAATCAGTGCCGGAATTGCTGGTGGCGCCCACGGCCTTGACGATGTCGCCCTGCTCGTTGTGCTTGAACTGGATGCCGGCGGCGATCTGCGGCAGCCAGCTATCCTGGTCGAGCACGGCGTCGCCGGCCACGCGCACCTTCACGCCGAAAATGTCCTGATTGAATTTGAACCCGGCGGGCAATCCCAACTGAGGGCCGACATTGCGCGTATCGAACGTCTGGCGCGCGATCGACAACTCGAGCCGGTTCGCCAAGCCCGCCGCGACGCCGTACGTGGACAGCGCGAAGTCCTGCGTCCGCAGATACGTGAAGTGGGCGTTGCCGCCGAGCTGGTCGCCGGTGCCATAACCGCCGATGACAGCCCAGGGCGTGAGCCCGCCGCCCGCTGATCCTTCGACTTCGGATACGCCGCCGGTGAGCAGCAGTTTGCCGCCCGTAGCGGGCGCTTCGGACTGCGCTGAAGCTGGGGCTTGAGTCTGTGCCGGAGACTGCACTTCGGCCTGCGCGGCCAACGGTACGGCAGCGAGAGAGGCGCAGAGCAGCCCTGTCCGCAGGACATGCCGATGCCCAGGAATTCGCAACTTCACAATCTGACAACTCCAGAGACGTGCCGTGAATCGGAGCGGCGTGGCGCGATCGGGAGACTTGCGCCGCGCGTGCCTGGCCGCGACCTCTGCCTCAAGCGACGAGATGCGTCGTAGTCGAGGAAGTAGTCGGGCGCCGTTGAATGGGGAAACAGGTGGGGATTGGCGGACTGCCGTGTGGCCACCCCACCGTCTATTAACGGCGGCGTGGGCGCGTTCTTGAGTTTTTAAGCGAGCGACGAATGGCGGTTAATCGTGCCTGTTCGATCCATGTTTAGATCGACGAGGGCGCCTTGCCGGTAGATCGAGCGCGCGTCATGCGCGTCAGCCTCGACTTGCCACCTGACCGTCCGTCTGACTCGCCGCATGCGCGCGACGCAACCGTTCGCGACTGTTGCTCAGATGCATGCGCATGGCGGCGCGCGCGTCGTCCGCGTCCTGGCGTTCGATCGCGCGATGGATCATCTGGTGCTCGGCCAGTACGTTGCGCAGATGCTCGATATGGTCCAGCTCCGCGATCTCGGCGGTGCCGAGTCGCGTACGCGGACTCACCGAGCGGCCCAACTGGCTGAGCACGTCGAAGAAGTAACGGTTGCCGCTCGCCCGCGCGATCTGCAAATGAAACTCGATGTCGTGCGCGACGGTGTCGGTGCTGCCGCGTTCGAGTTCCGACTCGAAGCGCGTCAGCGCGGCGCGCATCTGCTTCAGATGCTGGTCCGTGCGCCGCGCGGCGGCGAGCGCGGCCGACGCGGCTTCGACGTCGATCCGGAATTCGATGATCGCCATCACGTCCAGCATGCTGGAGAGATCGGCGGCGGGCAGTTGCAGCGGTTCTTCCGAAGCGGGCGCGAGCACGAAGGTGCCGATGCCGTGCCGTGTCTCGACCACCCTGGCCGCTTGCAGGCGCGAGATCGCCTCACGTACCACGGAGCGGCTCACGGAGAGCTGCTTCATCATCGCGACTTCGGTGGGAATGCGGTCGCCCGGCCGCAACGCGCCGCGGCGGATTTCGTCGGAAAGGGTGGCCACCACCTTCTCAGTTAGGCTGCTCATTTCTGTGGCTTGTCGGCTAATCGGCTGAAAATGCGCACGTTGCGTGCGCGAGAGGTCGTACAACGGGACGGCCCGGCCATCATAGCGCCGCTCGGCGGCACGGACGATCCCGCGACTGAGATCTTAATCTGCCACCCGGTGGAGATACATCATATTATTGTCATCAGACGTCCTGGTTTGATGCAAAACACAGCACGGTCAGTCGTGGTCAATCTATATGAAATCCATGCAGGACGGCGATTTCGTCGGGAAAGGGTAAACACCGAATTGGAATCACTCGACCTCTCCATGTAGACTGTCGTCAGACAACGTATCACGCGTTTCCCGCACCTCTGCTTCTCTGCCCGAATGCGCCGCGTTGTGTTCGATCAGGCCACCCAAGTGGCCGATACTGGAGACAACCTTGACCTCTGCTCTTGCCCCGGCCGCCGATCCGCTCGAATCCGCGGTCTCCAAAGTCAAGCGGCACGTATTGCCGCTGTTCCTGATCATGTTCATCGCGAACTACATCGACCGCGTGAACATCGGCTTCGTCAATTCGCACATGCAGACGGACCTGGGCATCGGCGCGGCGGCGTATGGTCTGGGCAGCGGTTTGTTCTTCATCGGTTATGCGCTGTTCGAAGTGCCGTCGAACGTGCTGATGCAGAAGTACGGCGCGCGCGCGTGGCTGACCCGCATCATGGGCACGTGGGGACTGGTCGCGGCGGCCATGGCGTTCGTCTGGAACGACACGTCGTTCTATGTGCTGCGCTTTCTGCTCGGCGTCGCCGAGGCGGGCTTCTTCCCCGGCGTGGTGTTTTACTTCACCCAGTGGCTGCCGCAGAAAGATCGCGGCAAAGCGGTGGCGGTTTTTCTGGCCGGCTCGGCGCTCGCCTCGGTGCTGTCCGGCCCGATCACCGGCAGCCTGCTGTCCATTCGCGGCTTCGGTCTGCACGGCTGGCAGTGGATGTTCCTCGTCGAAGGCGGTTTCTCGATCGTGCTATGCGGCGTGAGCTGGATGCTGCTGAAGTCGCGCATTCGTGACGCGTCGTGGCTCACGGCCGAAGAACGCACGGTGCTCGAAACCTCGATCGCGAAGGAGCAGGCCGAGCGCGAGGCGCACGGCGGCGCGCATCTGCCCGCCATGAAACTGCTGAAGGACCCGCAGATCCTGCTGTTCTGCCTCCTGTACTTCGCGATTCAATTGACCATCTACGCCGCGACCTTCTGGCTGCCGACCATCATCCGCAAGATGGGCGGCCTCACCGATTTCCAGGTCGGCATGCTCAACGCGATTCCGTGGCTGATCGCCATGGTCGCGATGTACTGCTTCGCGGTGCTGTCGTCGAAATGGCGCTTCCAGCAGGCGTGGCTCGCGGTGGCGCTGGTGATCGCGGCGTGCGGGCTGTTCGCGTCGACGTCGGGCAATCCGGTGTTGTCGTTCGTGGCGATCTGTTTTTCGGCGATCGGCTTCAAGGCGGCGGCTTCGCTGTTCTGGCCGATTCCGCAAGGCTATCTGGATGCCCGCGTGGCGGCCGCGGTGATCGCGTTGATCAACTCGGTCGGCAACCTCGGCGGCTTCTTCGCGCCGGCCACGTTCGGCTATCTGCAGCAGCACACCGGTTCGATTACCGGTGGCCTGTATGGCCTCGGCGTGGCGTCGCTGATTGCGGCGGCGGCCGGTTTTCTGACCCGCGACCGGCGCGTGAATCGCGACGCGCTGCCGGAGCCGGTGCACCGCAACGCGCACTGATTACACTGATCGTTAGCGGTGTTCGTCATGGGTCATGCCACTTCTTCTTGCCGTCCGCCGGCCGTGTCGAACGCGAGCGCTACAGCGCGCTACGCTGTTCACTCGCCGGCTCACTAACTCACTCACTTACCAGGCTCAACATCATGTCCACGCAACCCACTCAATCGAACGCGACGCCGACCGTCACCGAACTGCGCGTCGTGCCCGTCGCCGGACGCGACAGCATGCTGATGAATCTGAGCGGCGCGCATGGCCCGTTCTTCACGCGCAACATTGTGATTCTGCGTGATAGCGCGGGGCATATGGGCGTCGGCGAAGTGCCGGGCGGCGAGAGCATCCGCAAGACCATCGACGACGCGCGGCCGTTCGTGGTCGGCCAGTCGATCGGCAATTTGCAAGCGATCCTGAACAAGGCGCGCACGCAATTCGCCGACCGCGACGCGGGTGGACGCGGCCTGCAAACCTTCGATCTGCGCACCACCATTCACGCGGTCACCGCGCTCGAGGCCGCGTTGCTCGATCTGCTCGGCCAGCATCTCGGCGTGCCGGTCGCGGCGCTGCTCGGCGAAGGCCAGCAACGCGACGAAGTGGAAATGCTCGGCTATCTGTTCTATATCGGCGACCGCAATCAAACCGATCTGCCGTATGCAAGCGGCGCCGACGGACACGACGACTGGGAGCGCGTACGCACCGAACAGGCGATGACCCCCGAGGCCGTGGTGCGGCTCGCCGAGGCCGCGCAGGCGCGTTACGGTTTCAACGACTTCAAGCTGAAGGGCGGCGTGCTGTCCGGCGACGCTGAAATCGAAGCGGTCACGGCGCTCGCCGAACGCTTTCCGAACGCGCGCGTGACGCTCGATCCGAACGGCGCGTGGTCGCTGGCGGAAGCGGTGCGCCTGTGCCGCGATCAGCACGACGTGCTGGCTTACGCGGAAGATCCGTGCGGCGCGGAAAACGGCTACTCGGGCCGCGAGGTGATGGCCGAGTTCCGACGTGCGACCGGCTTGCCGACGGCGACCAACATGATCGCCACCGACTGGCGTCAAATGGGCCACGCGATCCAGTTGCAGTCCGTGGATATTCCGCTGGCCGATCCGCACTTCTGGACCATGCAGGGTTCGGTGCGCGTTGCGCAGATGTGCAACGAATGGGGCCTCACGTGGGGCTCGCATTCGAACAACCACTTCGATATTTCGCTGGCCATGTTCACGCAGGTGGCGGCCGCGGCGCCCGGCAAGATCACCGCGATCGACACGCACTGGATCTGGCAGGACGGGCAGCGTCTGACGCGCGATCCGCTGCGGATCGTCGGCGGTAAGGTCAAGGTGCCGCAGACGCCGGGTCTGGGCGTCGAGCTGGATATGGACGAACTCGAGAAAGCGCACGCGCTGTATCAGCAGCATGGTCTCGGCGCGCGCGACGACGGCGTCGCGATGCAGTATCTGATTCCGAACTGGAAGTTCGACAACAAGCGCCCGTGCCTCGTGCGCTGATCGGGAAAGCCGGGCCGCCGCAGTCGGTGCGGCCCTGGTCGCCGCGCTCGATGTCGCCGCAATGAAAAACGCCGCCGGTCAAAAACCGGCGGCGTTTTCCGTGGTGCTCGCGTTTCGCGTTGCTTAGTCTGCCGCGATTACTGGCAAGCCTTGCCGTGATCCGCGTGATAGCCCTTCGTCTTGGCATCGGCTTCGGACATGTACGAGCCTTGCTTCGTCTTACCGTAGTACTTGTCGCCGGAGCAGTGGTACACCTTGGTGCTCGTATTGACCCATACCTTGCCGGGGCCGCCGCCCGCTGCCGGCGCGCTGGACGACATCGCGGCCATCGGCTTCGGTGCTGCCGCGGGTGACGAGGCGGCGGGTGCCGCTGCCGCTGCCGGGGCGCTCATCTTGGAAGCCGCTTTCTTGTCGACGCCGCCGTGACCCCGGCAGGCGCCCTTCATCGTGGCGCCCGAGTAAGAGGTTCCGTCTTTACAGACGGCGCTCACAGCGCCCGATGACATGGCGGACGCCGCCATCGGCGCGCTGGCTTGCGCGAACGCGGCGGAGGATGCGAAGGCGGCGCTCAGCGCGAGAATCAGGAACGGCTTATTCATTTCGTAGCTCCCCAGGATAAGCACGAAGGTTACGTGCGTTCTCCAGAAACGTTAGCCGTACCGATTACGTTGACCGCCGTTCGGCCTCATGAGGGTATTTGACAATTGGGCCGTGTGACCAGCCCGTTACCCGCGCAGGCAAGCCAGGCGGGCAACGCGAGCCCGCGACACGGTTCGCGACCGGCTCAAAGCAGGGATTTCCCCTGGGCGAGAATCTTGTCGCACACCTGTTTGGTGACCTGTTCCTTCAGGCCGCCTCCGCTCAGATCCACCTGCTGGCCGCTGCCGCTACTGAGGATGCCTTTGGCGCCCTGGGTATAGCCGCTGTCCGAGGTGGACGAGCCGCCCGGCAGTTTGCTCATCAGCGAGTCCTTCACCGACGAAGCGCCGTCGCCGCTGAGATAGTTGTTCTTAATACAGAACTGCAGCACGCCGGCGACGTTGCCGGTGCTGCCTGAGGTCACGGATTGTCCCGATAGCGCGCCGCCCAGGCCGCCGAGGCTGCCGAGTGCACCGCCGGACGATCCGCCCGAGTTGCCCTGCTGAAGTAGATTGCCGAGTTGCGCGTTGGCCGCCGAAAGTGGCAGCAACGCGGCGAACAGAATCCCTGCGGTTGCGGCCCGATACGTGCGTGCTTTCATCGTGGGCTCCCTCTGAAGATTTGAAAGAGCTTCTACTATAGGTGCGTTTCGAGAGCCCTATTGTTAAACCTTGGCGACACCCGACACGTGCTGCCAGCGTCAGCAGCAATCGTGCCGCGCCTCGCGCCGCGATGCAGATCAGCTCTTGCGGAACACCACATGCGAAATGCGTTGCACCAGCAACGCGGCCGCCAGCGCCGCGACGGCCGTGAGCCAGACGCCGATATGAATCGACTGCACCAGAGCATCGCGCGCGGTGTCGATCAGCGCGAGCGTATTGAGCCCTGACGGCTTCATATCCGCGATCAGTTTCAGGCGCGAAGCGTCGTCGATCAGAATGCGCAGATCGACGAAACGCGACTGCCATTGCGACGCGGCCGGCTCGCCGAGCACGCTGAGCGTGCGCGTAACGACGTCGCGGTAGTGATGCTGCACGACAGTCGCGACGATACTCGTGCCGAGCATGCCGCCCACCATTCGGGTGGATTGCAGCAGCGCGGTCGTAATGCCGAAGCGCTCACGTCCGGCAATCTCCTGGCCGAACACATTCAGATTATTGAGGATGAAGCCGAGGCCGATACCGACCGCCGCCATCGGCAGTTCGATCCATAGGTAGGGCGTATCCGGATTGGCGAAGGCCAGCCCGATCGACGCGAACAGCAGCAGCGCAAAGCCGATCGACAGAATCCGTGTGGGCTTCTTCATGTGAATCACGATCCGCGTGTTCAGCACACTGCCGAGGGCGATACACGCGGCGATCGGCGTGGCGAGCAGGCCAGCCTGTTGCGGCGACAACCCGAAGCCGCCTTGCAGCAGCAGCGGCGCGAAGAAGATCAGCGAGAACATCACGAAGCCCGACAGCATGCCGAGCGTGAACAGCGTGACGAGTTGTGCGTCCTTGAACAGGTCGAGCGGAATGATGGGATGTGTGGCGCGTTTTTCGCACACCAGCAAGGCAATCGCGCCGGCGATCACGCAGACGGCTAGCACCAGATTGCCGGCCGTGAGGCCGTGTTTCGGCACGGCTTCGATCAAGGCCTGCAGACCGCCGAGCACCGCGGCGACCAGCGCCGCGCCGAGCCAGTCGATCTTCACTTCGCCTTCGTGCGGACGCTGAAGGTTCGGCAGATGCGCCCAGATGAAGTAGAGCGCCGCCGCGCCCACCGGCAGGTTGATCAGGAAGGTGGAACGCCAGCCCCAGTGTTCGCTCATCCAGCCGCCCAGCGACGGCCCCGCCGCGGTGCCGATCCCGTACGCGGCGGCCATCACCACTTGCCAGCGAACCCGCGCCCGCGGATCGGGGAACAGATCCGGGATCGACGCGAACGCCGTGCCGACCATCATCCCGCCGCCGATACCTTGCAGACCGCGCGCGATCACGAGGAACAGCATGTCGTTCGCGACGCCGCACAGCACGGACGCCACCGTGAACGTGATGACCGCCGCGATCACGAAGCGCTTGCGGCCGAAGTAGTCGCCGAGCCGCCCAAACACCGGCACCGTCACCACCGACGCCAGCAAATATGCGCTCGCGATCCACGCGTAGTACTCGAAGCCGTGCAGCTCGGCGACGATGGACGGCAACGCGGTGCTGACGACGGTCTGGTCGAGCGCAACCAGCATGTTGACGAGGCCGATGCCGAGCATCGCGAACAGGGCGTTTCGGAAGGGCAGGGCAGCGGCGGTCGGATTCACGGATCGGGGAGAAAGGAGCTTGTCAGGTCGACGCGGCGTGGCGGGACGCCCGTCATGGCAGAGGTTCGAGGATGTACGTCCTCTAGATGTCTGACCTCTGGATGGGTGATTATACGGGTTATCCCTTACATGAAACTATTCGCGCGGACAGCGGGGTTAAAAATTTAGCGTTCCTGTCGCCTCGGGGCCGGCGGCAGATGCTCTGACCAGGCTTCTGATAACGCGTATTATTCTTCAGATGAAAAGGGCCGGCAGGCGGCAAACATCACGCTTGAGCACATACCTGCACGGTCCTCGAATGGACAATATCGCGCAACCTGAAAGATCAGGCGGGTCACTAAAACGGGGAGTGATTTATGTTTGGTACGGGCGGGGGCGGGAGCCGCAAGGGCGACGGCGGTGGCGGCAGTAGCGGTGGCGGTGGCGGCGGCAAAAAGGGCGGTGATGCGCCCAAGCCGTCGGGTTCCGCATGGCTACCTCCTGTTCCTACGCCGCCGATTACCTCGGCGCAGGCGGGCGCCGGTACGGCTCCGCCTGTTGCCAGCACATCGCCCACTTCAGCTCGGCGTGCCATCAACGCCGCCCCCTTGCCGACTTCGGCAACGCCGGCTAGCCCCGCTGCGTTGTCATCCGTCGTGCCGCACAGCCCCAGACCCGCACCGACCGAAAGTATTGCCGCTCCTTCAGCGACCACCTCGTCGAGTGCCCCGAAGCCGACGACCGGGGAAGCGACGGCGAGTGCGCCGGGTCCATCGCTTCCGGTGCTGTCCGCGGGCGGATCTACGTTTGTGAGTCGAGGCGAGACACCGGGTCGACCGACCGTATTTCACAGGCAAAACGACGACGGCACCGTGGCCCGGTATCCTCACATTACCCAGGAACCGGGACCAGGTGGCGGTCTGCACGCAACCGATGTGGTCAACAACAAAGTGGTCAGTTATGACTTCAACCCTTGGACCGGCGCCTTTGATCAAAAACGCAAGTTAGCGCACAACCGCGGGCTGTTGTCGTTGCCGCCAGAGCATGCTCCAGAGGGGGCCGGCGTTGGATACTCGAGCGACGCGGAGTTGTTCGTGCGCGAGAACCGCCATTTGAAGGCCGGAGCGGCCGGAACGCTCGAAGTCCGTCAGGTTGAACCGGTTTCACCTCGATCGCAACGCAATGCCGGTTTTCGCCTGGAAAATGCCGCGCTCAGTGGCCACGAGTCGCTGTTGGGAGCGGCCGCACCGAGCAGTTCGAGCTCCGTCGGCCCTTTGCTCCCGCCCACACCGGCCACAACCTCGAAGCCGGCTGAAAGCAAGGAAAGGAAGAGCGATTCGGGTGGCCGCGGTGGTGGCAGTGGTGGCAGTGCCGGAGGTGGTTCGGGTGGCCGTGGCGGTGGCAGTTCGGGCGGCGGTTTTGTTGGCCGTGGCGGTGGCAGTTCGGGCGGCGGTTTTGTTGGCCGTGGCGGTGGCAGTTCGGGCGGCGGTTTTGTTGGCCGCGGCGGTGGGAGTTCGGGCGGTGGTTTTGGTGGGCGCGGCGGCGGCAGTTCCGGCGGTGGTTCGGGTGGCCGCGGCGGCGGCACGTCCGGCGGCGGCCGCGGAGGTGGCGCAACCGGCTCGGGTTCGCCGGGTCGTGGCGGAAGCGCCAACCGAGGCGGGAAGTAGCTCAGCTGCGGATTCTGTCGCGCGGGTTTATCTCGCGCGGGAGAGCTATCACCCGCTTCAACTCCGGCGATCGCCCTCGAGCAATCCATAAAGCGCGCTGTCCGACACTTCATCGCCCACAATCCAGCGTTCGCGCAACAGGCCTTCGCGGACAAAGCCGAGGCGTTCGAGCAAACTCGCCGAGGCGGTATTGCGAGGATCGATATCCGCTTCGATCCGCCGCAAATTCAACGCGCCGAACGCATGCTCGATCACCGCCGATGCAGCCTCGCTCATGAAGCCGCTTCCCCAATGCCGACGCTTGAGACTGAAACCGATCTCCGCGCGACGGCATTGCGCTTCGACGTGGAAAAGATCGCAAGTGCCGAGTACTTCTCCGGTCGCTTGCAGCTCAACCATGCGAATGAAATCCTTGCCTTCGGCGGACGCCTTCACCAACCGCGCCATGCGTTCCGTAGCCTCTTCGATGCGGGTCATCGCGGGAAACGAGAAATAGCGCATGGCCTGCTCGTCCGACCAGATGGCGAACAATGCGTCGGCGTCATCGAGACGAGGTGCCCGCAGAATGAGACGCGGTGTGGTTAGCGTAATGCGCTCGGTAAAGGGCATAGGGAATAAAGAGGAGGAGCCTTTGCGGCGAGCACAGATAGTAGCCGAGGCGAGACGCGTTTTTTTAGTGCTCGCCGTCGATTCATCTCACTCGCGTTATCGCAAGGCGCCGCTTCTCCGATTGATGCTTAACCCCTCGCCCACGCCGCCGCCGTCTCGACCGCGAAATCCCGATACGACCTCGGCTGACGCCCCAGCAAAGCCGCGAGCCGTTCGACCTCCGCCTTCGACGCGGCCGCGCCGTCCTGCTGATAGCGGCTCATCATCAGTCGCATGTCGTAAGCGAACCAGGCCGGCGCCGCTGCCTTCAGACGTTGTTCGAGCACATTGAGATCGTCGCCGCCGTAACGCACGCTACGTCCTAACGCGTCGGCCCAGATCGACGTCACGGTCTCCGCGTCGATCACATCCGGGCCGACGAGTTCATACGTCTCGCGCGGCAGACGGTTCGCCGCCCGCTCCCGGCGCAACAATTCCAGCGCGGCCGCTTCGCCGATATCGCGCACGTCGACCATCGAAATACCTTTCGCGCCGATCGGCATGCCGTACACGCCGTGCGTGAGCAACGGCTCCTTCTGACGCACGTCGTTCTGGATGAAGTACGCGGGGCGCAGCACCGTCGCCGGGATATCGAGGTGTTCGATCATCCGCTCGACCGTGTGCTTGCCGGTGAAGTGCGGCACGTCCACATACTCCGCGCCCTTGAACACCGACAGATACACCACGCCTTTCACGCCGGCTTCGCGCGCCACGCTGAGCGCCTGCAGCGCTTGCGTCAATTCGTCCGGCGCATTCGGCGCCAGCAGGAACAGCGTGCTGACGCCTTGCATCGCGCGCCGCAAGCCGTCCACGTCGGACAGGTCGCCTTGAACCGCGCTGACGCCCGCGGGGAATTGCGCTTTTTCCGGCGAACGGGTCAGCGCGCGGACTTCGACGCCGCCGCCGTTCAGATGCGCGAGAACCTGCTTGCCGATAACGCCCGTGCTGCCGGTAACGAGGATTGCCATGATGTGCTCCTTGGGTTGGATGGGCTGCGATCAGCCCGTGAGATGAACAATAGTCGTTCCATCTGATAGCCGAAAGTGCAAAAATACAGACACCTCGTCTCATATCTGGAACGATCATGGATTTGACCTCGCTGGCCGATTTCAACGCGGTGGCGCTGCATGGCGGATTCGGGCCGGCCAGCCGGGCGCTCGACCGCCCCAAGGCCACGCTGTCGCGGCGCGTGGCGGAACTGGAGGAACAACTCGGCGTGCGCCTGATCGAGCGCGGCTCGCGCACGTTGCGGCTCACCGAGGAAGGGCTCGTGCTGCATGAGCGCACGCGCGGGCTGATGACGGAGATTCAGGAGGCGGGCGAAAACGTCGCGTCGCGCGCGCCGGTGCCGCGCGGGCGTTTGCGCATCAGCGCGCCGATGGTGTTCGCGCATGTGGCGCTGGGCCCGATCGCAACGCGTTTCGCGCTGGCCTATCCGCAGGTCGAACTCGAGGTGGTGGCGGAAGACCGCATCGTCGATCCGGTGGAGGATGGTTACGACCTCGTGATCCGCATCAATCCGCCGAGCGACGAACAACTGGTGGGACGCCGTATTCTTGGCGATCAACGGTGGATGGTCGCGGCCCCTACGGTGTCGATTCCGTCGGTATCCACGAGCGATGCGGAAGCCGATGCCGAGCCCTTGCCGGTGCCCGCCGTCATGTCGGCCGCGGCGGCGCGCATCGCGCTCTGGCGGGTGCGGGGCGAGGGCGGCGAGGTACGGACGTTTGCGCCCACGCCGGTGCTGCGGCTGTCGTCGCTATTGATGGTGCGCGACGCGGTGCTGAACGGCGTGGGCGTGGCGCTTCTGCCGCGCCTGCTGGTGGAGCCCGACGTGCTGTCAGGGCGGCTCGTCTGCTGGGGAATCGATGACGGCCCGCCGGTCGAGATCTGGGCGCTCTATCATTCGCGGCGTCTGCTGAGCGCCAAGGTGCGGGCGTTCATGAACCTGCTGCAGGACTTGCCGGGCCGGGAGCGAAAACCCGAGTGACGCGACGTGCATTCAACATCGAACTTGCGATTTATCAGGCACAAACATACGAGTCTTAGGGGGCCTGCGTTGCAATGAATTTTGGCAAGATACGCTCGCGAGTTTCGAGCCGCAGCTTCTGGCCGCCGCTTCGAGCCGCTTGACTCTTTACCCAAGTGTGATTCGCCCTAAAACGTAAAACAAACGCCGACTCCAATCTCTCCATGCAACGACGCGGATTCATCAAGTCATTCGGTTTTCTCGCCTCCGGGCTACTTTCGACCAACGGCGCGCACGCGGCGGACCCGGCTCCGCTCGCACCGGTATCGGGCGACGTCGCCAACACCGCCAGCGAGACTAACGCCACTCAGGCCACTCAGGCCACTCAGGCCACTCAGGCCACGCGCCTCGCGCTCAGCCGCATCGACGCGCTCGACCGCCGTGGTCCACGTCTGCGCAGCATCATCGAACTGAATCCCGACGCATTGCGGATTGCCGCCGCGCTGGATCGCGAACGCCGTGCGGGCAAGTCGCGCGGACCGCTGCACGGCATGCCGATCGTCATCAAGGACAACATCGCGACCGGCGACCGCATGGCGACCACCGCGGGTTCGCTCGCGCTCGACGGCATTCGCGCGACGCGCGACGCCGAGCTCGTGCGCCGCTTGCGCGAGGCGGGCCTGGTGATTGTCGGTAAAACAAATTTGAGCGAATGGGCGAACATTCGCTCGACCCGTTCAACCAGCGGCTGGAGCGGACGCGGCGGCCTGACGCGCAATCCCTACGGATTGGATCGCACGACCAGCGGTTCGAGTTCCGGGTCGGCCGCAGCAGTCGCGGCGGGTATGACGACCATGGCGATCGGCACCGAGACCGACGGCTCGATCGTGTCGCCCGCGTCGATGTGCGGCGTGGTCGGACTGAAGCCGACCGTGGGTCGCGTGAGTCGTGACGGCATCATCCCGATCTCGCACAGTCAGGACACGCCCGGTCCGATCACGGCCACGGTTCGCGACGCGGCGCTGCTGCTTTCGGCACTAGCGGGTGGCCCCGATCCGCGCGATCCGCGAACGCTGCCGGCTCCGGCGGCGGACGATTATCTGCGGGCCTTGCGCAAAGACGCGCTGAAAGGCGCGCGCCTCGGCGTGGCGCGGGAGTTTTTCACGGGACACGACGAAGTCGACCAGCAGATCGACCTGGCCATCGCGCAGTTGAAGGAGCTCGGCGCGGAAATCGTCGACCCGATCGATCTGCCGAAGGTCGACTACGGCAAGGAAGAACTGGCCGTTCTGCTGCATGAATTCAAACACGATCTGCCGCTGTGGCTCGACACGTTCGCGCCGCACGCGCCGATTCATACGCTGGCCGATCTGATCGCTTTCGACAACGCGCATCGCCGAGACGAGATGCCTTACTTCGGCCAGGAACTGTTCGACCAGGCGCAGGCGCTCGGAGACCTGGACAGCGACGCGTATCGAACCGCGCTGGCAGCTTGCCGTAAGCAATCGCGCGACGAAGGACTCGATCGGGTATTGCGTCAGCACGGGCTGGATGCGATCGTCGCGCCGACAGGCGGCACCGCGTGGCTGACCGACTTCGTCAACGGCGACAGCGACGGTGGCGGCGGATTTTCGACGCCGGCCGCCGTGGCCGGTTATCCGCACCTCACGGTGCCGGCCGGCCAGGTGCGTGGGCTGCCGGTCGGCTTGTCGTTCGTCGGACCCGCGTGGAGCGAGGCGCGTTTGCTGGCGCTCGGCTATGCGTACGAACAGGCCACCCAGTGGCGCAGGCCGCCGAGCTATCCGGCACACACGGCTATGCCGTTGCCGATCCAGTCTCGAACGGCCGCTTGAACGGCGCTCGCGCCAACGCGATGCCGGGCAATTCCTCGATCACTTCCCGGTGTTCGGCCCGCATCGCATCAGTTAAGATGAATCACATGGCCGACAGACACTAGAGCAGTTGAATCGCCATTCGGTCACGATGGTTTTCATTGGGCGTCCTCGGGTTTAGGGGGTCACGTTTTGCGCCGCTTGCCAACGTCGATACGTCTCGTACCGTTTGCCTTGTGCTTCCTCGGCGCACACGCACTGTGCCTGCTGATGTTCCCGTCGCGCTCCACCCTGGTTAGCTATCCTTTTCTGATCGTCGCGCCCTTGTTCGCGTTAGCGGCCTGCGGCTGGCGCGCCCGCGCGGAGGTCCGCGCGTTGCGCATGCCGTGGGTCCTGCTCGGCGTCGGCCTGTTTCTGTGGATTCTCGGCATTGCGCTCAGCGCCTGGGAAGATATCTTCCAGCAGATTCCCGAGAGCATCGCGTGGTTCTCCGACTTCAGCTATTTTCTCTACGCCGTGCCGATCCTCCTTGCGATCGCGTCGGTGTCGAACCGCCAGCGAATTCCGTTTTTCGTGTGGATGGACGGCATTCAGGCGGTCGTGACCGCTTACCTCGCGTACATCACGATCTTCTCCGTCGTGCCGTTTTCAGGCCATGCACTCGCGCCGATCTCGGCCTCGGTGCTGGTGCTGACCTACGACGTCGAGAACGGCCTGCTGGCCGTTGCGGCAACCTTGCGCCTGCTGGTTCAACCGCGCAATGCCGGTCGCCGGTTCTACGAAATCTTGTGCGGCTATTTGTGGGTCTACGCGCTTGTCGCCGCGGCGTACAACCACTGGGCTGCGGTTTCCGACGGCCATGCGTTGATGGACGTGATCGTCGACATTCCCTTCCTGCTGTTGAGCATGGCATGCATGACGCGTCCGTCAAACACAGCCGATGCGGACACGGCCGACTGGAAGAGGCCGCTCGCGGTGATCATCGAAAACGTCAGTCCGATCGCCTACACGCTGGCGCTGCTTGCGTTGAGCATCGTCCTGATGCGCGAACACTTTTACGTCGGTACGGTAGGCATATTTACCGCACTGGTGGTGTACACGATCCGCACCACGACCTTGCAGAGCCGGCTGGTTCGAACCCAGCAGGAGTTGAGCGATGCGCGCGACCGCCTCGAAAAAATCGCGCTGACGGATGCGTTGACCAACGTCGCCAACCGCCGTTGCTTCGATCAAACGCTGGCGCTCGAATGGAGCCGCGCGGCGCGCACGCAGCATCCGCTCGGCGTGTTGCTGATCGATATCGACTACTTCAAGAAGCTGAACGACCGCTACGGTCATCCGGCCGGCGACAAATGCCTTGTTGCGGTGGCGGCCGCGTTGCAGGTGGCGCTGCCGCGCGGCGGCGATCTGCTGGCGCGCTATGGCGGCGAGGAGTTCGCCGCGATCCTGCCGGCCACCGACGAAGACGGCGCGCGTCGCGTGGCCGCGAAAATGCTGAGCGCGGTTCAGGCGCTGCGCATCCGCAACGAGACGCCGCTGGGCGATCACGTCACCGTCAGCATCGGCGTGGCGGTGGCCGTGTCGGAATCGGCGGGCGTGGGCTCCACGCATCAGATCGTCGAAGCCGCGGACCAGGCGCTCTATCGCGCGAAAGGCGGCGGGCGCAATCGCATCGAGGCCTTCGTGCCGCGCGATTATCAGGGGAGTGGTTCGATCTAATTCGCATGACCGCGACGTCGATGCAGCTCGACAAAGGGTTTGTCTCTAGACATATCGCCGTCACAGTTGCCGATAAACGGATTGAATGGCCGCATTCAGCCGGGCCATAAAAATAACGATAACTCGAAAAGACTTCGTTCAATCCGTCGACACCGATCTGAGGCGTGGGCATGCATCGATTCAGTTTCACGCAGAAACTCTGGCTGCCGCTCGTCGTCAGCCTGATCGCACTACTTGCCGTATCCGTTTCGGCGGCGTGGCTATCGCGTCAGACACGCATCGAGGAACGCAAACACGATCTGGTGAACGTGGCGCACGTGGGCCTTAGTATCGTCAACGAATATGCGGCGCTGGCGCAAAGCGGCGCGCTCAGCGAGGCCGACGCGCGCAAGCAGGCGCTCGAACGTCTGCGCGGCATTCGCTACGGCGAAGACGGCTATTTCCTCGTGATCGATTCGACGCCGCGCATGATCATGCATGCGATGAAGCCCGCGCTGAACGGCAAAGAACTCGCCGCGACCGCCGACGCCGACGGCCGCCATCACTACGTGGCGTTCGCCGCGGTCGCGCAGGCGCCGCAAGGCGGCTTCGTGGATTACGTGTTCCCGCATCCGCAAGACCCGCCCTCCGCCGCGGTCGGCAAGATCGGCTACGTGGTGCGTTACGCGCCGTGGGACTGGATCATCGCAACCGGCGCTTACGTGGACGATATCGACGCCGCGTTCAGGGAGTCCTTGTATTTCGTCGGCGGCGTGTTCGCGGCCGTCGCGCTGCTGCTGTCCGCGCTGGTGAGTCTCACCAATCGCAGCATTCAGCGCGCCATCGGCGGCGATCCGGTTTATGTGGCTGAGGTGGCCGGCGCGATCAGCAACGGCAATCTCGTCGTGCCGATCCAGATCCGTCACGGCGACGAATCGAGTCTGCTGCTCACCATGCAACGCATGCGCGACGCGCTCGCGCAGACGATTGAACAGATCAAGGGCGCGGCCGACAAAGTGGCGATCGGCGCGCGCGAGATCGCGGGCGGCAACGCGGATTTGTCGGCCCGCACGGAGAGTCAGGCGGCGTCGCTGCAGGAAACCGCCGCGAGCATGGAACAGATGACCGCGATGGTCCGGCAGACGGCGGAGAACGCACAGACCGCCAGCCGGCTCAC
This sequence comes from Burkholderia sp. 9120, assembly GCF_000745015.1. Lineage (NCBI taxonomy): Bacteria > Pseudomonadati > Pseudomonadota > Betaproteobacteria > Burkholderiales > Burkholderiaceae > Burkholderia > Burkholderia sp. 9120. Next base: position 5,650,695 of record NZ_JQNA01000002.1, on the reverse strand, counting down.
GGCGAGCGCGGAGCAGATCGTCAATCGCGGCGGCGAGATGGCGGCCGAGGCAGTGTCGACCATGCAGGAAATGTCGGCGGAGTCGCAGCGCATGGTGGAGATCATCGCGGTGATTGAAGGCATTGCATTTCAGACCAATATCCTCGCGCTCAACGCGGCGGTCGAGGCCGCTCGGGCCGGCGACGAAGGGCGCGGTTTCGCAGTGGTGGCCGGCGAAGTGCGGACCCTGGCGCAGCGCAGCGCGTCGGCGGCGAAAGAGATTCGTACGCTGATCAGCCGCGCGGCGGAAAAGGTCGAGAACGGCGCCGAGTTGGTCGGTAAAACCGGCGCGACGATTCACGACGCGCGCGACGCGATTGCGAAAGTGTCGGGCGTCATGCGCGATATCGCCGCCGCGGCCGCCGAGCAGAGCGCGGGCATCGATCAGGTCGGCGACGCCGTCACGCAGATGGATAGCGTGACGCAGCAGAATGCGGCGCTGGTCGAACAGGCGGCGGCCGTCGCGCAGACGCTCACCGAGCAGGCGAAACTGCTGCAGGTGTCGATCTCCACGTTTCACTTGCGGGACGGTTCGACTGGTGCGTCCGCAGCGCCGACGAATGCGCGAACCGCACGTCGGGATCCACGCGGCCTCGCTACCGCGCTATGAATCGGCATTAAAACGCTGGACATGTCTGCGTCTTTCAACGGATGAGCCGAATATAATCGGTCAGCCTTTGGAGGATCTCATGTGCATCGCATTTCGACATCTTCAGTCAAAGCAGCGCCTGGCTAGCCCGCTCCAGTGACGCGGCGGATCGCGTGGCTTCGTCACGTGGTTGTGCGCGCAAGCGTCGGCGCCGTTGGCCTGGTGCTTGGCCTGCATCACGCCATGGCGGCGGACGACGGCACCGTCACGCTATACGGCGTGCTCGACACCAGCGTTGAAATCACCAACCCGGGCTCAGGATGGACGTCGCGTCTCGACTCGGGCGCTTATCGCGGCTCGCGAATCGGGCTGCGTGGCGCCGAGCCGATTGGTGCCGATACCTATGTGGTGTTCGCGCTGGAAAACGGCTTCAGCAGCGCCGACGGCACGCTGCAAACGCCGGGTGTGATATTCAACCGCCAGGCATGGATCGGCTCGCGGGGGCGTTGGGGCGAAGTGCGTTTCGGCCGCCAGTATTCGCCGATCTATATTCCGTTCAAAGGCGATCTCGACGCGTTCGGCGCGGGCACCATCGCGTCCGGGCTCAACAACCTCTCGAAGATCACGCCCTACACGAATAACGCGATCACCTATCTGTCGCCGCAGGTCGGTGGTTTTGACGCAACGGTCATGATGGCCCTGCGCGATGCGTCGGAGAGCGACGGTAACGGCGTCGACGGTTACTACGTGACGGCCCGTTATCAGATCGACAACTTCAAGCTGCTGTTCGCGCGTCAGCAGACGCACGGCGCCGCTGCGCTACGCGCCAATCTCGGCGGCGCGAGTTACGCGATCGACAAGGTCCGCGTGTGGCTGTCGTTTTTCAACGGCGATGGCGGCTCGCCGCTGTATCACGGTGCGGGTGGTTCGCTGTCGGCGCAATACCGCTTTTCCGCTGACGTGCGCGCTTCGCTGGGCTATGCGCATGTGCGGGATTTCACGGGAGAAGGCGCGAGCGCCGATCAGTTCAGCGCGTCGTTCGAATACAACTTTTCGCGCACGCTGCTGTTTTATTTCACCGCGGCGTATCTCGCGAATCACGACGATGCCAGCTTCACGCTGCGTGGCGTCAACGTGACCGGCTTGCCGGTTGCGTATCCCGGTGCGCCGGTCAAAGGCGTGCAGCTGGGTCTGGTGCAGCGGTTCTGATCGGCGCGAGATCGCCGGTATTCCATAGCCTGGCTCACGGTACCGCGCGCTCAATGTGCCGCATGCGCGTGCTGTCGCAATTCACCGGGAATGAACACATGCTCCAGGCCGCCGCCATCGAGCCACTCGCGCGTTTTTCCGGCGGCCCGATCAATCAGCCGATCGCATTGCGTGTAATCGTACGGAGAGATTTCGAGCGGGCAGAGCGGCGGTACGACGAAGATGTCGGCGCGCGTCGAGTAAAACTCCAGATCGCGAACGAGCTGGCGAGCAATGACCAGCGTGAGCGCGTGCATGGCCTGGCCGATCGGACTGGAAGGCGGCGCGCGCAGCGCGCACGCAAAGCCGGCCGGCAGTACCACGATGCGCGTGGCGCCGAGACCGACCGCGACCGAAATGGGCGTGTTGTTGGCGACGCCGCCATCCACCAGATCCACCCCGTCGATCCGCACCGGCGGAAACACGCCGGGAATCGCCGCGCTGGCGAGGACTGCGTCCACCACCGGTCCGGACGAGATCACGACTTCGTTGCCCGACAGCACCTCGGTCGCGACGATATGCAGCGGCAAGGCCGCCTGCTCGATGCGCGCGTAGCGCAGGTTTTTTTCCAGCAGCGCGCGCAGGGCTTTGGCTTCCACCAGATGCGGACGGCGCCGCAACAGAAGGTCGAGCAGCCCGAGCATCGAAAACGGCATGATGTCCTGGCGGCGGATGCGGCACCAGAGCGCTTCCAGTTCCGCGACGCCCTCGGCATTCGGCGTGCCGGCGAAATAGGCGGCATTGATCGCGCCCGCGGAAGCGCCGACGACGCAACCGGGACGCTCGCCGCGATTGAGCAATTCCCGCAGCATGCCGACTTCGATCGCGCCGAGACTACCGCCGCCCGCGAACACGAACGCGGTCAGCGGCGCGCGCGCCGCGCCGGTGGACGGATCGGACTGCGTGGGTTGAATCGATGACATGACGGTCTCCACGACACGCCGGGCGCCTTACCAACGCAACAGGCGCGGCCCCAGCAATGCACCGATGATAGTCGGCACCAGCATGCCGAGCAGGTACCACACGCCCCAGAACGGAATCCCCATCTCGGGACAATGCAGACAATAGGCGAGCGTGGCGGTCGAGCCGGCCAGCAGCCCCCCCGCCGCGCCGGCCAGCGCGAGGCGGGTCGGCGCGAGTCCTTTGAGCGCCCAGAAAATGGCGATGAAGCCCGGCACCGACAGCATCGTGATATTGAACGGGCAGACGCGCCACGTTTTGCCGAGCACCAACGCGAGCCGCAAGTCGGTCGGTGCGGACATCAGCACATAGAGTCCAGCCAGCCACACCACGGCCACCGGCAGGGCAACCAGCAGACGGCCGCTCGCGCCCAGAGCCGCGCCGGGTCGGGCGAGCCGGGTGGATAGTTGCAGCGCGCCGAGCATCAGGCACAGCGGCAACGCGATCTTCGCCCAGAAGATCGGCGTGGCCGCCACTTCCGCCAGGTCGCGGCGCACGCCGAGCAGCACCGCGACGAGCAGCGTCGCGCCGACCGCGCCGACCAGCACGGCGAGGCTGAAGCGCTTGGCGAGCAGGTGCCGGTCGACCGGCGCGGCGCCCGTTGCAAGCAGGGAAATCAAGTCGTCCGTTTTCATCGCGTTCCTCGAATCTTTGCAGCCAGCGCCTTGAGCCCACGGTGTACGCCGATTTTCACCGCCGATTCCGACAGGCCCGTCATCTGCGCGGTCTCCGACACGGAGAGCCCTTCCAGTTTGACGTGCACGATCGGCAGCCGCTGGCGGTCCGGCAACTGTTCAAGGAGCTTGCCGAGATCGCGCTTGGCCTGCGCCGGCTCCAGATCGGGCGCGGCCAGCAACTCGAAGGCGTCGTCGAGCGGATCGTTCAGCGCGTCGTAACGCGAGCGCGCCCGAAAGTAATCCGTCAGCTTGTAGCGTGCGATCGCGTGAACCCATGCGGTCAGCGGTTCCTCGGGCCGGTAGGTGTGCCGCCCGTTGTGGACCGCCAGCAGTACTTCCTGCACGAGATCTTCGATATCGCCCGGCTGGCTGTGCAAACGCCTCCTCAGAAAACCGCGCAAGTGCGTGCTCAACTCCGACAGGAACCGCCGATACGCCGCTTCGTCGCCATCCATGCCTTTGAGAAGCAGCGCCTGCAGGTGCTTCTCCTTGATTTGCAACGTCGCGTCATCGTTAGTTCGATCCATCGGTCGCTCTGGTTACACAAAGAGTGAAATTTATTTTGCGCAGATTTTACGCTGCCGCGCGCGTGGACCCAAACCGCCGCGAAACGCAGTCGGCGCGGCCTGCGTGAAAATTTTTTCGCGTTGCTGTAACCGGTTGTCGAAAGTCGTCGAATTACCTTCCAGCAAACGCAAGCAAATCCGGCACTGCCTGAACCGCCCGCGCTGCTACCTACCCTGAAACGAAGTCTCTTGAGGAATCCATCATGAACAACCTTAAACTCGCCGCCGCCGCTCTCGCCCTCGCTTCGCTCGCTAGCGGTGCTTTCGCTCAAACCCAACCGGCCGCCGGCGGCGCGATGGAGAAATGCTACGGCGTGGCCATGGCCGGCCACAACGATTGCAAGGCCGGCGCCGGCACGACGTGCGCGGGCACCTCGAAGATGGACTTCCAGGGCAATTCGTGGAAGAACGTGCCGGTCGGCACCTGCACGACGATCAAGACGCCGCACGGCACGGGTTCGCTCTCGCCGATGGAATCGTAATTCGCCGCGCCGCTCGCCGATCATGAAGACGCTAACCCACCTGGGCGCCGGTTTGGGCCTCAAGCCCGACCACTACGCGCAGGCCCACGACTGCAATGCGGAAGGTCTGTGGTTCGAGGTTCATCCCGAGAACTACATGGTCGACGGCGGCCCTCGCCTCGCATGGCTGGACGCGATTCGCAGCCGTCATCCGCTGTCGTTGCATGGTGTGTCGTTGTCGCTGGCGGCGGATAGTGCGCCCGACGCGGCCCATCTGCAAAGACTGAGGGCGTTGGCGGATCGCGTCGAGCCCACGCTGGTCTCGGAGCATCTCGCCTGGTCCACGTGGCGCGGCGCGTATCACCCCGATCTGCTGCCGTTTCCACGCACCCGCGAAGCGCTCGTGCGTATCGCGGACAACATTGCCCGCACTCAGGATGCGCTCGCGCGGCGCATCGCGATTGAAAACCCCACGCATTATCTTCAGCTCGACGGTCATCAAATGGACGAGCTGACGTTTCTCGGCGACCTGTGCCGCACGACAGGGTGCGGTCTGCTGCTCGACGTGAACAACGTTTATATCAGCGCGCACAACCTCGGCTTCGACGCGGCGTCGTATCTCGACGCGGTGCCGGCGGACTCGGTGATGGAAGTTCATCTCGCCGGACATAGCCGCGACACTCACGGCGCCACCACGCTGCTGATCGACTCGCACGATGCACCGATCGCCGACGACGTCTGGTCGTTGTACGGCCACCTGATCGAACGGATCGGCGCGAGACCCACGCTGATAGAACGTGACGATCACATTCCGCCGTTCGACGATCTGCTGACGGAACGCGCGATCGCTCAACGTTTATTGGCGAGTACGGAGGCGATGGTATGAACCGCTCGCTCAGTCACTTCCAGGATGCATTCGCGGGCGCGCTATACGACGCCGATGCGGCGTCGCCCTTGCTCGCTTCGCTGCTCGCGCAACCGGGCTTCGCGGTGTATCGCAACAACGTCGTGAAGGCTTGCATCGACGCATTGCAAGCGAACTTTCCGAGCGTGGAGCGACTGGTCGGCAGCGACTGGTTTCGCGCGGCCGCGGCGATTTATGTGCGCCGGCAAGCGCCTTCGGACGCGCGGCTGCTGTACTACGGCCACGATTTCCCCGCGTTTCTGGACGACTTCGAACCGGCTCGCGAACTGCCTTATCTGGCGAACGTCGCGCGGCTCGATCGCCTGTGGACCGAAACGCACGCGGCCGCGGATGAACCCGGCATCGACGTTGTCTCACTGGCCTGCCTTGCGCCGGAAGCACTCGGGCGGCTGACGCTGCCGTTGCGCGCCGCCGTGCGTTGGCAATGGTTCGCCAACCAGCCAACCTACACGATCTGGCGTTGCAATCGCGAAGCGATCGAGCTGCCGTCGGAACTGGATTGGTCGGGCGAAGGCGCATTGCTGACACGGCCCGAAGGCGCGGTGCAGTGGCGGCCGCTCAGCGCGGGCGGCTGTGTATTTCTCGACGCGTGCGCGGCTTCGCAGACCCTCGACGCCGCCGCGCAAAACGCGCTCGACGCGCAACCCTCACTCGATTTCATGCAACTTCTCGGCGACCTGATCGCGGCGGGCGCATTCGCTGCGATCGACATTGCCCCTCACTGAACACTTTGACCGACACGGAGATTCACATGGAAGCGATCCAGAACACGGCGCCCCGCGCGCACACCACGTTGCGCGGACGCTGGAACGCGCTAGCCGCGAAGCTGCAAGGTTTGATCAACGACTCGCTGTTGTCGCTGGTGGCGCGCTTCGCGATTGCCGCGATCTTCTTCATGTCGGGACGCACGAAGGTGAGCGGCATTCTCACGTTGACGCCGAGCACGTACGAACTGTTCCGCACCGAATACAAGCTGCCGCTCGTCCCGCCGGAAATCGCCGCGCACATTGCCGCCTATTCGGAGCATCTTTTTCCGTTGCTGCTGGTGCTGGGTCTGTTCTCGCGTTTTTCCGCGTTCGCGCTGCTCGGCATGACGACGGTGATCGAGGTATTCGTTTATCCGGACGCATGGCCGACGCATCTGTCGTGGGCCGGCTTGCTGCTGGTGATCATCGGACGCGGTGCGGGCGTGTTCTCGCTGGACCATAAGTTCGGCATCCGTTAAGGGCAGCGCCGCGCGTGCGCGGCTCTGCTGTTCCCGGTGAGTCAGCACCAACCTTGGTGTTTTGCCTTAATTGACATCCGTCCGTTATTCGTGACAAAGACGCGGAATAGCGGTAACGAACAATCCATTCCCGCTTTTTCCATTGCGGCAGCGCGGTTTACCGGCCTATCGGCCGTGGCAATGCCCGCCCTTTGCGCGAATAGCGGTTTATTTTCACCAAATTGTTAATTTCAGCGACGCTATGCCGGTGATTTGGTTTGCCTATCGCGCGATCATCTCTTAAATGCGCGGGAAGCGCGATGGCTATTGGCATTGGCAAAGAAAGTGCGGCGGGAATAAAAAAGGCCGACACAGCGTGTCGGCCTAAAGACTCTGGCGTCCGAGGATTGCATGCCAGAACCTGAGAGACGTTTGTCGGTCAATCTTACGATTGACGCAGCGCAATACAGTATTTGTTGCTTTAGCTCGAATGCTGGCGGGGGTTTCCGAAGATTCGTAGCAAGCAGGCTGTCTGACTGGACCGCCTTTGGTAGGCGAGATAGTAAACCAAAACGTAGTCATTCAAGCATAAAGCCGCTTATAAATTTTGTCGGTCAGTGCACCCGCAATTGAGTGTCGGGAAATTCTGATAAAAATGTAAGGATTTCCTGAGCCTAATCACTCGGTACTCAGGTGATGCCGGATCGCGTAGCGAATCAGTTCGGAATTATTGTTGAGGCCGAGCTTTTGCATCAGCCGCATTTTGTGAGTGCTGATGGTTTTGGCGCTGAGTGCGAACGTTTCGGCAATGTCGTTAATGCTCTTTCCGGCGGCCAGTGCTTGCAGCACCTGGAATTCGCGGTCGGACAGAATGGCGTGCGGCGGTGTTTCGCCCGTGTGCGTGCCGAAGATCATCGAATCCACCAGCTTCGGATCGATAAAGCGGCCGCCTTCGGCGAGCTTGCGAATCGCGGTCAACAGCACCTCCGGGTCGCTGTCTTTCGTGAGGTAGCCGGTGGCGCCTGCGCGCAAAGCGCGCGAGACGACCTGCGCCTCGTTGTGAATGCTCAGCACGAGCACCGGCAGGTTGGCGTACTCGGCCCGCACACGCCGGATCAGATCGATGCCGCTGATGCCCGGCATCGTCATGTCGAGCAGCAGCAGATCGGGACAGCCGGCGCGCAGTTTGTCGAGCACTTCCGCGCCCTCGGCCGCTTCGTCCGCGACGATCATGTCGGCGGTGGTCGCGATGATCTGCTTCAAACCGCCTCGCACGATCGCGTGGTCGTCTGCAATGAGAATTCTGATCATGGGGGATTCCGATTCGTGAGCGGGATGTGAATCGAGACGGTCGTGCCCGCGCCCGGCGCGCTCTCGATCTGCAACGTGGCGCCGATCAGCCGCGCACGCTCGCTCATGCCCAGCAGTCCGTACGAGTAGCGGCGGCGCGCGGCGGCCGGGTCGAAACCGCAGCCGTCGTCGCTGATATGAAGGGCTAATGCGTTGTCGCCGCCGGTGAGCGTCACGTCGACGCGCGTGGCCAGCGCGTGCCGCGCGATATTGGTCAGCGACGCCTGCACGATACGGAACACCGCCGTGGCATGCGCGTCCGGCAGCACCGGTTCGCCGCCGTGAATCGCCAGCTTGCACGGCAATTGATTGCGCCGCACGAAGTCGTCGACCAGCCATTCGAGCGCCGACACGACGCCGAAGTTTAGCGCGGCCGGTCGGAGATGACTGGCGACATTTCGTACCATCCAGATGGTTTTTTCGACGAGCTCGCGCATGTCGTCGGTCTTGCGCGCCGCTTCAGAATCGCTGTCCAGACGCATGCGCAGCAACGACACGTCCATTTTTAGCGCGGTCAGCAACTGGCCGAGTTCGTCGTGAATTTCCATCGCGATGCGTTTGCGTTCTTCTTCGCGCACCGCTTCCATATACGCCGACAATTCCCGCAACCGTTCGCGCGATTCGAGCAGTTCCTGTTCGACGCGCTTGCGTTCGGTGATGTCCTGCATCGTGCCGACCAGCGTGAGCGGCTGCCCGAGTCCACCGCTCGAACATTCCACGTGCAGTTGCACGATCCGCGGCTCGCCGCCGCTCCCGCTCAGACGGCAATCGAGAAACTGCGGCCGCCGGCCGGCGATCACCGTATGCACCGCGTGCCGTACCGCAGCGCGATCGTCGGGATGCAGGGCGGCGCGCAGCGTCCGCAGGTTCGGACGCACGCCGTTCGGTTCGAGGCCGAGAATCCGGTACATCTCATACGACCAGTGCGTCACCCCATCGCTGACGTTCCATGCCCAGTCGCCGAGTTTGGCGAGCCGTTGCGCGTTCGCGAGGCTCGCTTCGCTCGCGCGCAGCATTTCTTCCGTCTGCTTGCGCGCGGTGACGTCGTTGAAGCCGACGTAGATCGCGGGGGCGTCGTCGAAGGTGGCAATGCGGGCGGTGGCGACGGCCCAGAAGCTGGCGCCGGCCGAATCCTTGAACTGGATTTCGGCATTGGTAAAGCCGCCTTCGGCGCGCATCAATGCGATTGTGCGGTCGCGCTCGGTTGGGTCGACGTAAAAATCGGCGATGTAGGTGACGCCGCGCCATTCCTTGTCGAGTGCGAACAGCCAGCGAAACGGCGCGTTCATGTACAGCACGCGGCCGTCGTGCATGGACGTGATGCACAGCGGCACCGGGCTGGTTTCGACGATCGTGCGAAAGCGCGTTTCGCTCGATACCAGCTTGCTTTCGGTCCGTTTGCGTTCGTCGATTTCGATCAGCAGGTTCGCATTCGCGCGTGCAAGCTGGCTGGTCCGGTCCGCGACCCGGATTTCCAGTTCGTCGCGCACCCGCGATAACGCGGCCTGTTCCTCGCGGTGCGCCGCGACCTCGTTCGAGAGCTGCACGTTCTGCGTTCGCAGTTGCTTGTGCAGCGCGCGCAGCGCGAGGTGGGTGCGGATTCGCGCCAGCATTTCGGCAATCTGGAACGGCTTGGTCACGTAGTCGATACCGCCGGCCGAGAAGCCTTCGACGAGATCGTCGGGTTCGCCCAGCGAGGTCATGAAGATCACCGGAATCTCGCGGGTTGCTTCTTCGCGCTTGAGCCGGCGACAGGTTTCGAATCCGTCGATGCCCGGCATCTTCACGTCGAGCAGAATCAGATCGGGCTGCGAAAAATGCGCGCGTTCGAGCGCTTCTTCGCCGTCGAGCGCGATCAGTACGCGAAAGCCTTCATCTTCGAGACTGTCCACCACCACGCCGATGTTGATCGGCGCGTCGTCCACGACCAGGATGGTGGCCGGCTGCGTCAGGTTGGCGTTGGCGTTCATGACGTGCGCCTCCGGTCGAGATGCGCTTCGACGAGCAGCAGAATCGCTTTCGACTGATAGTCTTTGACCAGCCCGCGCAGTTGCGCCGCGAACGGCAGGTTGCGGGCGTCGAGCGCCGTCATCCGGTCGGCCCACGCGGCGATCGCGCGCATGTCGCCGAGACGGGCCAGCCGGTGCAGCGTCTCCATCTCGGCCGTCGACAGCGTGGGCGAGGGTTCAGGCGGCGGCTCGACCGGTGCGGAGCCCGTGGGCGGCGCGCAGCGCCATTCCAGCGTGAGCAGATCGGCAAGATGCGCTTGCAGCCGGTCGAATTCGACCGGCTTCGGCAGAAACGCATTCGCGCCCGCATGAAGACTGCGTTTTTCGCCGCTCCACGACGGATTCGCCGACATCGCGATGATCGGAATGTCATGGCAGCCGGGCAGACGCCGCAAGCGGCGCGTCGTTTCGAGGCCGTCCATGTCGGGCATCAGAATGTCCGTCATGACGAGCGACGGCGTCTCCTCGCGCGCCATCGCAATGCCTTCGCGGCCGCCGGCGGCTTCGCGCACCTCAAACCCCAAGTGCCGCAGAAACTCGCTCACCATCGCACGGTTGATGGGTTCGTCGTCGATCACCACCACGGAGCGGCGCGCGCCCGCGTAGCCGATCACACGCCGCGACGGTGTGCCGGGCGCGACACTGCGCGGCGCGGCGGAATTGACCGTGGCGGCCGCCAGATCGAACCAGAACGCGCTGCCATGACCGGGCTCGCTTTCGGCGCGGATTTCGCCGCCCATCGCGCGCACCAGTTGCTGGCTGATCGCGAGACCAAGGCCGACGCCGCCGGCGCGCCGCGCGGCGCTGCCGGCCTGTTCGAACGGCTCGAAAATGCTGCTTAGTTTGGTCGCCGAAATGCCGATGCCGGTATCGAGCACGCAGAAGCGCACCGCGCCGGAGGGCGCCCGCTCCACGTTCAGGCTGACCTGTCCCGTGTCCGTGAAGCGGAGCGCGTTGGCGAGCAGGTTCAGCAGAACCTGGCGCAAGCGCTGCTCGTCGGCGCGAACCGCGCAGGCCAGACCGCGCGCGATTTCGCAGGTGAACTGCAGGCGCTTCTGCTCCGCCTTCACGCCGATGATTTCGCGGATCGTGTCGAGCACCCTCGGCAGCGGCACGTCGGTCATTTCAATGCGCAGCTTGCCGGCCTCGATCCGCGCGAAGTCGAGCGTGTCGTCGATCAGCGCCAGCAGATGTTCGCCGCTGCGGTGAATGGCTTCGACCGCGCCGCGTTGGCGTTCGCTCTGGCTGGCGTCGCGCAGCAAAATCTGCGTATAGCCGAGAATGCCGTTCAACGGCGTGCGCAGTTCGTGGCTCATGTTGGCGAGAAAGGCGCTCTTGGCCCGATTGGCCGCTTCGGCCAGATGCCGCGCCTCGCGCTGCGCGGCGGTGTCGCGTTCCACCAGATACGCCTCGTGCAGCCGCGGCCCCATGTTGTTGAACGCGGCGACCACGCGGTCGAGTTCGTCGGGCCAGCGCGGCTGCGGGCGCGGCAGGGCGAACGGCTGGTGCGCCGAGCGGAAATCGTACTGACCGACCTGCCGCGCGATCGTGGCGAGATGCCGGGTGACGAGGCGCGAGATGATATAGATGGTGAACAGCGCGACGACAAACGTGTAGGCCGCCTGGCTCACGAGAATGACCAGCGCGGTTTGCGTGAGCGCGCGATACAGATTGTCGAGCGTCGCCTGCACGTACAGGCTGCCGATTTTCTGCTGCACGCCGTGAATCCGGTAGAAGATCGGAAATTCGCGGGCTATCACGGCGCCGCTCTCCGGCGTGCCGGCCGTCACCACCAGCGGGGCGGCGCTCGAACCGGTCTCGCGCACTTCGGCGGCGCGCATGTCGGCGAGCCGCAAAATCCCGTTCAACTGCAACTGAAGCTCGGTGCGGTTCAGTTGCCACAGCGCTTCGCCGAGACTGTCGCGATTGCTCCGATCGATATCGGCCAGACGGGTCTCGATCGCGTCGACGCCGCGGCCGTAGTCGCGGTAAAGCTGCAGCGCGGTCAGCAACAGGGTGACCGCGCAACTGAACAGCAGCACGATGGCGAGCAGTCGCAGCACCACGCTATGCCGGAGTCGGCCGGTCGAGGCCAGGAGAGAACTCAAGCTATTGACCACCATAATTCCCCGCAGGTGCTGTGATTCTTGTGTTTGTATTTTGCACTTGCAGGCAAATCGCGGTCTATAAGGGGCCGTCGAGGAAATCGGCTTTTGTGAAGGCCGCCACCGCGGCGGACGGATTGCCCAACCGGACCCGCGTCCACATGATGCCGGCGCCGTTCGCGGCCAGCGCGCCCGGCGGGGCCGGCTCGCCGATGATCTCGCGCACGTTGCCGATCACCTCGCGGATCATCTGCGACGCGCCGGGGCTGAGCAGACTGGCCTGGAACTGCGACAGATCCGCCAGCGCGTCGGCGATCTTTTTGACCGACACCGGATCGTGACCGGTTAATGGCCAGCAGTGCAAAAGATACGCGAGCGGTACACGTTTTTTCTCCTCACACCAAAGTTCGAACAGAGCCGCGCACAGCGCGTCGATGCGATTGACCGTCTTCTTGCGCTGCAAAAAATAATCGGGCATGACGGTCATCCGGCAACGGAAGGGGATGCTCCACTTTAAACGCGTTGCCGTCTGCTGAACGTCAGGCGGCACGGGTTCTGGGCGGCCGGTTTGCTGATTCTGAAGTCAGGAAATCCTGAACCGTTATCAGCCAATCCTTCAGTTGCGCTTATTCCCGATGAATGGATCGAGCCAGAGCGCTTTGCGGTCCAACGGCACCCACGCCGGCAGAAACGGATTCTTCAGGTCGATCAGCACGCGCCGTTCGAGATGCAGGTCAGCGATGCTGCGCGAGAAATACGCGCGAAACAGCGCGTCGAAACTGCCGTCCTTCAACATGGCTTCGAGGCCGTCGTTGATTCGCTTCGCGAGGATCGGGTCGTCCTTGCTGACGTAGAAAAACTGCGCGTACGGATAGCGGATCAGCAGATGGGACTCGACCCGCATCTGTGGAAAACTCGTTTGAAACGCCTTCAACTCGCGCGTGATTTCCAGCACGCCGCGCGGAAACATATCGAAGCGGTGATCGGCCAGCATCGGAAACAGCAGGTCGTAGCGGCTCGCCGTGACGAGCGGCACGCCGGCCAGCCGGTACACCGGCACGTCGCCCCAATCCTGTCCCTGGCCGATCGTCAGCGTGCGCAGGCCCGCGAGGTCGTGGATCGCGTTGAACTTCGCCTGCTGCCCTTCGTTGATGAGCGCCACGCGATAGCCAAGCAGACCACGGTCGATCGGAATGGGAATCGGAATGGTCGCGGCGTCGA